>JBKHXT010000175.1:0-35278 GCA_046565885.1 Acidimicrobiia bacterium
TGTGGGAGCTGGCGCCCGAGAGCGCCCGGCGGGTCGGCCACCCGGCGCCGTTCCCCGTCGAGCTGCCCCAGCGGCTCATCGACCTCTACACCTACGCCGGCGACCTCGTGCTCGACCCGTTCATGGGCGCCGGGTCCACCGCCGTGGCCGCCGTCCGCAGCGGCCGGCACTTCGTGGGCTTCGACACCGACCCGGCCTACGTCGAGGCCGCCCTCGCCCGGGTCGACGCCGAGCGCCGGGCGGGCGAGCACGCCGAGGTCGAGGTCCCGCCCGCCGGCAAGCTCGCCGATGCCGCCCCCGCCGCCGAGGCCCTGCGCCGCGGCGCCAAGGCCACCGACGTCGCTCGACGGCTGCTGGCCGAGGCTGGCTTCGAGGTGGCCCCCGACCGCCCGAAGGTGCCGGGCCTGGCCGTCGACGTCGACCTCGCCGCCACCGACGGCACCGGCCGCCCCTGGCTCGTGCTCGTCGCCGGCGGCTTCACCCCGCCGCCGTCGGGCCTGCGCCGCACCGACGTGCTGTGGCGCGCCATCGGCCAGGCGTCGGTGCTGCGGGCCGCCGGTCGTCCCGAGCGGGTACTGGTGCTGACCCCCGAGCGCCCGGCGAAGGGCACGGCGCAGGCGCGCACCCTCGCCGCCGTCGTCGGCCCGGGCGACGGCGCCGCCATCGACGCCGTGGTCGAGCTCGGCGCGCCGGACGCCGTCGACGCGCTCCGGGCCCTGCACGGCTGAGGCCGTGGCCGACACCCGCACCGCGGTCTCGGAGCTCGCCACCGCCCTCGGCATGCTCGACCACGGCTCGGTCGGCTGGGCGGTGCTCCAGCGGCCGGCCGAGGTCCACGTCGGCGCCGAGGCGTGGGAGCAGCTCGACGCCGGGCTCCGCGACCCGGCCCTGCAGGAGCTGGCCGAGGCCGCCTACGCCAACGGCGTCGCCTTCACCTGCCACCCCGAGGGCCTCGGCGGACGGCGGCCGGCTCGCATCGAGTGGACCGGCGGGCACCGCCCGCCCGGCGACCAGGTCATCCCCGCCGACCTGCGGGTCGACCGCGTCTACCTGGTGTCGTGCAAGTACCTGTCGAAGGTGCTCCACAACGCCGCGCCCGCCCGGGTCTTCGACCACCTGCTGAAGGCCACCGACGCCCACGACCGCACCGACTGGTTCGCGCAGGTGGCGCCGGACGCCCACCGGGCCCTCGCCCGGGCCGCCTCGGTCGGGGTGGGCTGCCCGTTCCCGGACGATCCGGCGGTCGCCGACCCGTCCGAGCGCCGCCGCCTGCGCGACGCCCTGCGCGAGCTGGGCCGGCGCTGGCCGGACGAGGCGGTCGAGCCCTACGAGCGGCTGTGCGCCGAGGTGAGCCGGGCGTCGGCCGAGCGGTGGCGGGCCGCGGCCGGCACGCCGGGTGCGCGCGAGCAGCTGCTGTGGCGCCTGCTCCGCTTCGCCGCCGCGCCGTACTTCGTGCTGGGGGCCGGGCGCCACGACGTGATCCGGCTGCGCATCGACACGCCGTGGGACTGGCGCCAGCGCTTCGAGCTGCGCTGCTTCGACGTGGAGCCGGATCGCGCCGGCCAACCGCAGGTCCGCTGGGCCGCCACGGTCGCCGACCGGGACGCCGGCAGCGAGCGCGTCGTCGAGGGCCACGTCGAGGTCCGCTGGAGCCACGGCCGCTTCGCCGGCCCGCCGGAGGCGAAGGTGTACCTCGACACCCCGCCCGCCGACGTCCCCGGCTACGTGCCGCTCACCTGAACCCGCGCTACGGCCAGCCGGCGCCGGGCACGTCGACCTCGACGGCCTCGATGCGTCCCGCCCGCTCGGCGCGGGCGGGGCCCGGCTCGCTCGTGAACGCGGTGCAGACGTAGAGCGTGCGGCGGTCGGGGCCGCCGAGCATGCAGGCGAAGGGCTGGCGCTCGTCGCTGGTGCGGACCTCGGCGAGCACCTCGCCGCCCTCGGCGACGCGGAGCACCTGGTGGCTGATCGGCGACGCCATCCAGATCGCGCCCTCGGCGTCGAGGCAGATCCCGTCGGGCACGGCGCCGCGCACCCGGGCCCACTCGCGCCGGTCGTGCAGCGAGCCGTCGTCGCCGATCGTGAAGGCGGTGAGCCACCCGCTGAACGACTCACCCACCACCAGCGTGCGGCCGTCGGGCGTGATGACGCAGCCGTTCGGGAAGAACAGCTCGTCGGCCACCTCGCGCACCTCGCCGGCGGCGGTGACGAGCACGAGGTTCGTGGTGCGCTGGTCGGCGTCGGGGTCGTGGAGGTCGAAGCCGAAGTTGCCGACGTAGGCGTTGCCCCGGGCGTCGACGACCATGTCGTTGCAGTGGCTCGGGGCCACGGCGGACAGGTCGGCCACCTCCTCGAGCCGGCCGTCGACGCGGGCGAGCAGCCGGCGGTCGGTCATCGACACCACGAGCAGCGTGCCGTCCGGCCGCCACCCGAGCCCCGACGGCTGGCCGGGCACCTCGGCCTCCAGCCGGCAGTCGCCCGTGGCCGGGTCGACCGAGCGCACCTCGTGGGCGTGCATGTCCGAGAACCACAGCCGACCGTCGTGCCAGCGCGGGCCCTCGGGGAAGCACAGCCCGTCCACCACCGGCGCCAGCGACGCCATCGGCGCCGAACCTAGCCCCCGTCCGTCGCGGCCCACCGCCGGAGCGCCTCGGCGTCGGCACCGAGCCGGCCGGCCTCCTCGAGCCCGATCCACGTCACGCCGACGGCCGGGACCCGGTCGAGCGCCTCGACCTCCCAGGCGTCGCCGACCACCTCGCGCACGGGCCGCACCGCCGCCCCGACGATGCGGGCCGCCGCCGCCAGCGCCTCGTCGGACCACGGCGGGCCGTCCACCGGCACCGCCGGCAGCGCCCAGCCGGCCAGCCCGTTCGGCCGGGCGAGCACCCGGCGCCCGTCCGGGCTCGGCACCAGCAGTCGCACGAGTCGGCGGGCCACGGGCGGAGCGTAGGGGGCGGGTGGCAGCCGCGAGGTCCGGGAGATAACGTCCGTTACCAGTTGCTCGCAGACCATCCTCAGGGGGACACGACCACCGTGCAGGCGTACGACAAGATCTACATCGACGGTGCCTGGGTGCCGTCCACCGGCAGCGACACCATCGAGGTGTACGACTCCACCGACGGCTCCGTGATCGCCACGATCCCGAGCGGCACCGCCGAGGACCTCGACAAGGCCGCCAAGGCCGCCCGTGCCGCCTTCGACGCCTGGGCCGCCAAGTCGGTCGAGGAGCGGGCCAAGTACTGCACCCGCATCGCCGAGGGCCTGGGCGCCCGCATGGACGAGATCGCCACCGTGGTGACCCGCGAGGCGGGCATGCCGAAGTGGCTGAGTCAGATCGTCCAGGCCGGCCTGCCCATCAACTCCTTCTCGCAGGCCGCCGCCATCGCCGAGGGCTACCAGTACGAGGAGACGGTGGGCAACAGCCTCGTCGTCAAGGAGCCCGTCGGCGTCGTCGGCTGCATCACGCCCTGGAACTACCCGCTCCACCAGATCGCCGCCAAGGTCGCCTTCGCCATGGCCGCCGGCTGCACCGTCGTGCTGAAGCCGAGCGAGATCGCCCCGATCGACGCCTACATCCTCACCGAGGTGATCCACGACGCCGGCGTGCCGGCGGGCGTGTTCAACCTGGTGCCCGGCGTCGGCCAGATCGTGGGCGAGGCCATGTCCGCCCACCCCGAGATCGACATGGTCTCCTTCACCGGCTCCACCAACGCCGGCAAGAAGGTGGCCGCCAACGCCGCCGGCTCCATCAAGCGCGTCGCCCTCGAGCTGGGCGGCAAGTCGGCCAACATCCTCCTGCCCGACCTGGACGACGCCCAGTTCGAGGCCGCCGTCCGCGACGGCGTGGGCAAGTGCTACATCAACTCCGGCCAGACCTGCACCGCCCTCACCCGCATGCTCGTGCCCCGCGATCGCCTGGCCGACGCCGAGCGCATCGCCGCCGACGAGGTCGAGACCAACTACCAGCCCATGGACCCCTTCGCCGACGGCGCCCGCCTCGGCCCGCTGTCCAGCCGGGCCCAGGTCGAGCGGGTCACCGAGTACATCCGCAAGGGCATGGACGAGGGCGCCAAGCTGGTCACCGGCGGCCCCGAGAAGCCCGAGGGCGTCAACCCCGACGGCTTCTTCGTGCGCCCCACGGTGTTCTCCGAGGTCCGCAACGACATGACCATCGCCCAGGAGGAGATCTTCGGGCCGGTCCTGTCGATCCTGCCCTACGACACCGAGGACGAGGCCGTCGCCATCGCCAACGACTCGCTGTACGGCCTCTCCGGCGGCGTGCAGGGCGGCGACGTCGAGCACGCCAAGGCGGTCGCCCGCAAGATCCGCACCGGCCAGATCGAGGTCAACCAGGGCTCGTTCAACCCGAACGCCCCCTTCGGCGGCTACAAGCAGTCGGGCTACGGCCGCGAGTACGGCACGCACGGCTTCGAGGAGTTCCTCGAGACGAAGAGCATGCAGCTCTAGAGTCCTGCGGCCGCCTCGAACGAGGTGGTCTTGGCTGACGAACCAACGGCGCGGCGGGCCCTCGGGCCCGCCGCCGTCGCGTCCGGGCCCCGGCATGGGCCATTGGTCCCGGATCCGGCGGCCGACGGGACGATCGTCGCCTCGCCCGGTTACCGTCTGCGCCGGCGGCGGGCACCGTTCGACAGGAGCAGGCATGGACGGCGAGCGCGCCGCGGCGACCCCGGTCCGGGTCGGAGGTCAGGCGGTCCTCGAGGGCGTGCTCATGCGCGCCGGTGACCAGGCGTGCGTGGCCGTGCGCCGCCCCGACGGCGGGATCGAGACCCGCGAGGTGCGCGTGCCCGGGTGGGCGTCGCGCTACGAGGGCCGTCCCTTCGCCCGGGGCCTCGCCGCCCTCGGCGAGTCGGTGCTGGTCGGCGTCGAGGCGCTGCGCTGGTCCGAGGGCGTGTCCGGCCACCGGCCGGCCGACAAGCGACCGGCACCCTTGTGGCTGCTGCTCGCGATCGCCGTCGTCTCGGTGCTCGCCCTGGTGGTCGTGGTGCCGGCCACCGTCGCCGGCTGGCTCGCCGGCGGCACGCCGTGGTTCGGCGCCGTCGAGGCCGTCGCCCGGCTCGCGGTGCTCGCCGGCTACGTCGCGGCGGTGAGCCGTCGGCGCGAGGTCCGCCGGGTGTTCCAGTACCACGGGGCCGAGCACCTGGTGGTCGCCGCCCACGAGGACGGCCGGCCGCTGGTGCCGGAGGCCCTGCGGGGCGGTTCGCTGCTCCACCCCCGGTGCGGCACCAGCTTCCTGCTCGTCGTCGCCGCCGTCGCGGCCATCGCCCACCCGCTGCTGCCCGCCGATCCGGTGGCGCTGCGCTTCGTCGCCCGGATCCTGGTCGTCCCGCTCGTGGCCGCCGTCGCCTACGAGGCGCTCGTCGCCCTGGGCAAGCTGGCGGCGCTGCGCCCGGGCGGTCGGGTCGAGCGGCTGCTGCTGTGGCCGCAGCGCTTCACCACCCGCCGGCCCGACGACGACCAGGTCGAGGTGGCGATCGTCGCGCTGCAGGGCGCGCTCGCGGCCCGGACAGCGCTCGGCCCGGTCAGCGAGGTGCCGACCGGGCCGCTGCGTCTCGTTCCACGATCTGCCTGATCAGAAGATGAGGATCAGGATGAGGATCAGGAGGATGAGGGTGCCGATGCCGACGTACATGGTGTAGGTCCTTTCGATGTGCTGGCGTGGGGAACGCCAGGTCTCTCCCCGAGGGCCCGGACCAGCAGAACGAACGGCTCCAGAACCACCCGAACGGACCAGCCCCACCGGGTTCCGCCGGGAACGGGGCGCGGCATAGGGTCCGAGCCATGACCGCAGCCAAGCCTCCCGTCACCGTGGCCGTCACCGGCGCCGCCGGCCAGATCGGCTACTCGCTCCTGTTCCGCATCGCCAGCGGCGCCCTCCTCGGCCCCGATCAGCCGGTGCACCTGAAGCTGCTCGAGATCACGCCGGCCATGGGCGCGCTCGAGGGCGTGGTCATGGAGCTCGACGACTGCGCCTTCCCGCTGCTCTCCGGCTACACCACCACGGATCAGGCCGACGTGGCCTTCGACGGCGCCAACATCGCCCTGCTCGTCGGCTCGATGCCCCGCAAGGCCGGCATGGAGCGCGCCGACCTGCTCGAGGCCAACGGCGGCATCTTCACCGTCCAGGGCAAGGCCCTGAACGACAACGCCGCCGACGACGTGAAGGTCCTGGTGGTTGGCAACCCGGCCAACACCAACGCCCTCATCGCCATGCACTCGGCGCCGGACATCCCCCGGGAGCGGTTCACGGCGATGACCCGCCTCGACCACAACCGCGCCATCGCCCAGCTGGCCAAGAAGGCCGGCGCCACGGTCAACGACATCACCAAGATGACGATCTGGGGCAACCACTCGGCCACCCAGTACCCCGACGTGTTCCACGCCGAGGTCGACGGCAAGAACGGCTTCGAGGCGGCCGGCTCCGACCAGGCCTGGCTCGAGGACGACTTCATCCCGACGGTGCAGAAGCGCGGCGCGGCCATCATCGACGCCCGTGGCTCCAGCTCGGCGGCCTCGGCGGCGAACGCCGCCATCGACCACGTGCACGACTGGGTGCTCGGCACCCCGGCCGACGACTGGGTGTCGATGGCCGTGCCGTCCGACGGCTCCTACGGCGTGCCCGAGGGCATCATCTCCAGCTTCCCCTGCACCACCAGCGGTGGGCAGTGGAGCATCGTCCAGGGGCTCGACATCGACGACTTCAGCCGGGGTCGCATCGACGCCTCGGCGAACGAGCTCGTCGAGGAGATGGAGACCGTCAAGGGCCAGGGCCTGATCTAGCCCTACTTGAGGAACTTCGACGTGGTGTTGTCGGCGAGCACCTTGCCGCCGGTCTGGCACGTCGGGCAGTAGTGCACCGTGTAGCGGGTGTACGCGACCTCCCGGATCGCGTCCCCGCACACGGGGCAGGCCTCGCCGGTGCGGTGGTGCACGGCCCCGGGGCGGTCCTTCGACGACGACATGTCGTCGCGGGTGCGCTCGTAGGCGAGGCCCTCGTCGACGGCGTCGTGGATGGCCGCCACGAGCGCCTCGGCGTCGGCGGGTCCCAGCTTGGCGGTCATGGCGAAGGGCGACAGCTTCGCCCGGTGCAGCACCTCGTTGGCCAGCCGCCGGCCCAGCCCGGCGAGGCGGCGCTGGTCGCGCAGGAAGCCGTGCACCCGGGTGTTCTCCTCGTGGAGCAGGGCGAGCAGCGCCGTGGCGTCGAGGTCGGTGGCGTCCGGGCCGAGGTCGACGAGCGGCTCGTGCTCCTCGGGGTCGCCGTCGACGACCCAGACGCCGGCCTTGCGCTCGGTGCCCGCCTCCGAGAGCAGGAGCGCCCGGCCGTCGGCGAAGCGCCAGCGGGCCTGGCCGCCCTTGGGCTTGGCCGCCTGCTTCTCGTCCGGTCGCAGCCGCCCGCCCTGCATCAGGTGCACGACGTGGGTGGCCGACGGGAAGCGCAGCAGGAGCAGCTTGCCCCGCCGCCCCACCGACGACAGCGCCTCGCCGTGGGTGACCGCCGGGTCGGGTGAGAACGTCTTCAGCGCCGTGAACGCGAGGGGGGTGAACCGGTCGAGCACGGCGCCGGCGAAGGCCTCGGTGAGCCGCTCGGCGTGGGCCTCGACCTCGGGCAGCTCGGGCATGTCAGGCGAAGGTGGTCTCGGCCTTGACCGACGCGAACAGGTCGCCGAGGACCTCGAGCGCGGCCCGGTGCTCGAGCAGCCGGCGGACGTCGCCGCCGAGCACGAGGTCGCCGGCGATGAACGCCTCGAGCGCGGCCCGCTCGCCCCGGGCGATGGCCTCGGCTGTGCCCCGGTCGGAGGTGAAGCGCACGTCGGGCTCGCCGTCGCCGCCCGGCGCCACCGAGCAGCGGCCGTCGTCGACGACGAGGCGCCACCGGGGTCCGTCGACCACGACCTGCTCGACGACGAGGCGCACGCCCCGGAGCGGGTCGTCGTCCACCACCGGGCGCGACCGGGCGGCGTCGTCCATGGCGGCGAGCCACTCGTCGGAGAGGAACTGCACGCCCCGCATCGTGGCACGCGACCATGGCCGCCATGCCCCCGGCGCCCTCCGACGAGCTCCCGCACGAGCCGGACGGCACCGGTCCGTTCAGCGAGACGTGGTCGTTCGACTTCGCCACCGCCGACGGCCACCTCGGCGGCTGGGTGCGCTACGCCCGCTTCGCCGACCGGGCCTGGTACCAGGCGATGCTCGCCGGTCCCGGCCGCCAGCTCCTCGCCGTGCTCGACCACGAGGTGCCGTTCCGGAGCAGCCCGTTCGAGGTCCGGACCACCGGCCTGTGGGCCGACCACGTGTGCGAGGCGCCCTTCGACCACTGGACGCTCGGGCTCGAGGCCTTCGCCCTCGGCGTCGACGACCCCCTCGAGCTGCACGGCCGCCAGCTCGGGGACCGGGTCGCCCTCGGCCTCGACCTCGAGTGGGAGGCCGACGGCCCCGTGCTCGACACGGCCCGCGGCTACGAGCAGCACTGCCGGGTCCACGGCGAGGTCCTCGTCGGCGCCTCCGTCATCGACCTCGAGGCGGTCGGCAGCCGCCAGCACGACTGGGGGCCCATCGAGTGGTGGGCGTCCGACGGCTGGCGGCTCACCGGCACGGTGGAGGGGGAGCGCCGCTGGTCGGTCGACCACCGCTCGGGGCTGACCGTGGCCCGCATCGTCGACGCCGACGGCTCCGTGCGGGAGGAGCCGGCCTCGGCCACGCTCGACCTCGACGACCACGGCCTCCCGGTGGCCGCCGTCGTCCGGGTGGATGGCGACGAGCTGCGCAGCGAGGTCCTGGCCGCCACGCCGGTGCCGCTCGAGCTGGGCGAGCGCCGGGGCCGCCGACCCCGGGCCCTGTGCCGCCACCGCACCGGCGACGGCGGCGTGGGCGTGGGCTGGATCGAGGTCCGGGGTCCGGACGTGCCGCTGCTCGGCGCCTGAGCGCCCCTCAGCCCGTCGCCGGCCGCAGCGCCAGCTGGAACGCGTGGCCGATGCGGTCGGCCCAGATGGCGTACCCGGCGCCGGAGGGATGGAAGCGATCGGCGGAGAGAAAGTGCTCGCGAGCCCGGCGGGTGATCCAGGACGGCCGGCGGCGGACCGAGGCGTAGTGCACGCCCGACCGTCGGGCGGCCTCGCGCAGCACGGCGTCGAGCCAGCGGGCGCGCACCTCGGCCAGCGCCCGCAGCGGGTGCGGCAGCCGGATGGCGTCGGCGAGGCCGGGGATCGAGACGAGCACCACGGGCGCCCCGTCGGCGGCCTCGACGATGGCGGCGACGTTGCGCCGGAACCGGCGGCGGCTGGTGAACGCGCTGATGTCGTTGGCGCCGACGGTGACGCCGACCGCGTCGATGCGCTGGCCGATCTGGCCCAGCCCGTGGTGGAGCTGGCGCAGCGCCGGCAGCTGGCGCTCGACCACGTCGACGCTGGTGGCCCCGGCGGTGGCGTACACGTGCAGCCGGGTGCGGTGCGTGCCGCCGGCGGCGACCAGGCGGGGGAGCGTGACCTCGGGCGAGATGGCGCCGAGCCCGGCGGCCAGGCTGTCGCCGAGCCACACCACCCGGTGGGCGTCGGCCTCGGGCGGCCCGACGTCGCCGTCGAGGCGGTGGGCGGGGAACGGCCCGCCGTCGGATGCGCACTGCCGGGCCTGCACGTAGGCGAGCAGCCCGACGCCGCCGAACGCGCCGCCGCCCGCGGCGACGACGGCGGCGGTGCGCTTCAGGATCGTGCGGAGCTGGGACATGCGGCTGACGACGGCGGTGGGCTGGCCTGGTCGGGGTGGCCCTACCCCGCCGCCCCGGCGCTCAGCGCTGGCCGGCGAGCTTGCGGTTGCGGAGCTGGGCCCGGACGTAGTCGCGGTTCATGTACGCGATGTAGTCGAGCGGGATCTCCTTCGGGCACGCCGCCGTGCACTCGCCGTGGTTCGTGCACGAGCCGAAGTAGGTCTCCATCGTGTCGACCATCCCGAGCACGCGGGTGTCGCGCTCCGCCTGGCCCTGGGGGAGCAGGTTGAGGTGCTCGATCTTGGCCGCGGTGAACAGCTGGGCGGCCGAGTTGGGGCAGGCGGCCACGCAGGCGCCGCACTGGATGCAGGCGGCGGCGTCGAACGCGGCGTCGGCGGCCTCCTTCGGCACCGGGATGAGGTTGGCGTCGGGCGCCGAGCCGGTGGGGGCGGTGATGTAGCCGCCGGCCTCGACGATGCGGTCGAACGCCGAGCGGTCGACGACCAGGTCCTTGACGACCGGGAAGGCGGCGGCCCGCCACGGCTCGATGGTGATCGTCTCGCCGTCGGCGAACTTGCGCATGTGCAGCTGGCAGGTGGCGGTGCCCTTCTGTGGGCCGTGCGCCTGGCCGTTGATCATGAGGCCGCACGAGCCGCAGATGCCCTCGCGGCAGTCGTGCTCGAACTCGACCGGCTCCTCGCCCTCGGCGATCAGCTGCTCGTTGAGCATGTCGAGCATCTCGAGGAACGAGATGTCGTCGGACACGCCGTCGAGGTCGTACGTGCGCATCTCGCCCTTGGTGGCGGGGTCGGGCTGGCGCCAGATCTTGAGCGTGAGCTTCATCGGGGGATCCTCACTTGTAGCTGCGCTGCGTCAGCGCCACGTTCTCGAACACGAGCGGCTCCTCGTGGCGGACGCTGGCGGCCGGGTCACCGGTCCACTCCCACGCCGACACGAACGAGAAGTTCTCGTCGTCGCGGAGGGCCTCGCCCTCCTCGGTCTGGGACTCCTCGCGGAAGTGGCCGCCGCAGGACTCGCGCCGGTCGAGGGCGTCCTTGCACATCAGCTCGCCGAGCTCGAGGAAGTCGGCGATGCGGCCCGCCTTCTCGAGGCTCTGGTTCAGGCTCTGGCCGGAGCCGAGCACGCGCAGGTCCTTGTAGAACTCGTCGCGCAGGGCCGGGATCTCCGACAGCGCCTTCTCGAGGCCGGCCTCGTTGCGGGCCATGCCGCAGTGGTCCCACATGATCCGGCCCAGCTCCTTGTGGAACCAGTCCGGGGACTTGGTGCCGCCGATGGAGAGGAGGCGGTTCACCTGGTCGGCGACGTCGGCCTCGGTCTGGGCGAAGGCGGGGTCGTCGACGGGCAGCGTGGGCTCGCCGAGGATGCCGGCCAGGTAGTTGGCCAGCGTGTAGGAGATGACGAAGTAGCCGTCGGCCAGGCCCTGCATGAGGGCCGAGGCGCCGAGGCGGTTGGCGCCGTGGTCGGAGAAGTTGGCCTCGCCGAGCACGAACAGGCCGGGGATGTTCGACATCAGGTGGTAGTCCACCCAGAGGCCGCCCATCGTGTAGTGGACGGCGGGGTAGATGCGCATCGGCTCCTCGTACGGGTTCTCGTCCGTGATGCGCTCGTACATCTCGAACAGGTTCCCGTAGCGCTCCTCGATGGCGCTGCGGCCGAGCCGGTCGATGGAGTCGGCGAAGTCGAGGTACACGCCGTTCTTGCGCGGGCCGACGCCCCGGCCCTCGTCGACCACGGTCTTGGCGTTGCGGGACGCCACGTCGCGCGGCACGAGGTTGCCGAAGCTCGGGTACTTGCGCTCGAGGTAGTAGTCGCGGTCCTCGTCGGGGATCTGCGAGGCCGGCCGGGTCTCGTCCGGGTCCTTCGGCACCCACACCCGGCCGTCGTTGCGCAGCGACTCGGACATGAGCGTGAGCTTCGACTGGTACTCCTCCGACGGCGGGATGCACGTCGGGTGGATCTGGGTGAAGCAGGGGTTGGCGAACAGCGCGCCCCGCTTGTGCGCCCGCCACGCCGCGGTGGCGTTGGAGTGCTTGGCGTTGGTCGAGAGGTAGAAGACGTTGCCGTAGCCGCCGGTGCACAGCAGCACGGCGTGGGCGGAGTGCCGCACGATCGCGCCGGTGCGCAGGTCGCGGGTGATGACGCCGCGGGCGACGCCGTCCTTCACGACCAGGTCGAGGACCTCGGTCTTGGTGAGCAGCTCGACGCTGCCGGCGTGCACCTCCTTCATGAGCGCCTGGTAGGCGCCGAGCAGGAGCTGCTGGCCGGTCTGGCCCCGGGCGTAGAAGGTGCGCGACACCTGGGCGCCGCCGAAGGAGCGGTTGTCGAGCAGGCCGCCGTACTCGCGGGCGAAGGGCACGCCCTGGGCGACGCACTGGTCGATGATGTCGACCGACACCTCGGCGAGGCGGTGCACGTTGGCCTCGCGGGAGCGGTAGTCGCCGCCCTTCACCGTGTCGTAGAAGAGGCGGTAGATCGAGTCGCCGTCGTTCTTGTAGTTCTTGGCGGCGTTGATGCCGCCCTGGGCGGCGATCGAGTGCGCCCGCCGGGGCGAGTCGTGGTAGCTGATGACCTTGACCTTGTAGCCCTGCTCGCCGAGCGTGGCGGCGGCGGCCGCACCGGCGAGGCCGGTGCCCACGACGATGACCTCGAACTTGCGCCGGTTGTTCGGCGCCACGAGCTTCATGTCGAACTTGTGCTGGGTCCACTTCTCGCCGATGGGCCCCGGGGGGACGGCGGAGTCGAGGTTGCCGATCACAGTCCTGCCCCTTCGATGCGCAGCTGCTGGTTGGCTTCGTAGGCCTTGATGATGTCGTGGCGCTGGCCGTCGTCGAGCTGGTCGAACTGCTCGACGCTGATCTGGCCCTGCCGCAGCGCCTCGGCGAAGACCTCCTCGCAGGTGACGATGCGGTCGCCGTCCTCGAAGCACACGTCGTCGGACGTGGCGCCCGAGAGCACCATGAGCGGGAAGCTCAGGTTGCCCAGGGTGACGATGGCGGCGAAGCCGACGGCGAAGCTGCGGCGCCAGCTGTTCCAGCGCGGGTTGTTGAGCCCGAGGCTCTGGAACATCGACCAGCCGCCGTGGTACAGGTGCACGCCGAGGGCGATGTTCGCCAGCACGTAGATGGCGGCGGGCACGGCGTTGGTGAGGCTGGCCTGGACGTTGCGGTACACGTCGCCGCGCACGAAGTCCGGGTTGACGAAGCCCCACGTGAAGTCGGCCAGGTGCCAGATCAGGAACAGCAGGATCACGACGCCGGTGAAGCGCATCGAGAGGCTGGCGGCGTTGGCCGCCTGCCAGCCCCGCTTGGCCTCGTACCCGCCGGCCCGGGAGCGGCGGTTGTAGGCGGTGAGCTGGGCGGCCGCCACGATGTGGAGGACGAAGGCGGCGATCAGCACCAGGCGGATCAGCCAGAGGAACAGCGTGCGGGGGAGCAGCGGGTAGAGCAGCTCGCGCAGCGTCTCGCCGTAGACGTTGAGGGCGTGGGCGCCCTGGTACATCTTGAGGTTGCCGACCATGTGGCCGAACACGAAGCCCATCAGGATGATGCCCGTGATGGCCATCACCCACTTCTTGCCGACGGCCGATCGGTAGAAGGCGACCGGCCACGGGGCCGGGCGACGTGGGCGGTGCACGGGCCGAACGCCGGGGCCCTGACCTCCCGCAGCGGCTGGCTGCTCCATGGTCTGCATGGGGCCGCACCGTACCCGGGTGCCAGATGGGAGGGGCAATCAACCCCGCTGGCGCAGATGGCCGCCATCGAGGGCGCAGATCGGCGTCCCGGTCAGGTGATCGCGGTGGCCTCGCAGCGGGAGACGACGTCGTCGCCGACCCGGCCGTGGAGGTGCACCACGAGCTCGCCCGGGGCGTCGGGGACCTCGAGCTGGATGGTGCCCACCCGCACGCAGGAGTCGGCCGGGACCTCGCCCTCGAACGACCAGCGGTGGGCGCCGCCGTCCCAGCGGACCTCGGCCTCGATCTGACCGCTGAGGTCGATGCGCCGGTCGGACACGACGTGCACGTCGAGGGCGAGGGCGTCGCCGGGCGACACCGACGCCGGCAGCCGGTCGGCCACGACGATGACCGGCGCGCACGCGGCGACGAGTGCGGCGTGGGCGGGCTTGGGGCGCCGCTCGTGGTCGAGCACCGACCACGTCACCGACGGGTGCGAGTCGGCGAAGGAGAACTGGCAGAACCCGCCGGTGGGGCGGTACTTGAGCCGGCGCAGCTGCTCGATGTGGTGGCGCACCACCTCGGCCTGGTGCGCCTGCGTGGCCGCCTTCCACTCCTCGTACGAGCGGCCGTCGCGGGGCACGTGGCGGTCCATGACCCCGAGCTGCAGGTTGTGCGCGTGCCCGAGGCGCTCCCAGTCGAGGTCGGGCCAGGCGTCGGCGCCCATGAAGTCGTCGGTCTCGGGCACCGCCTGGGCGCCGAACTCCCTGGGGAAGCGCACCTGGCTCGGGAGGGCCCGGGCGAAGCCGGGGAGGTCGCGGTCGTCGCCCCAGTACCAGCCGAAGTAGAGGTGGCTGTCGGTGCCCTGCAGGGCCGGGAGGCGGGGCAGCACGCCCGAGTGCTTGACGACGGGGCGGGTGCCGTCGGCCTTCTCGATCGAGCGCTTCACCGCCCGGTCGAGCACCGACTTGTTCCAGGTCGGTGCCTGCTGGGCCGCGAGGAACCGCATGCCGACCCGCCGGGCGAGGCGGGGGTCGCCGAGGTCGTCGGTGTCGACGTCGATGCCGATCGGCTCGTTGTGTCCGCACCAGACGGCCACGGAGGGGTGGTGGGCGAGCAGGGCCACCATCTCGGTGGCCTGGCGCTGGGCCTGCCAGCGGATCGAGCGGGCGTAGCCCCACTGCAGCGGGAAGTCCTGCCACAGCAGCACCCCGAGCCGGTCGGCGGCGTCGTAGGTCTCGGGCCGCCCGACGTGGCCGTGGATGCGGACCAGGTCGAGGTTGGCGTCGCGGGCCCGCTGGATGTCGGCGGCCAGCTCGTCGGGCGTCGCCTCGCCGAGCGCCATGCGGGTGGGGCCGAGGTTGGTGCCCTTGCAGAACAGCCGCTCGCCGTTGACCGAGAGCTGCCAGCGGCGCATGGAGACCTGGCGCAGGCCCGTGCGGAACCGCCGCCGGTCGGACACCCGGCTGCCCGCCTCGTCGCGCAGGCGCACCTCGACGGAGACCGCCTCGAGGTGGGCCTCGCCCAGGGCGTGGGGCCACCACAGTCGCGGCCGGTCGACGGTGACCGTCCACTCGACGGTGTTCGGCCCGGCGGCCAGCGTGCGGTCGGTGCCGTGGTCGACGGCGCCGACGGTGGTGCGCAGGTGGACATCGGTGGCGCCGGCGGCGTCGAGGTTGGCGGTGACGGCGAGCACGGCCCGCTCGGCGCTGGCCTCGACGCAGCGGGTCACGAGGTGGCGGATGCGGACGGGCCCGGACTCCTCGAGGCGCACCGGTCGCCAGATGCCGCCGGGGTTCCAGTCGGGGTCGAGGCAGTCCCAGTGCTGGAACACGCCCGTGATGTTCCGCTTGCGGGTGCGGTCGGTCTGGGGCGAGCAGGCCACCTCGACGGCGAGGAGGTGCTCGCGGCGGGATCGCAGCTGCTCGGTGACCTCGAACTCGTGGGCGAAGAAGTAGCCCTCCGTGTCGCCGAGGTAGGCGCCGTCGAGCCACACGTCGCCCTGGTAGAAGATGCCGTCGAAGCGCAGCCACCACCGGCGGTCGGGCGCACCCGCCGCCTGCTCGAACCGGGTGCGGTGCAGCAGCGGGCCGTCGTGGTCGGCGAAGGCCGGGTTCGAGCGCCAGTGGCCGGGCACGGCGAGGGGCTCCCAGCCGGCGTCGTCGAGGTCCGGCTCGGCGAACGTGCGCCGGAGGTCCTCGTCGGCCGGGGTGGCCAGCCACTGGTCGAACGTCGGCATGGTCGTCGGAGCCTACGGCCGCAGACCGGCCCGCCGAACCGGCGGATAGGTTCGCGACATGGCCCACCCTGCGGAGCTCCCGTCCACCCTCGGCGCCCTCCGGGAGTCGGGCTGGGCGTCGCGCCCGGTGAAGGAGGAGGTGCGCCAGAACGCCGTCGCCAGGATCCGGGCCGGCGAGCCGCTGTTCGAGGGCGTCCTCGGCTACGAGCAGACCGTCATGCCTCAGCTCGAGAACGCCCTGCTGGCCGGCCACGACGTCGTCTTCCTCGGTGAGCGCGGCCAGGCCAAGACCCGGATGATCCGCTCGCTCACCCGCCTGCTCGACGAGTGGATGCCGGTGGTCAAGGGCTCCGAGATCAACGACGACCCGTACCACCCGGTGTCCCGCTACGCCCGCGACCTCGTCGACGAGATGGGCGACGACACCGAGATCGACTGGGTCCACCGCGACGAGCGCTTCGGGGAGAAGCTGGCCACGCCCGACACGTCCATCGCCGACCTCATCGGCGAGGTCGACCCCATCAAGGTCGCCGAGGGCCGCTACCTCTCCGACGAGCTGACGCTGCACTACGGCCTGGTGCCGCGCACCAACCGGGGCATCTTCGCCATCAACGAGCTGCCCGACCTCTCCGAGCGCATCCAGGTCGGCCTGCTGAACGTGCTCGAGGAGCGCGACGTGCAGATCCGGGGCTACAAGGTCCGCCTGCCCCTCGACGTGATGCTCGTCGCGTCCGCGAACCCCGAGGACTACACCAACCGCGGCCGCATCATCACGCCGCTGAAGGACCGCTTCGGCAGCCAGATCCGCACCCACTACCCCCTCGACGTCGAGACCGAGATGGTCATCGCCGCCCAGGAGTCGAACCCCCTCCAGGCCGACGGCGTGCGGGCCACCATGCCCGAGTACATGAGCCAGATCGTGGCCACGCTGTCGCACCTGGCCCGCCAGTCGCCCCACGTGAACCAGCGCTCCGGCGTGTCGGTGCGCCTCACCGTCTCGAACCACGAGGTGCTCGTCGCCAACGCCACCCGGCGGGCCCTGCGCCACGGCGAGGAGGTCGTGGTGCCGCGGGTGTCCGACCTCGACGCCCTCGCCGCCTCCACCATGGGCAAGATCGAGATCGAGTCCCTCGACGACGGCCGCGACGAGGCCATCGCCGAGCACCTGGTCAAGTCGGCGGTGCTCACCGTGTTCCGCGAGCGCACCGACGCCGCCATGCTCCGCGAGGTCATCGACGCCTTCGAGGACGGCCGCATCGTCGAGGCCGGCGACGACATCTCCTCCGCCGACCTCGCCGCCCTGGCCGAGGAGATGCCGGGCCTGAAGGCCCAGGTCGTCGGCCTGACCGACGGCGACGAGTCCGCCGCCGCCATGGCCGCCGCCGTCGAGTTCCTCCTCGAGGGCCTGCACCTCGGCAAGCGCCTCAACAAGGAGCACGTCGGCGCCCGGGCCAGCTACCGGGCCCGGCGGTAGCGGGGGCTCAGCCCCGCATCTGCTCCTCGGCCTGCTCGCGCAGCGACGCCAGGGTCTTGCGCAGCAGGCGTGACAGGTACGACTGCGACACGCCGAGCTCGTCGGCGATCTCCTGCTGGCTGCGGCGCTGCACGAAGCGCATCTCGATGATGGCCCGGTCGC
Source organism: Acidimicrobiia bacterium (assembly GCA_046565885.1). Taxonomy (GTDB): domain Bacteria; phylum Actinomycetota; class Acidimicrobiia; order Acidimicrobiales; family Salinilacustritrichaceae; genus Salinilacustrithrix. Next base: position 17,285 of record JBKHXT010000175.1, read on the forward strand.
GCTCGTCGAGCCCCTCGAGCAGGGCCTCGACGTCGAGCCGGGTCTCGACGAGGGCCATGTCGCCGTCGCTGCCGGCGATCATCGCGCCCTTCGTGGTGGTGCCGTCGCCGATGGGCGCGTCGAGGCTGTCGGCCCGGTAGGAGGCGCCGGCGGACAGCGCCTCGAGCACGCGGTCGGTCGACTCCTCGAGGCGGTCGGCCAGCTCCTGGACCCGGGGTGCCCGGCCCAGCTCCTGGGTGAGCTCGGGCTCGAGGCGGCGGGCCTGCACGGCCAGCTCCTGGAGGCTGCGCGGCGGGCGGACCGACCAGCCCTTGTCGCGCAGCAGCCGCTTGAGCTCGCCCTCGATGGTGCGGTTGGCGAAGGTCTTGAACGTCACGCCGACCTCGGGGTCGAAGCGCTCGACCGCCTTGATCAGGGCCATGAGCGCCTGCTGGCGGACGTCGTCGGCCTCCATGTGGCCCTTGCCGTAGCGGGTGACGTAGTACTCGACCAGCTCGAGGTTGTCCTCGACCAGCCGGTTGCGCAGCCGCCGGGATCCCGACGTCCGGTACTCGGCGAAACCGGCGTCTGTCTCTGCCGCCACCGCTCAGCTCACCGCAGCTGCGGAGCGCTCGGCCCGCAGCTCGAGGTGGACGGTGTCGCCGTCGAGGCGCAGGGCGTGGTGCGACGACCCGGCGCGCAGCAGCTGCTCGGCGATCGGGTCGAGGACCGGCTCCTCGGTGACGGGGGCGCAGTGGCCCTCGAGCTCGACGGCCTTGCCGGTGGTGGTGATGGTGACCGTGAGCTCGGCGTCGTCGGTGGCGTCGGCCATGGCCAGGGCGCACAGCTCGTCGACGGCGACCCGCAGCGACTCGATCGCCTCGACGTCGAAGGCGCAGTCGTCGGCGATCGTCGCGGCCAGGATCCGCACGTGGCGGAGGTACGCGGTGGTGGCCGGGACGGTCAGCTGGGCTGTCGCTCGGCTTGGCAGTTGAGGCATGGTGGTTCCGTTCTACAGTGCTGAGGGGTCGGGTACGTGGCCGATCGATCCGAGATGTCCTTGCAGAACTCCACTCGCCGTTTCTCCAGTCGACCCATGTCGACGCTCGCCGCGCTCGCCGCGGTCCGTGAGGAGTTCGCCGAGTGGCTGTCGGGCATCACGAGCTCTGAGGAGAAGGTCGAGGACCTCTCCGTGGTGATCAGCGAGCTGGGCGCCAACGCCGTGCGGGGCACGCCCGACGGCCGTGACCCGGCTCGGGTCAGCGCCTGGGTCGACGAGGACGCCGACGAGCGGACGCTGGTGCTCGAGGTGGCCAACCACGTCGAGGAGATCGCCGTCCCCGACGCCGACTGGGACCTCGAGGACCCGCTGCGCACCGGCGGCCGGGGCCTGCTGCTCGTCTCGGCCTTCGTGGACGACGTCCACGTCGAGGTCGAGGGCGACCTGCTGATCATCCGCTGCACGTCGGCCATCTGAGCGAGGGCCACCCGGGCACGACGAGCTCCGCCGCGCCCGGGCGGTCATCAGCGCTCGATCGTGACGTGGTCGGAGAGGCCGGTCACCGAGAGCAGCTTCTCCAGGCCCTTGGACGGGTTGCGCAGGACGAGGCCGCCGCCGCTGCCCATGAGGCGCCGGTGGGTGTCGGCGATCACGCGCAGGCCGGCGGAGTCGACGAAGCTGACCTCGCCGACGTCGAGCACGGCCGTGCCCGCACCCTCGTCGAGCGTCTCGTCGATGCACGACTGCAGGTACGGCGAGGTGTGGGGGTCGAGGTCGCCGGCGAGGACGAAGGTGGGCCGGTCTCCCTCCTCGACGGTGACCTGGAGTCGGTCCTGCGGGCTGGGGGTGGGTTCGCTCATGGGGTGCTCCAGGGTGCGTCTGCGGGTGGGGTCGGGATGCGTGCGCACGGGCGGTGGCGCCCGCCGCGGTCGACACCGCTGGCGGGCACCGTACTCGCGGCGCTGGGGATGGGGGACGGGGTCACCGGTCGGATCTGAGCAGCCCCTTCACCTTGTGCGCGACCTCGTCGATGCCGTGCCGGACGGTGGTCACCGCCCGCTCCACGGCGCCCTCGTCGTCGCCCAGCAGGGCGCCGCCCGCGTCGTCGCGCGCGCGTGCCTCGTCGGGTTCCAGGGTTGCGTCGTCGTGTGCTGCTGCCATGTCATCTCCTCTCCCAGACACGCCGGCCGCGCGCGAGCGCACCGCCGGCGGCGGCATCCATCCCCACGTCCGGCCGGCGTCAGAACCACCGGTGCGGGGTCGGCCGGGCTGAGCCCACACGCGGCCGGTGCGCGATCATGCTGCGCCATGTCGCTGGACCGATCGGAGGACCTCGCCCTGCTGGCGGGCGTCCTCGAGGCGGTCACGTCGTCCACCGTCGGTCCCGCCGTGGTCGAGCGGGCGCTCGAGGAGGTGTGCACCTCCGACCACTGGGACCGGGGGGCGATGTGGGTCACCGACGCCAGCGCGCAGCTGCTCCGCCCCGTCGCCGTCTGGGAGCGCGAGCCGGAACCGCAGGGCGAGTACCGGCGGCGGACGCTCGGGCGCATGCTCACCGCCGGCGAGGGCGCGCCGGGCCGCGCCTGGCTCGAGGGGGCGTCGCTGCTCGGGGTCGACGTCAGCGACGACGCCCGCTTCGGCGAGCGGGTCCCTCCCCGGCGGCTCCACCACCCGGTCCGGGTGGCCGGCGAGGTCGTGGGCGTGCTCGAGCTGCTGGCCGACGACGAGAGCGATCCGGGGCCGTGGATGGCCACGGCGCTGCGCTCGGTCGAGCCGGCCCTCGGCTACCTCCTCGACCGGCTGCGCGACCGCCTCGCCATCGACGCCGCCGAGGGCCGCCTCGCCGCTGCGCTCGACGCCGGCCAGTTCGGCGTGGCCACCATCGACGCCGGCACCGGTCGGGCCGACTGGTCCTCGCGCATGGCCTCGCTCCACGGGCAGGCGCCGGTGCGGGGCGCCGGCCCGATCACGGCGCTGCTCTCGTCCGTCCACCCCGACGACCGCGACGAGATCGACGGCGTGCTCCGCTCGGTGCCGGTCCCGGTGGCACCCGGCGACGCTCCGCTGCGCCAGGTGGAGTACCGCGTGCGCGACGAGGACGGCGGGGAGCGCTGGCTCGCCACCCGCGTGACCGCGACGGTGCTGCCCGGCGGCCAGCCCCAGGTGTCGGCCATCACCTCCGACGTCACCGACCGCAAGCGCAGCGAGGCCCAGAGCCGCCGGCGCGCCATGGCGATCGAGGGCCTGCAGTGGGTCAGCCAGGCCATCATCTCCGGGCGCGAGCTGCGCGACACGGCGGTGGCGGTCACGCACGCGGCCACCGGCGTGCTGGGCGCCACCATCGGCGTGACCCTCTACGAGGCGCCGGGCGACCTCGTCGCCGAGCTGGCGTGGGCGGTCAGCGGCGTGCCCGGCGACGTGCCCATCCCCCCGCCGCCGGTGGAGGTGCCGCTGCCCGACGACCTGGCGGCCGCCCACGCGCCGGCGGTCATGGACCTGCGCGCCCACCCCGACGTGCGCCGCTTCGTCGCCGACCTCGGGCTGCCCCTCGACGTCGCCGCCCTGCGCTCGGCGATGGTCGTCCCCATCCTCGGCGACGAGCACGCCCGCCGCCTCGGGACGATGGTGTTCCTGCACCCCGACGCCGGCCACTTCACGGACGACGACGTCCGCCTGGCCCGCTCGATCAGCGCCTCCACCGGCGTCGCCGTCGAGAACGCCCAGCGCCACGAGCAGCGCCGGCTGGCGGCCACGGCGTTCCAGCGCGAGCTGCTGCCGTCCACCGACGTCCGCATCGACGGCGCCGACGTCTGCGTGCGGTACCACCCCGGTCGCGACGGCATCGACGTGGGCGGCGACTGGTACGACGTCATCGAGCTGGGCGACTCGCGGGTGGGCCTCGCCGTGGGTGACGTGTGCGGGCACGGCCTCACCGCCGCCGCCCACATGGGCCAGCTCCGCCACTCGTTCCGCGCCCTCGTGCAGTCGTCGGTGTCGCCCGAGGAGTCGCTGCGGGTGCTGAACCGCCTCTCCCTCGACGAGCTGGCCACGACGATGACCATGGTCTACGTCGAGCTCGACACGGCCACCGGCGCGTGCGAGGTGTGGTGCTGCGGCCACCTGCCGCCGGTCGTCGCTCGCACCGACGGCGCCTCCGTCCGGTGGCTCGAGGACCAGCGGGGACCGATGCTCGGCTTCCTCCCCGAGCTGCAGGTGCGGCCGATGCGCACCACGCTCGAGCCCGGCGAGCTGCTGCTGCTCTACACCGACGGCCTCGTCGAGCGGCGGGGGGAGTCGATCGACGACGGCCTGCACCGCCTCGGCGTCGCCCTCGTCCGCCACGGCGACGACATCGAGCAGGTGTGCGACGACCTCTACGACGAGCTCGCCCAGCGCGGCCCCGAGGCCGACGACACCGCCATGCTCGCCCTGCGGCGTTCCTGACCGAGGTCGCGACAGAAGCGTTCTAGGCCGCTCGGGGCACGGGTAGCGACTGCCACGGAACACGGGCAGCAACGGGCAGCCCGAGCAGAAGGAGAGATCCCATGGCCACCGGCACGTCCATCTTCCTCATCGCCCTCGGCGCCATCCTGACCTTCGCCGTCGACGTCACCGTCTCGGGGCTCGACCTCCAGGCGGTCGGCGTCATCTTGATGATCGCCGGCATCATCGGCGTCATCGTCTCGCTCATCTGGATCGATCGGGCCACCGGGCCCCGCACCGACCGACGGGTGGTCGAGGAGCGCAGCGAGCGCATCTGACCCGCCGGCGGCACCCGCCGGCACCTGGAACGGCTCCCTTCGCAGACGAGGCAGCGCCCGCGGGCGCTGCCTCGTCCGCGTCCGGATACGGTGCGGACATGGCACGCCCCCGGTTCCGCTACTCGCGCTGGGACGGCACCCAGGTCGGCTTCGACCTCGACGCCGACGCCATCTTCGACGAGATCACCGATGACCTCCTCTACCACGGTGACCTGAACGCCGCCCTGCGCCGCCTCATGCAGCAGGGCTTCCGAGACCCGGACGGCGGCGAGGTCCAGGGCATGCGCGAGCTCATGCAGCGCCTGCGCGACGCCCGCCGCGAGCGGCTCGAGAACACCAACCTCGGCGGCGTCTACGACGAGATCGCCGACGCCCTGCGCGAGGTGGTCGACCAGGAGCGCTCCGCGCTCGACCGCCGCCTCGACGAGGCCCGTCGGTCCGGCGACCCCCGCCAGCAGGAGCTGGCCGAGTCCACCACCGCCGAGAAGCACCTGCACCTCGACATGCTCCCGCCCGACCTCGCCGGCCAGGTGCAGAGCCTGAGCCAGTACGACTTCGAGTCGGCCGAGGCCCAGCAGCGCTTCGACGAGCTGATGGACCAGCTCCGCCAGCAGCTGGCCCAGCAGTACTTCGACCAGATGGCCGGCGCCATGTCGAACCCCGACCCGGCCGCCATGCAGCGCACCAAGGACATGATGGCGGCGCTCAACCAGCTGCTGGAGAAGCACCAGCGGGGCGAGGACACGCCCGAGGACTTCCAGCGGTTCATGGACGAGTTCGGCGACTTCTTCCCGGAGGACCCGAAGGACGTCGAGGAGCTCCTGCGGGCGATGGCCGAGCGAATGGCCCAGATGCAGGCGATGCTCAACTCCATGACGCCCGAGCAGCGGGCCCAGCTGCAGGGCCTCGCCGAGCAGCTGCTCGAGGACATGGACCTCAACTTCCTGGCCAGCCAGCTCGGCCAGAACCTGCAGCAGATGTTCCCGCAGCTCGACTGGAACCGGTCCTACGACTTCTCGGGCGACAACCCGATGGGCTTCGCCGAGGCGGCGCAGATGATGGCCGAGCTCGGCGACCTCGACCAGCTCGAGAACCTGCTGCAGTCGGCCACCCAGCCCGGCGCCCTGGCCGAGGCCGACCTCGACCGGGCCCGCGAGCTGCTCGGCGACGACGCCGCCCGCTCCCTCGAGCAGCTGTCGAAGCTGGCCAAGCAGCTGGAGGAGGCCGGGCTCATCCAGACCAAGGAGGGGCGCCTCGAGCTCACGCCCCGGGGCCTGCGCCGCATCGGCGACAACGCCCTCGACGACCTGTTCTCCAAGCTGGCCAAGGACAAGCTCGGCCGCCACCAGCTCAGCTCCACGGGCATCGGCCACGAGCGCACCTACGACACCAAGGCCTACGAGTGGGGCGACCCGTTCAACCTGCACATCGGCCGCACGGTGCGCAACGCGGTCAGCCGGGGCGGCGCCGGTACGCCCGTGCGCCTCACGCCCGACGACTTCGAGATCGAGCGCACCGAGACCGTGGTGCGGTCGGCCACCGTCTTGATGCTCGACCTGTCGCTGTCGATGCCGATGCGCGACAACTTCCTGCCCGCCAAGAAGGTGGCGATGGCGCTGCACGCGCTCATCTCCGGGCAGTACCCGCAGGACTACCTCGGCCTCGTCGGGTTCTCGAAGGTCGCCCACGTGATGACGCCCCAGCAGCTGCCCGAGGTGAGCTGGGACTACGACTACGGCACCAACATGCAGCACGGCCTCCAGCTGGCGCGCCAGCTGCTCTCCCGCCAGACCGGCACGAAGCAGATCATCATGATCACCGACGGCGAGCCGACGGCCCACTACGAGCCGGGGATGAGCCAGCCGTACTTCAACTACCCCCCGGTGCAGGAGACGATCGACGCCACCGTGCGCGAGGTGGTCCGGTGCACGAAGGACGACATCCGGATCAACACCTTCATGCTCGACGCCACCCAGTACCTCAAGACCTTCATCGAGAAGATCACCAAGATGAACGGCGGCCGGGCGTTCTTCACCACACCCGAGACCCTCGGCGACTACGTGCTCGTCGACTTCGTCGAGCACAAGCGGGCGCTGCGCACCCGGGCCCGCCGGTAGGCCGGCGCCGTCAGGCCCGCAGGCGGAGCACGTCGGCGGCCCAGGCCGCCTTGTCGCACAGGTTGGCGAACGCCGTCACCGCCGAGCCGCTGGCCTCCGAGCGCCGCTGCTCGAGCTCCGCGCACAGCGCCTCGGCCAGCTCCAGCACGACGCCGTTGACGCCGTCGTCGGGGATGGCCGCCGCATCGGGCGGGCGCGAGCCCGTGCGCGAGGTGGCGGCGTAGGTCTCCACGGCGTCGGCGAGCAGGGCGACGGCCCGGAAGTCGTGCCCGGCCAGCCAGGCGGCCGGCCCCGCCTGGCGGGAGGCGTGGGCCTCCCGCAGCGCCACCTCGTGGCTGAGGTGGTACAGGTCGCGGCGCGATCGGCGCAGCTCGTGGTGCTCCCAGTCCTGGATCACGCGCTGATGGTTACCAGGTGCTTGACAGCCGGGACGTGATCGGGGAGGGCGGTCCGACGGCGTCGCCGGACCCGGGCCGTCAGGATCAACTGCACGGAAATCCCAGGTCTCGCTTGCATCTCGCCGCGATCTCGGCGATGATCACACCGTTGTAATTACACGTCTGGTAAGGGCGACGGGTTGGGGGGACCCCGTCCGGCGGCCCGATCCAGCTGAGCGACTGAGAGGTCCTGGCCCGATGATGCACGTCCCCGTGGACATCAGCAGCAGCAGCCAGTCCGAGCCCCGGGTGTGGCAGGAGTACGCCAACTGCCTCGGCGTCGATCCCGACCTGTTCTTCCCGGAGCGAGGTGCGTCGACCAAGGAGGCCAAGGAGGTCTGCCGGGGCTGCGTCGTCCGCGAGGACTGCCTCGAGTACGCCCTGTCGAACGGCGAGAAGTTCGGCATCTGGGGTGGGATGAGCGAGCGGGAGCGCCGGCGCATCCGCCGGGCCCGGGCCATCGCCCGCCGCGCCGCCGCCGAATCCGCCTGATCCGCCGCCCGCCCGCCGGGCACCCCTCGCGCCCCGTGCCGCTCCCCCTCCGGCACGGGGCGCGGCGCGCCCGGCTCCGGAGCGCGTCGCTACGGTGGCCCCGTGGCCAGTGACGGGCACCGGGAACCCCGGCGAGCCCGCCGTCGTTGGCAGAAGGGCGAGGCCGATCGCATCCCCACGTGGGAGGAGATCGCGCGCGACGAGGGTGACTTCATCTACACGGTGGCCTACCGGCTCACCGGCAACCGCGAGGACGCCCAGGATCTGGTGCAGGAGGTGCTGGTGCGAGTGCAACGAGGGCTGCGGACGTACCGGCCGGGCTCGCTGCGGGGCTGGCTGAGCCGGATCACCACCAACGCCTTCCTCGACGACGCCCGGCGGCGCACCCGCCGCCCCTCCGTGGCCCTCCCGGACGATCCCGACGTCGTGCTGCCGCCGGCGCCCGATGCCGTCGAGGCGGCCGAGTCCGAGCACCTTCCCGACCACGTGCAGGCCGCGCTCGCCGGGCTGCCCACCGAGTACCGGGTCCCCGTGGTGCTCGCCGACGTCGTCGGCCTCGCCTACGCCGAGATCGCCGAGCAGCTCGACGTGCCCGTCGGGACCGTGCGCAGCCGGATCCACCGCGGTCGCCTGGCGCTGCGGGAGGCGCTGGCGTGAGCGCCCACGACCACCACCCCGACGACCTGCTGTCGGCCCACGTCGACGGCGAGCTCGACCCGGCGGCGCAGGCCCGCGTGGAGGCGCACCTGGCCGGGTGCCCGCCGTGCCGGGAGGCCGAGGCCGAGCTGCGGGCGGCCCGGTCGCTGCTGCGCTCGCTGCCCCCGGTCGACGCCGCCCCGGTGATCGAGGGCCTGCTCGCCCGCCACCGGGCGGTCATCCGCCTCGGCGCCGGCTTCGTCGGCGTCGCCGCCGTGGTCCTCGCCGCCCTGGCGCTGAACGCGGCGACGTACCGCCCGGCCGTGGTGCCCGAGCTCGACGCCCTGGTGGCCGCCCACGCCGCCGGCGCCCACGGCGAGATGGACGACGTCGAGCGCGAGCTCGACGCGCCCTACGCCGCCCCGCCCGGGCTCATCGGCTCCGCCGTGGCGCTCAGCCGCCAGGAGGTCTACGACGGCGTCGACCTCGGCATGGCCGTGTACCGCGACGGCGAGGTCGAGCTCACCGTCTCCGAGCAGCCGGGGCGGCTCGACTGGGACGCCCTCCCGCCGGGCGTCGTGGAGGAGGTGGCCGGCCGGCCGGTGTGGTTCCGGCCGGGCGAACCGGTGGTGGCGGTGACCGAGAAGGGCGACGTCGTGCTGACGGTGGTCTCGGACGACCGGGCCGCCGTGCTCACCGCCGTGGGCGGCATGCCCGGCTGGCAGCGCCGAACGGCGTGGGACCGCGTGCACGACGCCTGCCAGCGCCTCACGCGGGTGTTCGCGCTGGGCGGGTGAGGTGCCCCTCAGCCGGCGGCGGCCTCGAGCGGCTCGCGCCGGCGCTTCAGGATCCGGCGCCGCTCACGCTCGGAGGCCCCGCCCCAGACGCCGTGGTCGATGCGGTTCTCGAGCGCGTACTCGAGGCACTCGACCCGCACGGGGCAGGTGGCGCAGATGCGCTGGGCCACCGCGACCCCGACCCCGTCGCTGGGGAAGAAGACCTCGGGTGGGTGGTTGCGGCAGCTGCCGTCGTTCATCCATGGCGTTTCCATCAGGTGACCTCCCACCTGTTCTACGAAGCCGGCGACCGAACGGTTCCCGTTTCAGCGTAGTTTAGTCACGAATAATCGACACGGAGACTGAGTCGGCCTCGGATCGGGTTCGGAACCGAGCTCGGAGCAGCGAGACTGGAGCGATGAGGACCCCGGCATGAGCACCACCGAACGAGACGCCGACGTGCCGGCCGGGCCCCAGGTGCCCACCAGCCCGCCCACCCGCGGCGCCGCCGCCGACCTGCAGGCCCCCCGCTCGTGGCCTCGCCTCGACCCGCCGCCGCACCCCGGCGACCGCGACCGGGCCGTGGGGCGCGCCGGCCTCGTCGGCGGCCTGACCGGCGCCATCGTCTCCCTGCTCATCCTCGGCGTGGCGGCGCTGTGGCCCACCGGCGGCGACGGCGAGACCGAGGCGGCCCGCACCCCCGTGGCCGCATCGCCCACCGCCCCGGTCGACGTCGGGGCCGTGCTGTCGGCCGTCGAGCCGTCGGTGGTCTCCATCGAGACCCGCAGCGCCCTGGCCGAGGGCCAGGCCGGGGCCGGGTCCGGCGTCATCCTGACCGCCGACGGCCTCGTGCTGACCAACGCCCACGTGATCGCCGGCCTGAACGAGATCCAGGTCGGCCTGTTCGGCGGCGAGCGGGCGCCGGCCCGGCTCGTCGGGTCCTTCCCCGAGGCCGACATCGCCCTCATCCAGATCGAGGGGCGCGACGACCTGCAGCCGGCCACGCTCGGCTCGTCGGCCGACCTCGACGTGGGCCAGGAGGTCATCGCCATCGGCAACGCCCTCAACCTCGGCGGTCGCCCCACCGTGACCCGGGGCATCGTGTCCGCCCTCGGGCGCAGCCTGATGGCCGAGGGCATCTCGCTCGCCGGGCTGGTGCAGACCGACGCCGCCATCAACCCGGGCAACAGCGGCGGTGCGCTCGTCGACGCCGCCGGCCAGGTCGTCGGCGTGCCCACCGCCATCATCGGCGACGCCCAGAACATCGGCTTCGCCATCGCCATCGACACGGTGAAGCCGCTCATCGAGGAGATCCGCGCCGGCGGCGGCGACGTCCGCGGCGACCAGGCGTTCCTCGGCGTCAACACCACCGACGTGGCCGCCGAGTCGCCGGCCGTCCGCGCCCGCTACGGCGTCGACGTCGAGGAGGGCGCCTTCGTCCAGAGCATCGTCCCCGGCAGCGCCGCCGAGGACGCCGGGCTCCAGATCGGCGACGTCATCGTGGCCGTCGACGGCCAGCCGACGCCCACGTCGGAATCGGTCGGGGAGGCCGTCCGCCAGCGGGCCCCCGGGGAGGAGATCGCGATCAGCGTGCTCCGCGGAGGCGAGGCGCTGGAGGTCCGCGCCACCCTCGGGCGCCGGGGGTAGGCCTGTGGATCGCCGAGGGGCGGGGGCTACGGTGGGTGGTTCCGTCCCCGTGCCTCACCGGAGAGCCGATGTCCCACATCGACGTAGAAGAACCGCCCGCGCCACCGGTGGCGCACGCCCGGCTCGTGTACCTGGGCCCGGTCGCCCCCCACTGGGAGATCCAGTCCGACTGGGGCGACGAGGCGCTGATCGAGGCGTTCCGGTCCCGGGTGCGCGCCCGGCTCGTGCTGCTGCCGCCCCACGACCCGCAGTTCCGACGCAACCGCGAGCGGGTGAACCGCGACGCCGAGCGCGAGCGCATCGCGCTGGACTGGGACCTCGGCTACCCCGAGGACTGAGGTCGCCGAGGTGACCGCCCCCGTCGTCGGCATCGATCTGGGCGGCACCAAGATCTTCGGCGCCCTGGTCGACCCCGACCGCACCGGGGCCGAGGCCGTCCTCGCCGACGCCAAGGTGTCCACGCCTACCGGCGGGGTCGACGACGTGCTCGACGCCGTCGAGGCGATGGTGCGCTCGCTGTCGCCGTCCCCGATCGCCGTCGGCGTCGGCACCCCCGGGGTGGTCGAGCCCGGCACCGGCCGGGTCCTGGTCGCCCCGAACGTCGCCGGCTTCGACCGGCCGGTCGCCGTCGCCGACCTCCTGCGCGCCCGCCTCGGCTGCGCGGTCGCCGTCGGCAACGACGTGAACGTGGCGGCCCTCGGCGAGGTGCGCGCCGGTGCGGCCGTGGGCCAGGCCGACGTGCTGGCCGTGTGGATGGGCACCGGCCTCGGCGCCGCCCTCGTCCTCGACGGCCGCCTGCGGACGGGTCCGCACGGCCTCGCCGGCGAGCTCGGCCACGCCGTCGCCGTGCCCGGCGGGCGGCGGTGCGGGTGCGGCGGGTACGGCCACGTCGAGGCCTACATCGGCCGGCGGGCCCTCGAGCTCCACGCCCGCCAGCTGCACGCCGAGGGCCGGCGCACGCTGCTCGTCGAGCTGGCGGGGGAGCGGCCCATGAAGTCGAAGGTCTTCCGCACCGCCTACGACGCCGGCGACCCGGTGGCCCGCGAGCTGATCGACGAGGGCATCGAGCGGCTGGCCACGGCCGTCGTGAACGTCGCCGTCACCGTCGACGTCGGCGCCGTGGTCATCGGCGGCGGCCTCGGCGAGCGGTTCCGCCCCCTGGTGCGCGAGCGCGTCGTCGAGGCGCTGCGCATGCTCGGCCACGCCGGCATCGAGCCCGTGGTGCTCGAGGCCGCCCTCGGAGATCACGCCGGCGCCCTCGGTGCTGCCTGGCTGGTGGAGGACCAGCGATGACGACCCCCGCCCCCATCGTCGTCCCGCCCCACCGGCCCCGCGCCGTGGTCAGCGACGACGCCGACGACGAGCTGCGCCAGCGGCCGGAGCGCTTCTTCAACCGCGAGCTCTCCTGGCTCGACTTCAACGGGCGCGTCCTCGCCCTCGCCAGCGACCGCGACGTCCCGCTGCTGGAGCGGGCCAAGTTCCTCGCCATCGTCGAGTCGAACCTCGACGAGTTCTTCCAGGTGCGGGTCGCCGGCCTGAAGGACCAGCTCTACGCCGGCGTCGACCAGACGTCCCACGACGGCCGCTCCGCCGGCGAGCAGCTGCTGGCCATCCGCGACGACGTCGTGGCGATGGGGGTGGAGCACGACCGCATCCTCCACGACGAGATCATCCCCGAGCTGGCCGAGCAGGGCATCCGCGTGCGTCGGTTCGAGGAGCTCGACCAGGACCAGCGCAAGGCCCTCTACGCCGTGTTCCAGGAGCACATCTTCCCGGTCCTCACGCCGCTGGCCGTCGACCCCGGCCACCCCTTCCCGTACATCTCGAACCTGTCGCTGAGCCTCGCCGTCTCGGTGCTCGACCCCGAGACCGGCGAGAAGCGCTTCGCCCGCGTGAAGGTGCCGTCGAACCTCGAGCGCTTCGTTCGGGTGCCCGACACGGTCGCCACGTTCGTGCCGCTCGAGCAGGTGATCGCCGCCCACCTCGACGAGCTGTTCCCGAGCATGGACATCGTCGAGCACGCCGCCTTCCGGGTGACCCGCAACGCCGACCTCACCGTGGAGGAGAACGAGGCCGACGACCTGCTCGTCGCCGTCGAGGTCGAGCTCCGCCGCCGCCGCTTCGGCCGCGCCGTGCGCCTCGAGATCGAGGACACGATGAGCCACGAGCTGCGCGAGCTGCTCATGCGCGAGCTCGACATCGCCGAGGACGACGTCTACGAGGAGCAGGGGCCCCTCGACCTCACCGGCCTCTGGGTGCTGCACGGGCTCGACCGGCCCGACCTGAAGGACCCGCCGTGGAGCGGCATCACCCAGGCCCGGCTGCTGAAGGACGACGACACCCCGGCCGACTTCTTCGACGAGATGCGCCGTGGCGACGTGCTGGTGCACCACCCCTACGCCAGCTTCCGCAACTCGGTGGAGGCGTTCCTGCACCAGGCGGCCGACGACGATCGCGTCGTCGCCATCAAGATGACGCTGTACCGGACCTCTGGCGAGAGCTCCATCATCCAGTCGCTCATCCGGGCGGCCGAGTCAGGCAAGCAGGTCGCCGTCCTGGTGGAGCTGAAGGCCCGCTTCGACGAGGCCCGCAACATCGAGTGGGCGAAGCGACTGGAGGAGGTCGGCGTCCACGTCGTGTACGGGCTCGTCGGCCTGAAGACCCACACCAAGACGCTGCTCGTCGTCCGGGAGGAGCGCGACGGCCTGCGCCGCTACTGCCACATCGGCACGGGCAACTACAACCCCAAGACGGCCACGATCTACGAGGACCTGGGGCTGTTCACCACCGATCCGGCCATCGGCACCGACCTGTCCCAGCTGTTCAACTACCTCACCGGGTTCGGTCGACCCGTCGACTACGACAAGCTGATCGTGGCGCCCGACCACCTGCGCGAGCAGATGCGCGAGCTGATCGCCAACGAGGCGGCCCACGGTGAGGACGGCTGCATCACGGCGAAGATGAACGCCCTCTCCGACCCGGGGATGATCGACCACCTCTACGACGCGTCGCGCGCGGGCGCGCAGGTCGACCTGGTGGTGCGCGGCATCTGCTGCCTCCGACCGGGCGTGCCGGGCCTGTCCGACCGCATCACCGTGCGCTCCATCGTCGGCCGCTACCTCGAGCACAGCCGCATCTACCGCTTCGCCAACGGCGGCGGCACCGGCGTGCCGCTGTGGCTCATCGGCTCGGCCGACCTGATGGGTCGCAACATCAACCGCCGGGTCGAGGCCCTGGTGCCGGTCGAGTCGCCGCCGCTGCAGGACCGGCTGCAGGAGATCCTCGACGTCGTCTTCAGCGACGACTGCCTGGCGTGGACGCTCGGCGGCGACGGCCGCTGGACCCGGCTCCGCCACGTCGGCGAGGGCTGCGGCGTCGACTCCCACGTCCGGCTCCAGGAGCTCGCCCTCGGCCGGGCCCGGCGCCCGCGGGACTGACCGCCGTGGCGGCCGACGACGGGCTGGTCCGCGCCGCCGGCGGGATCCCCTGGCGACCCGGTCCCGACGGCGCCGTCGAGGTGCTCGTGGTGCACCGGCCGAAGTACGACGACTGGAGCTTCCCCAAGGGCAAGCTCGATCCGGGCGAGACCTGGGAGCAGGCGGCGGTGCGCGAGGTGTTCGAGGAGTCGGGCATCGTCGGCGTGCTCGGCGCCGAGCTCGAACCCACCGACTACCGAGACCGCTTCGGCCGCCCCAAGCGCGTGCGCTGGTGGGCGATGCAGGTGGCGGCCGACGCCGGCTTCGAGCCCCACGACGAGGTCGACGAGCGCCGCTGGCTGGCACCGGACGCCGCGGCGCCGCTGCTCACCTACGAGCGCGACGGCGACCTGCTCGCCGCGCTGGTGGCGGCGGTGTCGGCTTCGGGCGGTTCGTCCGCACGCTCCGTGTAGCGCCGTCGGCCGGCCGCCGTGGTTCGCCGCGGCGCGCCCGAGCGTTCACCGCCGGTTCACCCGGCCCAGGTCCGTCGTCAACCTCGCCTGCTTACGGTCCCTCCGTCCCCCGGACACCCGTTGTTCCCCATACGGAGGAGAAACCCTTGTTCCGCAACCGACGCTGGGCCTCGCTCATCGCCCTGCTCTGCTCGTTCTCCCTGGTCGCCGCGGCGTGCGGCGACGACGACGACACGACCGCAGCCACCGACGACGCCTCGGACACCACCGCCGCCGAGGGCGAGGGCGCCGACTCCGGCGACGCCGAGGGCGGAGACCTGTCCGGCACGATCGTCGTCAGCGGCTCGTCCACCGTCGAGCCCATCTCCATCGCCGTCGCCGAGCGCTTCGCCGAGGAGAACCCCGACGTCGACATCTCCGTCGACGGCCCCGGCACCGGCGACGGCTTCGAGCTGTTCTGCCAGGGCGAGACCGACATCAACGACGCCTCCTCCAAGATCAAGGAGGAGCAGATCGCGCAGTGCGAGGAGAACGGCATCGAGTTCGTCGAGCTGCAGATCGGCAACGACGGCATCGCCATGATGACCAACGAGGCCAACGACGCGGTCACCTGCCTCACCCTCGCCGACATCTACGCCCTCGCCGGCCCCGAGTCGCAGGGCTTCGGCAGCTGGAGCGACGCCCAGGAGCTGGCCACCGAGCTCGGCTCGGACACCGAGCTGCCCGACGCCCCGCTCGACATCACCGGCCCCGGTGAGGAGTCCGGCACCTACGCCTCCTTCGTCGAGCTCGTCATCGAGGAGTTCAACGAGGACCGCGGCCAGGAGGCCCAGACCCGCCCCGACTACCAGGCCTCGGCCGACGACAACGTCATCATCCAGGGCATCCAGGGCTCGGACACCAGCTTCGGCTGGGTCGGCTTCGCCTTCGCCCGCGAGGCCGACGGCGTCAAGGTCCTCGAGGTCGACGGCGGCGACGGCTGCGTCGCCCCCACCGACGAGACCATCGCCGACAACTCCTACCCGGTCAGCCGGCCGCTGTTCATCTACGTGAACCCGGCCAAGGCCGACGAGAACCCGGCGCTCGCCGCCTACGTCGACTACTACCTGAACGACGCCATCGACGCCGTGTCCGAGGTGGGCTACGTCGACCTCGCCGACGACACGCTGGCCGAGACGCAGGCCCGGTGGGCCGACCGGACCACCGGCGCCGCCTGAGGGCGCGGGAACCGCACCGACAGGACGACCGGCCCGCCGTGCGGGCCGGTCGTTCGCCCCTCCGCCGCCATGCGTTCACCTCTCGTTCACCTGCTTCCGCCCTCGTGGCAACCTGAGGTCCCTACCGTGTTCACCGTCCCGTTGGATGCGAGCACGTCCGCCGACCGGAGGAAGCACGCTTGGTACGCACACGGCGCACCGCACCGTGGCCCGCACTGCTCCTGGCGATCGCCATCGCCGCCGCCGCATGCGGCGACGGCGCCGAGACGGTCGTCGTGAGCGGCTCGTCGACCGTGGAGCCGATCACCATCGCCGTGGCCGAGGAGTTCTCCGACCCCCTGCCCGACGACGAGGTCAGCATCTCCGTCGACGGTCCCGGCACGGGTGACGGGTTCGAGCTGTTCTGCGACGGGCTCATCGACATCAACGACGCCTCGTCGAAGATCAAGCCCGAGCAGATCGAGTCCTGCGAGGAGAGCGGGGTCGAGTTCGTCGAGCTGCAGATCGCCAACGACGGGATCGCCGTGCTCACCAACGAGGCGAACGACGCCGTCGACTGCCTCACCTTCGCCGACCTCTACGCCCTGACCGGCCCCGAGTCCCAGGGCATCGACCGGTGGGACGAGGCCGAGCCCCTCGCCGAGGAGCTGGGCTCCAGCACCGACCTGCCCGAGGCGTCGCTCGACATCATCGGACCCGGCGAGGAGTCCGGCACCTACTCGTCCTACGTCGAGCTCGTCGTCGAGGAGTTCAACGAGGACCGGGGCGAGCCGGCCCAGACCCGGCCCGACTACCAGGCGAGCGGCGACGACAACGTCATCCTCCAGGGCGTGCAGGGCTCGTCCACCAGCCTCGGCTGGGTGGGCTACGCCTTCGCCGAGGAGGCGGAGGGCATCAAGGCCCTCGAGGTCGACGGCGGCGAGGGCTGCGTCGCCCCGACGCCGGAGACCATCGCCGACGGCTCGTACCCCGTGAGCCGGCCGCTGTTCATCTACGTCAACGCCGAGCGGGCCGCCGCCAGCGAGCTGCTGACCCGCTTCGTCGACTTCTACCTGCACGACGCCATCGACTCCGTCGCCGATGTCGGGTACGTCCCGCTCTCCGACGAGGACCTGGCCGAGACCCGTGCGCGCTGGGAAGCCCGCACCACAGGTGCCGCATGACCGCCCCCACCTACACCGTCGACGACTTCCGAGGCTCCCCCCGCCGGCTCCGCAAGGAGCGGGCGATCCGCACCGTGCTGTTCGGCGCCGCGCTCACCTCGATCGTGGTGTCGGCGCTCATCGTGCTCTCCCTCGTGGGCGAGGCGTGGACCTTCATCAGCCAGGTGGAGCTGGCGAGCCTGTGGACCGACGGCTGGTTCCCCCGGCGGGGGATGTACGACGTGAAGACGCTGTTCGCCGGCAGCCTCATCGTCACCGCCATCGCCATGCTCGTGGCCGTCCCGCTCGGGCTCGGTGCGGCCATCTACCTGTCGGAGTACGCCCCGCCCCGGTTGCGCAAGGCGCTGAAGCCGGCCCTCGAGATCCTCGCCGGCATCCCGTCGGTGGTCCTCGGCTTCTTCGCCCTCACGTTCATCTCGCCGGAGGTCGTCCTGCGTCTGCAGGACGACGCCACGAACTTCAACATCGCCGCTGCCGGCATCGGCGTGGGCATCCTCACCATCCCGCTGATGGCCTCGATCTCCGAGGACGCCATGCGCTCGGTGCCGAAGGCGCTGCGCGAGGCGTCCTACGGGCTCGGCGCCCGCAAGATCACCACGACCGTGCGGGTCGTCATCCCGGCCGCGGTGTCCGGGCTCGTCGCCGCGTTCATCGTGGCGGTGTCCCGGGCGATCGGCGAGACCATGGTCGTGTTCATCGCCGCCGGCGCCACCGGCGGCTCGCTGTACAGCGTCGACCCCTTCGGGCCGGGGCAGACCATGACCGCCGCCATCGCCTCCCAGGCGGCGGGCACGGACCAGGTCCGGGGCGCCGGGCTCACCTTCCAGAGCCTGTTCTTCGTGGCCCTGCTGCTCTTCCTCGTGACCCTCGTCCTGAACAT
>JBKHXT010000176.1:0-4071 GCA_046565885.1 Acidimicrobiia bacterium
CGATGCGGTCGAGCAGCGGGCCGAGGCGCGTGGCCTGGGCGGCGATGTCGCGCTCGACGCCGGTCAGGCCCTGGGCGACGCTCGCCCGCACGGCGGCCACCAGCTGGCGGTCGGCGCCGGGCACGTCGGCGAGGGCGGCGATGGAGCCCGCCATCATCTCCCTGGCCGTGGCCTCGTCGATGACGGGCGGCACCAGCCAGGGCGCGAGCTCGGCGCCGACCTCGCCCGGGTCCACGCCCCGGTGGGCATCGGCGAACAGGCGCCGGGCGTCGTCGGCGCCGTCGAGCACCGAGGGGTCGTCGTAGGCGTCGGCGGGGACGAGCGGGGCGGCGAGCACGACGCCGGCGACCCGTTCCGGGTGGGCGCCGGCGAGAGCGAGGGCGAAGACGGCGCCCGTCGACCACGACAGGACGCCGGCCCGCTCGATGCCGAGGCGGTCGAGCAGGGCGACCACGTCGTCGGCCACGGACGCCGGCGTGGCGTCCGGGTCCGGGTCCGAGTGGCCGATGCCGGGCCGGTCGGGCGCGAGCAGGCGGACGCCTGCGACGCCGGCGAGCGCGTCGTCGGGGTGGCGGGCCAGCCGGGAGTCGGGCGAGCCGTGGCAGTAGACGACGGGCACGCCGTCGGGATCGCCACGATCGTCGAGGGCGATCCGCCTGCCGCCGGCGAGCTCGACCAGCAGGTCAGGTGCGGGGAGCTCGGTCATCGGCGCAGTGGGTCCGATGGGCTGGTCCCGGAGCCGACGAATGCGGAGCATTCGTCATGCAACCCGAAGGGTTGCCGTGGAGCTAAGGGGAATCGAACCCCTGACCTCTTCCATGCCATGGAAGCGCTCTACCAACTGAGCTATAGCCCCGAGGGAGCGACGATCGTACACGCGGCCCCGGTGGTGGCGAAACCGGCCGGGAACGGGATCTGGGGGTCCGGAGGGGCGTCGGTACGATGCCCCGCCATGTCCGAGGACACCGCCACCACCAGGGTCGAGGACGGGCGC
The DNA here is from genome assembly GCA_046565885.1 of Acidimicrobiia bacterium. Taxonomy (GTDB): domain Bacteria; phylum Actinomycetota; class Acidimicrobiia; order Acidimicrobiales; family Salinilacustritrichaceae; genus Salinilacustrithrix. The sequence goes on from JBKHXT010000176.1 coordinate 995, forward strand.
GTGCCCGACTACGACCCGCAGGCCGTCGAGGCGAAGTGGCAGCAGCGGTGGCTCGACGAGGGCACCTACGAGGTCGACAACGACGACCCCCGCCCGAAGTACTACGTGCTGTCGATGTACCCGTACCCATCGGGTGCGGCGCACATGGGCCACGTGCGCAACTACACCTTCGGCGACCTCATCGTCCGGTACAAGACGATGCAGGGGCACGGGGTGCTGTCGCCGATCGGCTTCGACTCCTTCGGCCTGCCGGCCGAGAACGCCGCCATCAAGACCGGCACGCACCCCCGCGTGTTCACCGACGCCCGCATGGCCGAGCTGGAGTCGTCGCTGCGCCGGATCGGCGCCGCCTACGACTGGCGGCGCAAGCTCACCAGCCACCAGCCCGACTACGTGCGGTTCACGCAGTGGATCTTCCTGCGGTTCCTGGAGCACGGCCTGGCCTACAAGCGCAAGGCCCCGGTGAACTGGTGCCCGGGCTGCCAGACGGTGCTCGCCAACGAGCAGGTGCTGGCGGACGGCACGTGCGAGCGCTCCGGTGACCTGGTCGAGACGCGCGACCTCGAGCAGTGGTTCTTCAAGATCACCGACTACGCGCAGCAGCTGCTGGACGACCTCGAGCTGGTCGACTGGCCCGAGCGCGTGGTCACCATGCAGCGCAACTGGATCGGCCGCTCGGAGGGCGCCCAGTTCTCGATGCCGGTCGTCGACGCCGACGGCCGCCCGCATCCGTCCGGCGCCCGGGTCGAGGTGTACACGACCCGCCCCGACACGGCGTTCGGCATGACCTACGCCGTGCTCGCGCCGGAGCACGAGCTGGCGCTGGAGGTGACCACCCCGGAGCGCCGGGACGAGGTCGAGGCGTTCATCGCCCGCGCCCGGTCGACGTCGGAGATGGACCGGCTGTCGTCCGAGGGGGCGATCGACAAGCGGGGCGCGTTCACCGGCGCCTACCTGCAGAACCCGTTCAACGGCGAGCCGGTGCCGCTGTACCTGGCCGACTACGTGCTCGTCACCTACGGCACCGGGGCGATCATGGCCGTGCCCGGCCAGGACCAGCGCGACTGGGACTTCGCCGAGGCCTACGACCTGCCCATCGTCCGCACGGTGCAGCCGCCCGAGGGGTTCGACGGCGAGGCGTACACCGGCGACGGGCCCGCCATCAACAGCGCAGCGACCACGGTCGCCGGCGACGTCCTCGACCTGAACGGCCTGCCCGTGGCGGAGGCGAAGGCCAAGGCGATCGAGTGGTTGGTCGAGCACGGCCTCGGCGAGGCGAAGGTCAACTACCGCCTGCGCGACTGGCTGCTGTCCCGCCAGCGCTTCTGGGGCTGCCCCATCCCGATCGTCTACTGCCCCGACCACGGCGCGGTCCCCGTCCCCGACGACCAGCTGCCGGTGATCGCCCCCGACGACGTCGAGTTCCTGCCCACGGGCGAGTCGCCGCTGAAGCACCACGAGGGCTTCCTCAACACCACCTGCCCGGCGTGCGGCGGGCCGGCGGTGCGCGAGACCGACACCATGGACACCTTCGTCGACTCGTCCTGGTACTTCCTGCGCTTCGCCGACCCGACGAACGAGGACCGCCCCTTCGACCAGGAGGCGGTGGCCAAGTGGCTGCCGGTCGACCAGTACATCGGCGGCGTCGAGCACGCCATCCTCCACCTGATGTACGCCCGGTTCTTCACCAAGGCCCTGGCGGACATCGGCGTGGCGCCGGCCGACCTGCGCGAGCCGTTCCAGCGGCTCTTCACCCAGGGCATGATCCGCCTGGGCGGGGCGAAGATGTCCAAGTCGAAGGGCAACCTGGTCGCCCCCGAGCAGATCCTCGACCGCGAGGGCGCCGACGCGCTGCGCCTGGCCCAGCTGTTCGTGGGCCCGCCGGCCGACGACGTCGACTGGGAGGGCGTCGGCATCGAGGGCACGTACCGGTTCATCGGCCGCCTGTGGCGACTGGCCCACCCCGACTCCGACGCCGTGGCCGACGCCACCGGTGACGCCGCCGTCGCGGTCGACAAGGAGGCCCACCGCCTCATCGCCAAGGTGACCGACGACTTCGAGCGCTGGTCGTACAACACGGCCGTGGCCGCGTTCATGGAGTTCACGAACCTGCTCTACAAGCAGGGCAAGACCGACTTCGCCGTCGACGCGCTGCTGCAGCTCCTGTCACCGATGGCCCCGCACGTGACCGCCGAGCTGTGGGAGCTGCGCCACGGCGGCCCCGTCCACGAGCAGGCGTGGCCGACGCACGACCCGGCGATGCTCGCCGTCGACTCGGTGACGATGGTCGTCCAGGTCAACGGCAAGGTGCGCGACCGCATCGAGGTGTCACCGGACGTGGGCGAGGACGAGGCGCGGGCGCTGGCCCTGGCCAGCGAGCACGTGGCGCCCTACCTCACCGCCGGCGAGCCGAAGAAGGTCATCGTCCGGCCGCCGAAGCTGGTCAACATCGTCCCGTAGCGCGGCAGCCGGCGCCCGCCTGCCACGGGCGCCGGCCGCGATCGCTGGCCTCAGTTGCGGTCGAGCTCCGTGCGAACAACGGTGGCGTCGACGCTCGTGTGCGCGTTGATGTAGTAGTCCTCGGGGTTGGAGAGCACCCCTCGGATCTCCTCACGGTCGGCGGACATGCAGCCGGTCGTCGAGTCGGCGTCGGCGATCAGCTGCGTGGCGTCGATGGCGATGTCCCCGTTCTGCGTGCCGGGCGCCTTCTCGTGCAGGTGCAGGGCCACGATCTCCACGTCCGGCGGCAGCTCGAACTCGAGGAAGAGGCAGAACCGCTCCTGGCCGTGGTTCAGGTACATGGCGCCCTCGCCGGACGAGCCCTCCGGTGCGGCACCGAAGGGGTCCTCGGCGGCGATGGCCGCCTCACGGGTCAGCTCGAGGTCGAGGTACTTCTTGCCCTTGGTGTGGTCGGCCTGCGCCGGGCCGGCGGTGAGGGCGAGGAGGCCGGCGGCGGCGGCGACGCCGACGATGGCGGTGCGGAGCTTCATGGGATGTCTCCTGGGTGGGGTCGGATGTTCCACCTGGTGTTCGGAGCCACGGATGGGCCGTATGACCCATCTGTCCGGTTTCTCAGA
>JBKHXT010000177.1:0-10862 GCA_046565885.1 Acidimicrobiia bacterium
CGCATCGACATGAGCGAGTACATGGAGAAGCACTCCGTGTCCCGCCTGGTCGGCGCTCCCCCCGGCTACGTCGGCCACGAGGAGGGCGGCCAGCTCACCGAGCTCGTCCGGCGCCGGCCGTACTCGGTCGTGCTCCTCGACGAGCTCGAGAAGGCGCACCCGGACGTGTTCAACATCCTCCTGCAGGTGCTCGACGACGGCCGCCTCACCGACGGGCAGGGCCGCACGGTCGACTTCTCGAACACCGTGCTCATCATGACGTCGAACATGCCGGGCGACCCCCGGGACCACCTGCGCCCCGAGTTCGTCAACCGCATCGACGACATCGTCCGGTTCCGCGAGCTCACGGAGGCCGACCTGGCGCCGATCGTCGAGATCCAGCTCGGCCACCTGCGCCGGCGCCTGGCCGAGAAGCGCATCGAGCTCGAGGTCACCGACGCCGCCGCCTCGAAGCTGGCTGCCCTCGGCTACGACCCCGCCTTCGGCGCCCGCCCGCTGAAGCGGGTGATCCAGCGGGAGGTCGCCGACCGCCTCGCCGGCGCCATCCTCGAGGGCCAGCTCCACGACGGCGACGTCGCCACCCTCGACGTCGAGGACGACGCGCTCACGCTGCGCACCACCCAGCCCGTCACCGCCTGACCGCCTCCAGCGAACTGGCAGCGGCCACGAAACGGAACTGGCAGCGGCCACGAAACGGAACTGGCAGCGGCCACGAAACGGAACCGGCAGCGGCCACGAAACGGAACCGGCACCGATCGTGTCTGAACCGCCGGCGAGCAGGAGAAGGACGGCGCCATGGACACCCGAGCCATCGCCATCGCCGCCCTCGTCATCGCCGTGATCGTGCTGTTGATCCTGGTGCTCTGACGACGGCGGCCGGAACCACGGCCGGCGACGCCACCGCTCAGCCGGTGGCGCCGCCGGCGTAGGTGCCGAAGCTCCAGGTGTTGCCCTCGGCGTCGCGGATCGAGAAGCCCATCCCGCCGGCGTCGTAGTGCGGGGCGTACGGCTCACGCAGCACCTCCACGCCGGCGGCACGGCAGCGCTCCCAGACGGAGTGCGGGTCGGCGGTCACGACGTAGAGGCCCTGCTCGCCGGGGCGGCGGATGAACTCGTTGCCCTCGACCCAGCTGGCGATCTGGACGATGCCGCCTTCGGGCCAGCGGTACTCGCTGTGCACGATCTCGCTGCGGTCGCCGTCGGCGCGGACGAGGACCTGCTCCTCGAAGCCGAGCACGTCGGTCACGAAGCGGATGCCGGCGTCCACGTCGGCGTAGGTGACGACGGCCCAGATGCCGTCGACGTAGGGCTCGCCCGTCCGAGGACCGTGCTGCACCCGGAAGCCGGAGCCGTCGGCGCGCTCGGCGTACTCGTCGATCGACACCTCCTCCAGGCGCTGGGAGAGCATCCAGCGGTGCCCGAACGGGTCGAGGAGCACGCCGTGGCGGGCGCCGTGGGGCTGGTCGGCCGGCTCGCGCATCGCCGTGGCGCCCTGCTCCACCGCTCGTCGGTAGGTGGCGTCGACGTCGGCCACCTCGAGGTGGATCGCCGTCGCCGTGCCCCCGAGGGTGCGGGGTGACACCACGCCGAGCGCCGGGTGCTCGTCGGACAGCATGAACCGGGCGGTGCCCACGGAGAGCTCGGCGTGGCCGAGCAGGCCGTCGTCGCCCACGACCCGGAACTGCTCGGTGGCGCCGAAGGCGGCGATGTACCAGTCGATGGCGCCGGCGCCGTCGTGCACGGTGAGGTACGGCGTGGTCGCGAGCGGCGGCGCCGGCGTGGTGGTGGTCATGCCAGCCCTCCTGGGGAGGTCGACGGTCGGGGTGGTGCTGAGCGGGTCGAGATCGAGCGCATCGACGAGCTGCGCGCGCAGCGAGCGACGGAAGTTCGGTCGGGGCGCCTGGCGCTCGGCGGGCTCGGCCAGGGCGTCGAAGGGATCGGTCATCGCGGCGCCCTCCCGTTCTCGTAGGTGGCTCGGAAGGCAGCTCGCGCCCGGACGAGGAGGACCTCGGTGGCGCCCTCCGTACGGCCGAGGCAGGCGGCCACCTCGCGCACCGGCAGACCGTCGAGGTAGCGCAGGGTGAGCGCGCTGCGGTGGTGGGCGCCGAGCCGGGCGAGGGTCTGGTGGGCCAGCAGGCGGTCGAGGTGGACGTCCCACTCGTCGGTGTCCTCGGGCGGAGCAGCGGCGTGGCGCTCGGCCCGCTCCTGGCGGCGCCAGTGGTCGACGAGCTTGTGGCGGGCGACGCCGATCAGCCAGGCGACGGTGAGCTCGGGCACGGTGCCCCGCTGCACGGCGTCGACGGCCGCGAGGAAGGTCTCGGAGGTGAGGTCCTCGGCCACGGCGGCAGAGCCGCAGCGCGAGACGAGGTAGCCGTAGACGTCGGGCAACGCCTCGTCGTACAGCGCCAGCAGCGCCCGGCGCTGGTCCTCGCCCGTGGTCGTCTCGCTCACCACCCCTCCATCGCTCGACGCCCGCGCAGTCCTACACCCGGAGGAGGCGGCGGGGCGGGCGTGGAACCATCACCCCATGGACCAGCCCTGGACCGGTGACGCCTGCTCGCTCGTCGACGCCTTCCGTGCGGGCGAGCGCTCGCCCGTCGAGGAGGTGGAGGCCTCGCTCGCCGCCATCGAGCGCAGCGACCTCAACTGCTTCTCCTTCGTCGATCCCGAGCGGGCGCTCGACGCCGCTCGGTCGGCCGACGTCTCGAAGCCCTTCGGCGGGGTGCCGACGGGGATCAAGGAGCTCGAGGCGGTGACCGGGTGGCCCTACACCGAGGGGTCGCTCGTCTTCCGTGACCGGATCGCTGACCACCAGGGCACCGTCGTCACGCGCCTCCTGGACGACGGCGGCGCCGTCCCCGTCGGCCTCACGACGGCGAGCGAGTTCGGTGGGTTGAACGTCAGCGTCACCAAGCTGAACGGGGTCACCCACAACCCGTGGCGGCACGGCCGGACGGTCGGCGGTTCGTCCGGTGGCTCGGCGTCGGCGGTCAGCGGCGGACTCGTGTCCCTGGCCACCGGAGGTGACGGCGGCGGGTCGATCCGGATCCCCGCCGGCTACACCGGCCTGCTCGGCTTCAAGGGGACGTTCGGGCGGACGCCCCGGAGCCCGCACGCCTACATGCGGCCCCACACCGTGGTGCTCGGCAACCTCGCCCGCTCGGTGCGGGACGCCGCCCGCTACCTCGACGTCGTCTCCGGGCACGACCCCGCCGACCCGACGTCGCTGCCGAAGCTCCCCTCGCTCGAGGCCGGGCTCGGCTCGCACGACCTCGCCGGCCGTCGGGTCGCCGTGGTGCCCGCGCTCGGCGGCGTGACCCTCGAGCCCGGGGTGGAGGAGCGCATCCACCTCGAGGCGAAGGAGCTGATCGCGGCCACCGGCATGGTCGAGGTGGAGCTCGACGTGCGGCCGCCGAACCTGGCCGCCCAGTGGATGATGGGCAACCTCGCCACCCTCCTCGCCGACCTCGGCGACCGCTGGCCCGCCTGCGCCGGCGACCTCACCGAGGAGGTCGCGCTGGGCCTGCGCCTGTCGACGTCCTTCTACAACCTGCACACGGCCGCCGCCGCCGAGCGCATGCGGCTGGAGGCCAACCTCGAGATGGCCCGGGCCTTCGGCGAGGTCGACTTCATCATCGCCGCCACGAACCCGGGGCCCGCCTTCCCCGCCGACGCCACGACGTCCAGCCCCACCGACTCCTTCGTCGACTGGGCCCAGACCAACACCGTCGCCAAGGCGGTGTTCCGGGGGCTGCTCGGAGGCGTGCGGGTGGCCAGCTCCTTCGCCCCGGGCCTGCCCGACCGCGTCCTCGACCTCGCCGCCGCCCGCTTCCCGGACCTCATCAACATGGGCGCGCTCACGATCATCTCGAACATCTACGGCAACCCCGCGGTGTCGATCCCGGCAGGCACCGTCGACGGCCTGCCCGTCGGCATGCAGGTCCTCGGCCGCCACCACGGGGACGCCCTGCTCCTCGACGTCGCGCTCGCCGCCGAGCGTGAGCGCCCCTGGCCGCTCGTGGCTCCGACGGCCTGAGGCCCGGCACCCTGCGTGCCGGGCGCTGGTGCGCTGACCGCGCTGCGCGACAACCCGTTCCGATCCGTGAGACGCACCGCGCGTTGCGTGGTACTTCTGCACCACGCGCAGCGCGCGTCGCCGGAAACTCACCGGGAAGTGCCGTTCTGGGGCGATACGCCCCTGTTCGCATCGAGGGCTGCGTACTTACCTGACAGTTGGACGCGAGTGGGCGATCCGGTTCGGGATCTTCGGAGATCCCCCAGGTGGGCGACAGAGCGTCGGCCCAAGGTGCGATTGAAGGCAGGCTCAGATGAACGTACGACAGAGGCGGAAGCTGTTCGCTGGCGCCGGATTGATCTCCATGCTCGCAGGAGCCGTGATGGTGGTGGCGCCGACCGGCGCCGGCGCCACGCAGCCAAACCCCGTGCACAAAGTCACGATCTGCCACCGCACGAACGCTGTGACGAACCCCTACGTCACACCGACTGTGGACTTCAGCTCGGTCGATGGCGAGCAGCAGAAGGGCCCCGACCACATGGGCCACGGCGGAGACGTCTTCGAGTTCGACGCTTCGGATGCTCCCACCTATGACACGACGTATCCGAAGCCTCGGAACGGCGATCAGTGGGGCGACATCATCCCTCCTGTTCCCTATGGTGAAGGAGAATGGGGTGAGAGCGGCTGGACCGGCTCTTGGACCCCCGGGCTGAACTGGTCGGACGACGGTAAGGCGGCGTACTTCGGCACCGACGTGGTCGCCGAGTGGCCTGAGCTGGACCAGGAGTTCTACGCCGAGCCCTACGACGCCGTGTGCGGCGCCGGAGAGGAGCCGCCGGAGACGACGCTGACCGTCCACAAGGTGGTCGACGGTCCCGAGGGTGCGACCCCCGTGGACTGGACGTTCGACTTCGACGGCGACCTCGGTGAGTTCTCGATCAGCGAGGACGACGACCTCGGCACCGACGACGATGAGACCGAGTTCTCTGCCGTGATCGACGGCGGGACCGGCTACGAGGTGAGCGAGGTCGACGCAAAGAATGCGGTGTCGACATCGGTCTCCTGCGAGAACGCCGAGATCGAGATGGTCAACGGCGAACCGCTGGCCCGGATCTTCACGGTGGCTGAGGGCGGCCACGGTGTCTGCACATTCACGAATACGTATCGACAGCAATCGTCCAACTCCGTCACGATCGTCAAGACGAACAACGCTGACGGCAACAGCACGTACAGCGACAACGAGCAGACGACGTCTGGCGCGACCGTTCCCTTCCGAATCGTCATCACGAACACCGGAGACGACCCGCTCGACGTCACTGAGCTCAAGGACACGTGGCCGACCGACAACGAACTGGACCTGCTCGAGGCAAGTGCTGGCCTGACGTGCACGACCCCTGGCGATGGCGAGGGATCTGATCCGGTCGAGTTCGACATGGGGGAGGATCTGCTTGAGCCCGATGTTCCGGTCACCTGCGATTTCACGATCGCGGAGTACATCACCGGATCCGGTGCCTCCATCACCAACACCGTGACGCTCGACACCGACAAGACTGAGCCTGTCTCGGACACGTCCAAGGTCACCACGCCACGTGCAGGCGGCTGCGTGGTTGATTGCGGGGGACCGGACCCGACGTACTCAGTCGACGTCGACAAGGTGAACGATGCGGACCGCAACGGCAACTTCACGAACTCCGAGACGGCCCGTCGCCCGGGCCAGTCGGTCGAGTTCCAGGTGACGATCCGAAACACCGGTACCGGAACCCTCACGCTCGAAGCGCTCACGGACGAGTTCGGCGGCGCAGACGTCAACCTGCTCGAGGAAGAGACTCTCGATTGCGGGGACGTGGCCCTCACGGACGGTTCGACGCTCGCTTCGGGATCGACGGTGGTCTGCACCTTCACCCTGGACGGCTACGCGCCGGCTGCAGGTACGAGCGTGGTGAACACGGTGACGATCGACACCGACCGAGCGGACGACTCCGACGACTCTCGCGTTCGCACGCGCCGAGTGCAGGTGCTCCCGAACGAGGAGGAGCGCCCGCCGGTCACCCCGCCCGGCCCGCCGCCGGTCGCCCCGCCGGCTCCCCCCGCACCGCCTGCCCCGGCCGTCAAGGGTGACGTCGTCACCCGCCAGCTGCCCCGCACGGGTAGCGAGAGCTCGGACCTCGCCGGCTTCGGCGCCGGGTTCCTGCTCTTGGGCGCCGGCCTGGTGCTCATCAGCCGGGGACGCCGGTTCGGCATCGCCGAGTGAGCTGAGCTGACCTCTCGCAGGTCCTGACGCCTCGAGGCCCGGCCCCTGCGGCCGGGCCTCGTCGCGTCCGCCCCCATCCCATTCGTCCCCCACCGAGACCCCTCGGTACCATGTGCCAACGGCTCTCCGACGGGGGGCCGGTCCGTCGTTTTCGGGCCGCACGAGCCGTTCAACACGAAACGCAGCAGGAAAGCGAGGGCCGCGTCATGCCGGCCACCATCGTCGTGGGCACCCAGTGGGGTGACGAGGGCAAGGGGCGCTTCGTCGACCTCTTCTCCAAGGAGATGTCGATGGTGGTCCGCTACCAGGGCGGCCACAACGCCGGCCACACCATCGTGGTGGACGGCGAGTCGTTCGCCCTCCAGCTGATCCCGAGCGGCATCCTCTACCCCCACATCACCCCCGTGATCGGCAACGGCGTCGTCGTCGACCCGAAGGTGATGCTGGCCGAGATCGAGATGCTCGAGAGCCGCGGCGTGAACTGCGACAAGCTGCGGCTGTCCGGCAACGCCCACCTGATCTTCCCGTACCACCAGCTGCTCGACCGGATGACCGAGCGCTGGCTGGGCCGCAACAAGCTCGGCACCACCAAGCGGGGCATCGGTCCTGCGTACGCCGACAAGGCCGCCCGGGTCGGCATCCGGGTCCAGGACCTCTACGACGAGAAGATCTTCCTCGAGAAGCTTCGCATCGTCCTGCGCGAGACCAACGCCGTGCTGGCCAAGGTGTACAACCAGCTGCCGGTCGACGAGGACGAGATCCTCGAGTCCTACCTCGGCACCTACCGCGACGCCATCGCTCCCTACGTCGCCGACACGGTCAACCTCGTGCACGAGTCGCTCGAGGCCGGCCAGCACGTCCTGTTCGAGGGCGCCCAGGCGACCTTCCTCGACCTGGACCACGGCACGTACCCCTACGTGACCTCCTCGAACCCGGTGGCCGGCGGCGCCACCGTCGGCTCGGGCATCGGCCCGCGCCACGTCGACCGGGTGGTCGGCGTCGGCAAGGCGTACCTCACCCGGGTCGGCTCCGGCCCGTTCCCCACCGAGCTGTTCGACGAGCTCGGTGACCGCATCGTCGACGTCGGCCACGAGTACGGCGTGAACACCAAGCGCCGCCGCCGGCCGGGCTGGTTCGACGCGGTGATGATGCGCCACGCCGTCCGGCTCAACTCGCTGTCGGAGCTGGCCATCACCAAGCTCGACGTCCTCGACAGCTTCGACACCATCAAGGTGTGCGTGGCCTACGAGGTCGACGGCGAGCGCATCGACCGCATGCCCGACAACCAGTCGATGATCCACAAGTGCACGCCCATCTACGAGGAGCTGCCCGGCTGGAAGACCGACCTGTCGGAGTCGACCGAGCCGCACCACCTGCACCCGAACGCCAAGCGCTACATCGAGTTCCTCGAGGAGCAGTGCGGCGTGCCGATCTCGCTGCTCGGCGTCGGCCCGAGCCGAGACCAGTACGTCCAGCTCGCCTCCTGACCGGATCTGTCGTTCCTGGGTCAGGCGTGGCCTGACGGAGGCACGACAGATGGGACGGGGCGCCTAGGGTCGGCTCACGTGAAGGTGTGCGTGGTCGGTTCCGGTGGGCGCGAGCACGCGCTCGCGCTCGTGCTCGGCCGGACGGCCGACGTGGTGGTGACGCCGGGCAACGCCGGCATCCCCGGCTCGGCGTCGACACCACCCGAGGAGCTCGACGCCGACCTGTTCGTGATCGGGCCCGAGGCGCCGCTCGTCGACGGCCTCGCCGATCGCCTCCGCGCCCAGGGCAAGCTGGTCTTCGGGCCCGGCGCCGACGGCGCCCGGCTCGAGGGGTCGAAGGCGTGGATGAAGGAGGTCGTGGCCGCCGCCGGCGTGCCCACCGCCCGCTACGGCGCCTTCGACGACGTCGACGCCGCGCTCGCCTTCCTCGACACCCTCCCCGGCGGGCCCGACGGCGGCTACGTCATCAAGACCGACGGGCTCGCCGCCGGCAAGGGCGTGTTCGTGACGACCGACCGGGCCGAGGCCGAGGCCGACGTGCGGGACAAGCTCGCCGGCACCAGCTTCGGCGACGCCGGCCGCCGGGTCGTGATCGAGGAGCGCATGGTCGGCCCCGAGCTGACGATCCTCGCCGTGAGCGACGGCACGCGGGCGGTGGCGCTGGCGCCGTCGCAGGACTTCAAGCGCGTGGGCGATGGCGACACCGGCCCCAACACCGGCGGCATGGGTTGCTACAGCCCGGTCCCGGCGGTCGACGACGTCCTCGTGCAGGACGTGCTCGACCGGTTCGTCCAGCCGACCATCGACGAGCTGCGCCGCCGTGGCATCGACTACCGGGGCACGTTCTACGCCGGCCTCATGCTGACCGCCGAGGGACCGAAGCTGGTCGAGTACAACGTGCGCTTCGGCGACCCCGAGACCCAGGTCGTCCTGCCCCGGATGACCAGCGACCTCACCCAGCTGCTGGCCGAGGCCGCCGCCGGCGAGCTCCGCAGCGAGCCCACCTTCGGCGACGACGCGTGCGTCGCCGTGTGCTGCGCCGTCGAGGGCTACCCGACGAGCACCCGCACCGGCGACGTGATCGAGGGCCTCGACGCCGCCCGGGCGATCGACGGCGTCGACGTGGTCTTCGCCGGGGTCGCCACCGGCGAGGCGCCCGACCGGCTGGTCACCGCCGGGGGCCGGGTGCTCTACGTCGTCGGCACCGGCGCCACGATCGCCGACGCCCGGGCGAAGGCGTACGAGGGCGTCGCTCGCATCTCGTGGCCGGGGATGCACCACCGCACCGACATCGCCGCCTCGCCCACCACCTGACCCGGTACGGAGCCGCTGCCAGTTTCCTCAGGGCGTGGTACGGAGCCGCTGCCAGTTTCCTCGGGGCGGGCGGGTGGTTCTGGCAGCCGCTGCGTACCGCCCTGGCAGACTGAGCGGGTGAGCGGCTCCCTCCCGAACGTCCTCGCGTCGCGCTACGCCAGCGACGCCATGGTCCGCCTGTGGTCGCCGGCGCACAAGGTCGTGCTCGAGCGCCAGCTGTGGCTCGCCGTGCTCGAGGCCCAGGCCGAGGCCGGCCTGGACGTGCCCGAAGGCGCCATCGCCGACTACCGCAAGGTCCTCGACGACGTCGACCTCGCGTCGATCGAGGCCCGTGAGCGGGTGACCAAGCACGACGTCAAGGCCCGCATCGAGGAGTTTTCGGCCCTCGCCGGCCACGAGCTCATCCACGCCGGCATGACGTCCCGCGACCTCACCGAGAACGTCGAGCAGCTACAGGTCCGCGACGCCCTGGCGCTCATCCGGGATCGGGCCGTCGCCACCCTCGCGGCGCTGGCCCGCCTCGCGGTCGAGCACGCCGACAGGCCGATGGCCGCCCGCAGCCACAACGTCGCCGCCCAGGTGACCACGCTCGGCAAGCGCTTCGCCGTCGCCGGCGAGGAGCTGCTGGTCGCCTTCGAGCGGCTGGAGTCGCTGCTCGAGCGCTACCCGTTGCGCGGCATCAAGGGTCCGGTCGGCACCCAGACCGACCAGCTCGACCTGCTCGGCTCGGATGACGCCGTCGACCAGGTGGAGCAGGCCGTCGCCCGCCACCTCGGCTTCGGTCGCACCTTCACCAACGTCGGCCAGGTGTACCCGCGCAGCCTCGACCTCGAGGTCGTCGGCGCCCTGGTCCAGCTGGTGAGCGGACCGTCGAGCCTCGCCACCACCATCCGCCTGATGGCCGGCCACGAGCTGGCCACCGAGGGGTTCCTGCCCGGCCAGGTGGGCTCGTCGGCCATGCCGCACAAGATGAACAGCCGGTCGTGCGAGCGGGTGAACGGCCTGAAGCACGTGCTCGCCGGCCACCAGGCCATGGTCACGTCCCTGGCGGGCGAGCAGTGGAACGAGGGCGACGTCAGCTGCTCGGTGGTCCGCCGGGTCGCGCTGCCCGACGCCTTCCTCGCCGCCGACGGCCTGTTCGAGACCTTCCTCACCGTGCTGCGCGGCTTCGGCGCCTACCCGGCCGTCATCCGGGCCGAGCTCGACCGCTACCTGCCCTTCCTCGCCACCACGAAGGTGCTGATGGCGGCGGTGCGCGCCGGTGCCGGGCGCGAGGAGGCCCACGAGGCCATCAAGGAGCACGCCGTGGCCGTCGCCCTCGCCATGCGCGAGCAGGGCCAAGCCGACAACGACCTGCTCGACCGCCTCGCCGCCGACCCCCGCCTGCCCATCGACCGCCAGGGCCTCGCCGATGCCCTGGCCGACCCGATGGCCGTCGCCGGCCGGGCCCGGGCGCAGGTCGCCGCCTTCGCCGAGCAGGTCGCCACCATCGTCGACCGCCACCCCGAGGCGGCCGCCTACGAGCCGGGGGACATCCTGTGACCGTCGACCTGCCCACGATCGCCACCGGCAAGGTGCGCGCCATCTACGACGCCGGCCCCGACCACCTCGTGCTGGTGGCCTCCGACCGCATCTCCGCCTTCGACGTCGTGATGGCCGAGGAGATCCCCGACAAGGGCCGGGTCCTCACCGCCATGTCGGCGTTCTGGTTCGAGCTGCTGGCCGACGTGGCGCCCAACCACCTCGTCTCCACCGAGCTGGCCGACTTCCCCGAAGGCGCCCGCGACCCGGCGCT
>JBKHXT010000178.1:0-22418 GCA_046565885.1 Acidimicrobiia bacterium
CCATCCAGAGGAAGTCCTTGTGGAGGCCGGCGGAGAGGTGGTCCCAGGGCAGGACCTCGTCCTCGGTGCGGTGCCGGTGGATGTACCAGTCGGGGTCGAGGCCGCACTCGGCCATGGCGTCGAGCCAGAGCTGCAGGTCGAAGTGCTCGCCCCACTCCTGGAACACGCCGCCCTTGCGCCAGACCAGCTCGAGGACCCGGCCCAGGCGGCGGTCGCCACGGGACAGCAGGCCCTCGACCACGCTGGCCCGGGGGTCGTGCCACTTCAGCTGCACGCCGCGCACCTTGCGGGTGGCGTCGCGCAGCAGGGCGATCTTGCGGCGCAGCTCGGCCTCGGTGTTCTGCCCGAACCACTGGAACGGCGTGAACGGCTTGGGCACGAACCCGCCCACGCTGACGGTCACGCTCGGGCCCTTGTGGTGCTCGCGGCCGAGCTCGACGCACCGCTTCGCCAGCTCCGCGATGCCGAGCGTGTCCTCGTCGGTCTCGGTGGGCAGGCCGGTGAGGAAGTAGAGCTTCATCCGCCGCCAGCCCTGGCTGTACGCCGACTGGACGGCGCCGTAGAGGTCCTCGTCGCGGATGAGCTTGTTGATGACCTGGCGCATGCGCCACGTGCCGGCCTCGGGGGCGAACGTGAGGCCGGTGCGCCGGGCGTTCTGGATCTGGTTGGCGAGGCCGACCGTGAACGCGTCGACCCGCAGCGACGGGAGGCCGAGGGTGATCGGCTGGCTGCTGCCCGTGTCGAGGGCCATGACGTCCTGCACGGTCTGCTCGATGCCGGAGAAGTCGGCGCTCGACAAGCTGGTGAGGGTGACCTCGTCGTAGCCCGTGCGGCGCAGGCCCTCGTCGATCATCGTGCGCACCTGCTCGGCCGGGCGCTCGCGCACGGGGCGGGTGATCATGCCCGCCTGGCAGAAGCGGCAACCCCGGGTGCAGCCCCGGAAGACCTCCACGTTCAGCCGGTCGTGCACCACCTCGGTGAGCGGCACCAGCTGCTGCTTCGGGTACGGCCACTGAGCGAGGTCGGCGATGGTGCGCTTCTCGATGCGCTCCGGGACATCGGGGTACCGCGGCGTGACCGCGACCAGCGCCTGCCCGTCGTAGTCGACGTCGTACAGCGACGGGACGTAGACGCCCTCGACCCGGGCCAGCGCCCGCAGGACGTTCTCGCGCGAGCCGGCCCCCTTGCCCTCGGCCCGCCACTCGCGCAGCACGTCGGTGATCTCGCCGACGACCTCCTCGCCGTCGCCGAGGACGACGACGTCGACGAAGTCGGCGATGGGCTCCGGGTTGTAGGTGCAGTGGCCCCCCACCATGACGAGGGGGTGGTCGTCGTCGCGCTCGGCGCTGCGGACCGGGACGCCGGCGAGGTCGACGCAGTTCAGGACGTTCGTGTAGGTGAGCTCGGCCGACAGGTTGAAGGCGATGACGTCGAAGTCCGCGGCCGCCGTGTGCGTCTCCACCGAGAAGAACGGGATGCGCTCGCGGCGCATGACCGCCTCGAGGTCGGTCCACACCGCGTAGCCCCGCTCGGCGAAGGCGTCGTCGCGCTCGTTGAGGATCTCCCGGAGGATCTGCAGGCCCTGGTTCGGCAGGCCGATCTCGTAGGTGTCCGGGTAGCAGAGCAGCCAGCCGACCTTGTGCGGCGCCCGCGCCGACGCCGGCGCGCCGCCCTCCAGCCCGATGTAGCGGGCGGGCTTGGCGATCTTGGCCAGCTGCGGCTCCAGCGCGGCCCAGACGCTGCCGGACCCCGTGGCGTCGTGCGGTGCGGTGGGGGTGGGCGCGGCGGACACGGTCCGTCCAGGCTACCGGAGACCCCGGTCACGTCCCCGATCGGGCCGGCCGTGGCAGCGTGCTCCCGTGGCGCTCCTCCGGCTCCGGTCCGATCGGCTCAGCGTCGTGGTCGATGACGCCCATCCCGTGCCCGCGGTGGTGTCCTGGGGCGCCGATCCGGGCGAGCCGCCCGACGGCGCCGGGCTGCTCCTCGACCGGCCGCTGCCGCCGTCGACGCTCGACGTCGACGCGCCGCTCTCGCTGGTCACGGCCACAGCCGGGGACCCCGGACGACCCGGCCTCGCCGGCTGCCGCCCGGATGGCAGCGGCGCCCACCCCCGCTTCTCCCTCGCGTCCTGCACCGCCGAGGGCGCCGTGCTGTCCTTCACGTCCCAGGCGCGTGCCGCGGGGCTGCGCCTGGACGGCCGGGTCGAGGTCGGACCGACCGTGGCCGTCGCCGTGTCGCTCACCAACACCGCGGCCGAGCCCTACCTCCTGCAGCGCCTGGCCGTGACGCTCCCCCTGGCCGCCGACGCCGACGAGGTGCTGGCGTTCGAGGGTCGCTGGTGCGCGGAGATGACGCCCACCCGGCTCCCGTGGGCCACCGGCACGCTGCTGGTCGAGAACCGGCGTGGGCGCACCTCGCACGACCACGTGCCCGTCGCCTTCGCCGGCCGGGCCGGGTTCGGTGAGGCCTCGGGGCCGGTGCACGGCGTCCACCTCGCCTGGAGCGGGAACGCGGAGGTCGTGCTCGAGCGGCGGTCCGACGGGCGGCGGGCGGTGCACGTCGCCGAGCTGCTCCTGCCCGGCGAGGTCGTGCTCGGCCCCGGTGAGACCTACGACTCGCCGGTGGTGCACGGCGTGTGGGGCGACGGACTCGTCGCCGCCAGCCGGTGCTTCCACGCCGAGGTCCGCCGCCACCTCCCGGCGCGGCCCCGACCGGTGTCGCTGAATACGTGGGAGGCCGTCTACTTCGACCACGACGCCGCCACCCTGCGGGCCCTCGCCGACCGAGCGGCGTCGCTCGGCGTCGAGCGCTTCGTCCTCGACGACGGCTGGTTCGGCGGGCGCCGGGGCGACACCGCCGGGCTCGGCGACTGGTGGGTGTCCCCCGACGCCCACCCGGACGGGCTCGGCCCGCTCGTCGACCACGTGCGCAGCCTCGGCATGGAGTTCGGCCTGTGGGTCGAGCCCGAGATGGTCAACCCCGACAGCGACCTGTTCCGGAACCACCCGGACTGGGTGCTCGGCGACCCCGACGTCCTCGGGCGGAGCCAGCTCGTGCTCGACCTGTCGATCGGCGCGTGCTGGGCGCACCTGCACGACGCCCTCGACCGGCTGCTCGCCGACCACGACATCGCCTACCTCAAGTGGGACCACAATCGCGACCTCGCCGGCGCCGGCGCCCACGCCCAGGTCGTCGCCCTGTACCGCCTCCTCGACGCCCTGCGCGACCGCCACCCGCACGTCGAGATCGAGTCCTGCGCCTCGGGCGGCGGGCGGGCCGACCTGGCGATCCTGGGGCGGACCTGCCGGATCTGGGCGTCGGACTGCAACGACTCGCTCGAGCGCCAGGTGATCCAGCGCGGGTGGTCGCACCTGCTGCCGCCCGAGGTCGTGGGCGCCCACATCGGCCCGCCCCGCGCCCACACACCGGCCGCTCCCACCGCCTGTCGTTCCGGGCCGCCACGGCGCTGTTCGGGCACCTCGGCATCGAGTGGAACGTGCTCGAGGCGTCCGACCGCCACCTCGACGCCCTGCGCTGGTGGATCGACCTCCACAAGGGCCTGCGACCGCTGCTGCACGGCGGCGACGTGGTGCGCCTCGACGTGGCCGACGACGCCGCCCTGGCCCACGGTGTGGTCGCGCCCGACCGCGCCGAGGCGCTGTTCGCCGTCGTGCAGCTCACGCAGTCCCGCCGCACGATGCCGGCGGCGGTGCGACTGGCCGGCCTCGACCCCGACCGGACCTACCGGGTCGAGCACGTGGCCGCGCCGGGCGAGGTGCTCGGCTGGGGACGCCAGCCGGCCTGGCTCACCGAGGGACCGGTCGAGGCCACCGGCCGCTGGCTGCACGCGGTCGGGCTGCCGGGCCCGCTGCTCCACCCCGAGTCGGCGCTGCTGGTGCGGCTGGCGGCTACGTGAAGCGGCGCATGTGCACGGACTGGACGAGGCCCAGCCCGGCGAAGAGCGCGATGGTGGAGGATCCGCCGTAGCTCACGAGCGGAAGCGGGATGCCGGTGATCGGCATGATCCCCATGGTCATGCCGGCGTTCTGGAAGATCTGGAACACCAGCAGCGACAGCACGCCGACGCAGAGCAGGACGCCCAGGTGGTCGCGCGAGATCTGGGCGATGCGCCAGACCCGCCAGACGACCAGCGCGAACAGAAGCAGGAGGGTGGCGGCGCCGAGGAAGCCCAGCTCCTCCCCCACCGCGGTGAAGATGAAGTCGGTCTCCTGCTCGGGGACGATGTCGAGCTGGGTCTGCGTGCCCTCGAACAGGCCCTTGCCGAGCACGCCGCCGGAGCCGATGGCGATCTTGGACTGGTTCAGGTTGTAGGCCTCGCCCTGCAGCCCGGCGCTCGGGTTCAGGAACACCGTGAGGCGGTCCTTCTGGTAGTCCTGCAGGAACCCGGAGCTCAGCAGGCCCACCACCGCCGTCAGCCCGACGAGGGTCAGGGCCGCGAGGTGCTTGGCCCGCACCCCGGCCGCCACGAGCACGCCCATCGTGATGGCGACGAAGACCATCGCCGTGCCCGGGTCGGGCTGCAGCATGATCAGGACCAGCGGGATGGCGGGGACCGCGAGCAGCACGCCGAGGCGGCGCAGGTCGAGGTCGGCGCCGAAGTGGGCGCAGAGCGAGGCCAGGCCGATGATCACGGCGATCTTCGAGAACTCCGAGGGCTGCAGCCGCATCGGGCCGAGGTCGAACCACGCCTGGGCGCCGTTCACCTCCGTGCCGAGCGGCGACACCACGCCGATCAGCAGGCCGCACACGCCGGCGTAGAAGATCGGCGCCCAGTCGCGGAAGCGGCGGTAGTCGACCATCATCGTCAGCGCCATGACGCTGGCGCCCACGGCCACGAACATGACGTGGCGCTCGATGATCGCCGTGTCGGCGCCGCCGCTGCCGCCCCTGGTCGAGGAGAAGACCATCAGCGAGCCGATCAGGGCGATGAGCCCGATCGAGCCGAGCAGCAGCAGGTCGACGTGGCGCCACGGCGCGGCGGGGTTGCGCCGCATCGAGGCGGCCCGGGTGGTGCCCGGCCAGCGGCCGGCGAAGGACTCCATCAGTCGCTGCCTCCCGAAGCGATCTGTCCGAGCCGGAGCGCGGGGCTCAGAGGGACGAGCGGCGCGCCCTCCTCCGCGCCCGACGGGGACGGAGAGACGAGGGTCCCTCCGGGTTCGATGGTCGGCATCGGCAACACGCCGGCGAACACGTCGAAGAGCGCTCGGGCGACCGGAGCGGCGGAGATGCCTCCGTAGCCAGATTCCTCGAGCACGACGGCCACGGCGTACTCCGGGGCAGGTGCAGGACCGAACGCGGTGAACAGCGCCGTGTCCGCCTTGCCGTTCACCTGGGCCGTTCCCGTCTTCCCGGCGATCGGATACGTCTCGTTCGGGAAGCCCTCGAACGTCGTCCTGGCGGTCCCGCCCTCTGCGGTCGTGACGCCGAGCAGCCCGTCCAGCATCGCGCTGCGAAACGCGGGCGCCATCTCGAATCGCCCGTTGATTCGAGGCTCGAACGACCGCTTGACCTGGTCCGGGGCACCCCCTCGAGTGATCCTCGTGACGATGTTCGGCGCGAAGCGGGTCCCGCCGTTCGCGAAGCTCGCATACGCGTTCACGAGCTGCAAGGGCGTGACGGCGACGTCACCCTGACCGATGGCCATGTTCACGTTGTCGCCCGTGTACCACTCGCCATTCGGGAACGCCGTCGGATTGTCTTGGTGCTGCTGGGCACGCTGCCTTGGCGTCGGGATGCGTCCGTCCTGTTCAGAGGGCAGCGAGACACCCGTCTCCTGCCCAAACCCGAACCGCCGGACGACGTCCTGCATGGCCTCGTCGCCCAATGCCCCCCGTGCGCGCCAGAAGTCAGCGCCGATGCTGTAGAAGTAGACATCAGACGAGACGGTCATCGCACGGCGGAGATCGACGGCTCCGTACGCCTTGGAACCGGCGTTCTGCCAGCTGCAACGTCCGCTGCACTCCGACAGGGTGAAGCGGCCCTCATCCAGGATCGTCTGCTCAGGCGTCCGCAGTCCGGCCTCCAGAGCTGCCATCCCGCTGAAGAGCTTGAACGTCGAGCCCGGGGCGTACTCGCCCTGGATCGCGCGGTTGAAGATCGGCTTGTCGGTGGCGTCGCTCGTGAGGTACTCGAACTCCGATGAGGAGACGCCATTGACGAAGCTGCCCGGATCGAACACCGGATAGCTGGCCATCGCGATCACATCGCCGTCCCGGGGGTCGGTGACCACCACGGCGCCAGCGTTCCCCCGCGTCGGGACGCCTCGGACCGGTCGGCTGCGAGCGTCCGCCAGCGCCTGCGCCAGGAGGTCCTCGGCCAAGGACTGGGTCTCGATGTCGATGGTGAGCCAGACGTCGTCGCCGGGGATGGGCGGCGTCGACAGGTCCTCGAGGATCCGCACCGGGTCGCCCTTGGCGTCGACCTCGTAGACGGTCTGGCCGGGCATGCCCCGCAGGTCGTCCTCGTAGATCCGCTCGATGCCGGTCTTGCCGATCTGGTCGCCCCGGATGTAGGTCTTCGGCTTGGACTCCCGCTCGGCCAGCTCCTCGTCGTTGATCTCGCCGACGTAGCCGATGACGTGCGCGGCCCGGGTGCCGAAGGGGTAGCGGCGCACCGCGACGCGCTCGACCGCCACCGCCGGGAAGTCCTGGGCGTTCTCCTCGACGTAGATCTTCAGCTCCTCGGTGACGTCCTCGGCGACGGGCACGGGGGCGTAGCGGGAGTAGCGGACGTCGTCGACGCGGTCCTGCAGCTGCTGGGGGGTCACCGGGGTGCCGTAGCGGGTGAGCTCCTCGGCGAGCCGGGTGAGCATCCGGCGCCGCTCGCCGTCCTCGAGGTCGGCGAAGCGGACCCGGTCGACGGTGACCACGATCGACACCCGGTTGTCGACGATGACCGTGCCGTCGCGGTCGAGGATCCGGCCGCGCGGGGCCTCCACCTGCACGACCCGGAGCCGGTTGGCCTCGGCCGCCTCGGTGAAGGACTCCGACGACATGACCTGCAGGTACCAGAGCCGGGCGAAGAGCGCGACGAACAGGGCGATCGCGACGACGCCGAGGACGCCGAGGCGCAGGCGGGGCGACTCCATGCGCTGGGTCATCGCAGCCCCCGCATCGACGGCGTGAGCATCCGGTCCGGTGCCGCCCGCTCGATCCAGCGGGCCACGAACAGGGCGGGGAAGGCGAGCAGGGAGTTCATGACCGAGGTGACGAGGACGATGCGGGCGAGGTTCGGGACCCGGAACTGCTGGCCGACCAGCTGGCCGAGCACCACGTAGAAGGCGATGCCGAGCGCGGTGGCGACGAAGGTGACCACCAGCGGGATCCACGGCGCGGACCGCAGGACGCCGTCGTGCACGGTGCCCACGGCATAGCCGACGGCGAGGTACGTGAGCGACGACAGCCCGAACGGGGTGAGCAGCAGCAGGTCCATGCCGATGCCGGCGACGAAGCCGACGACGGCGCCGCGCTCGGGGCCGCCGGCCATCCCGGCGGCGATGGCGAGGAGCAGGAGCAGGTCGCCGGTCTCGCCGAAGGGGCGCAGGTCGGCGAGCCACGTGGTCTGCACGGTGAGGAGCAGGACGAGGACGAGGCTGAGGCGGGCGGCGCGCAGCATCTACTCGACCGGGGTGGTGAGGACGACGGACACGAAGCTGAGCTCGTCGAGGTCGGCGAGGGGCTCGGCGAACACCTCGAGGGTGAGGCCGCCGTTGGCCGGGCGGGTGCGTGTCACCTTGCCGACGGGGATCGAGGCGGGGAACGACGAGCGCTCGTCGATGCCGGAGGTGGTCACGATCTCGAGGGACGGCAGGTCGGCGTCGGGCTCACCGGGCTCGATTCCCGTGTCGATGAGCAGGTCGCGGCCCACGCCCTGTCCCGACGCCGTGCCGAAGCGCTGGCTGGTGACGAGGCGGACGCCGACGCGGAACTCGGGGTCGGTGAGCAGCTGCACCGAGGCGCTGCCGGCACCGACGTCGACCACCTGGCCGACGAGGCCCCCGAGGGAGTCGCCGGCGCCGACGACCACGGGCATGCCGACCTGGATGCCGGCGTCGCTGCCCTTGTCGATGCCGATGACGTAGGAGAACGAGCTGGCCGGCTGCTGCACGACCCGGGCGGTGGCCGTGCTGAGGTCACCGACCCAGGGGATGTCGACCTGCTCGACGAGCTCGTCGTACTGGGCGGCGATGTCGGCGT
Organism: Acidimicrobiia bacterium; assembly: GCA_046565885.1. Lineage (GTDB taxonomy): Bacteria > Actinomycetota > Acidimicrobiia > Acidimicrobiales > Salinilacustritrichaceae > Salinilacustrithrix. The sequence continues at coordinate 8,217 of JBKHXT010000178.1, forward strand.
TGCGGGACAGCTCGCCCTCGAGCTCGTCGACGCGGCCGCGCAGCGCCTCGTTCTCGGCCTCGAGGTCGTCGTAGGTGGTGATGCCGTTCCAGGTGTTGCGGAACGGGCTGGCCACGAAGTCGGCGGCGCCCTGCAGCGGGCTGAGCGCCGAGCCGACGCTGCGCCGGGCGTCCCCCAGGAACCCGACGCCCCGGAAGTCGAGGGTGAGGACGGTGATGGAGGTCAGCACGAGCAAGACGATGGTCAGCCGCGACCGACCGCCGCGGCGGGGACCGGTCATGGCCATGGGTGGCCCTCGGACATGGTGGAGATCAGTGTTCGGGCGGGTTGTTGAACAGCACGTCCTTCAAGGCGTCGAACTCCTCGAGGGCGAGGCCCGAGCCGAAGGCGACGGCGTGCAACGGATCGTTGGCGATGACGATGGGCATCCCGGTCTCGTGCTCGAGCCGGGCGTCGAGGCCGTGCAGGAACGCGCCACCGCCGGCGAGGACGATGCCCTTCTCCATGATGTCGGCCGCCAGCTCCGGCGGCGTCTTGTCGAGGGTGACCTTGACGGCGTCGACGATGGCCGTGACCGGCTCGTCGATGGCCTCGCGGATCTCCTCGGTGGAGGTGACGATGGTCTTCGGCAGGCCGGTGATGAGGTCGCGGCCGCGCACCTCGGCGTAGAGCTCCTCCTCGAGCGGCCAGGCCGAGCCCATGCCCATCTTGATCTCCTCGGCGGCGCGCTCGCCGATGGCCAGGGAGTACTCCTTCTTGATGAACTGGACGATGGCGTCGTCGAGCTCGTCGCCCGCGACGCGCACCGACTGGCTGGCCACGATGCCGCCGAGGGAGATGACCGCGACCTCGGTGGTGCCGCCGCCGATGTCGACGATCATGTTGCCGGTGGGCTCCTGCACCGGCAGGCCGGCGCCGATGGCGGCGGCCATCGGCTCCTCGATGATGTGCGCGGGCTTGCGGGCGCCGGCGAACTCGGCCGCCTCCAGCACCGCCCGCTGCTCGACGCCGGTGATGCCCGACGGCACGCAGATGACCATCCGGGGCTTCGCCCAGCGGCGCTGGTGCACCTTCTGGATGAAGTAGCGGAGCATCTTCTCGCAGATCTCGAAGTCGGAGATCACGCCGTCCTTGAGCGGGCGGATCGCCTGGATGTGCGAGGGGGTGCGGCCGATCATCCGCTTCGCCTCGGCGCCGACCGCCAGCGGGCGCCCGTCGCGCACGTTCACGGCGACGACGGAGGGCTCGTTCAGGACGATGCCGCGCCCGCGCACGTAGACCACCGTGTTGGCGGTGCCCAGATCGACCGCCATGTCGCGGCCCATCAGCGAGGTGAAGACGTTCTCGGACATGGAATCCCGATCGGGGTGTGCGGACGAGCGACGCCGGGGCGATCGCACGGTACCTGCTTGCGTGGCGACCAAGGCAGCGTGGGACGATCGTGCGCCGAGCGGCCGGCGTCGAGCATAGCCCTTCGTCACCGGATCGCAACAGAACAGCTCGGCGGCGATCCGGGACCGGCGAGGTCCGTCAGTAGGCTCCCCCGGGTGCAGCCGACCGACGCACACCCCCGAGGTGACGAACCCACGCTGGTCGCCGTCCGGCCGATGGAGGCCGCGGACCTCGACTTCGCCGCCCGGCTCCACGCGCAGGCGCTGGGGCACGGGTTGTTCCCCGCGCTCGGCGAGGGGTTCCTGCGCCGCTACCTGGCGACGTACCGGTCCTCGGCGCACGCCGTCGCCCTCGTCGCCGAGGACCGCGGCGCTGCGCTCGGCTTCATCGTTGGGACGCTCGATCCCGCCGCCCACCGGCAGGAGGTCCTCGCACGGCACGGCACCACTCTCGTCGTCGCCGGGTCCCTGGGCCTGGTGCGCCGTCCGCGGGTGGCCGCCTGGTTCCTCCGCACCCGAGCGGTCCGCTACGCCTCGGGGCTGCTCCGTGTGGTCCGCCGGCGCGCTCCGGCCGCCCCGGGCGGTGCCCGCACCGGCCCCGTGGCCGTGCTGAACCACGTGGCGGTCTCGCCCGAGGCGCGGGGCCGCGACGTCGGCACCCATCTCGTTGATGCCTTCCTCGGCGCCGTCCGCGGCGCTGGCGTCCCTGCCGCCAGGCTCGTGACCCTCGCGGACGGCGAGGGCGCTGGTGCCTTCTACCGACGGCTCGGATGGCAGGAGGCCGGCGGCTACGTCGACCGAGACGGCGTTTCGTGGGATCGCTACGAGGTCTCGGTCCCGTGAGGCGCCGCGCAACCGCAGTCCTGGCGCTTGCCCTCCTGCTCGGTGCGTGCGCGGGCGACGGCGGAGACGCGCAGGTCGGCCAGGACCCCGGCCCGGGTTCCTCGATCGAGGAGGTCGAAGAGACCACGACGACGGCGAAGCGGCTGCCCGCCCCGTCGCCGTACGTGCCGGTGGCCGGCGAACCGGTGCCCGAGGCCAAGCAGCGGGCCGCCGACCTGGTCCAGGCGATCGGCACCTACGAGCGCGGCCAGGGCACCGTACCCGCAGCCCAGGCACGGGTCGCGGCCCTCGGCCCTGCCACGATCGCCGACGGCGCCGCGCCGCTCCTGGTGCCCGATGCGCAGGCCACCGTCGAGATCGTGTACCCGCAACTCGGCGGCCTCACCGCCACCGAGGCGTCGGTGATGGTCGTGGCTCGCCAGCGGCTGCTGCGCGACGACGAGGAGACCGAGGTCACACGCACCATCGACGTGCGCCTCGCGCTGGAGGCGGGCGTCTGGGAGCCGACGTCGATCGCGTCCTTCGGCGGAGAACCCCCGTCGGCGCCCGCGCCGTCGGCGCTCGGGCAGGCCGTCCTCGACAACGAGGCCATCGACCTCCCGGACTCCAGCCGCTGGGACATCGAGGCCGGCATCGTCGACGACCGGATCCTCCAGCTGATGTTGGACCTGGCGGCGACGCACCGCTTCGGGGTCGTGACGCTGGCCAACGGGCACCCGGTCAACGTGTTCGGGACCAGCCGCACGAGCAACCACACCCGAGGTCGGGCGGTCGACATCTGGTCGGTCGACGATCAGCCGGTCGTGCTCCAGCGGGCGGTCGGCGGACCGCTCCACGCCCTCGTGTCACGGCTGCTGACCGAGACCGAGCTCACCGAGGTCGGCTCACCGTGGGACCTCGACCCGGTGGGCCGTCCGTCGTTCACGGACACCGTGCACCAGGACCACCTCCACCTCGGCTTCAAGCGTTGAGCGGGACGTCCGGTCAACCCAGCGACGGGAACCAGAGGGCGATCTCGCGGGCGGCCGACTCGTGGGAGTCGCTGCCGTGCACGAGGTTCTCGTTGGTCGTGGTCGCGAAGTCGCCGCGGATGGAGCCGGGCTGCGCGTCGTCGACGCTCGTCTTGCCGATCAGGGTGCGGCAGATCGAGAAGGTGTTGTCGGCCGGGCCCCCGACGACCATGGCCATGACCGGACCCCGGGTGAGGAAGTCGACCAGCTCGCCGAAGAACGGCTTCTCGCGGTGCTCGTCGTAGTGGGCCTCGGCCAGCTCGCGGTCGGCGGTCTTCAGCTCGGCGGCGACGAGGGTGAGGCCCTTGCGCTCGAAGCGGGCGATGATCTCGCCGACGAGGCCCCGCTCGACGGCGTCGGGCTTGCACATGACGAAGGTCCGGTTCACGCCGCCGGACCGTAGCGGCCGTCAGCGAGGGCCCTGGAATCCCCGGGCCCGCAGGGCGGTCCGGGCGGCGCCGGCCACGTAGGTGGAGCCGGTGACCAGCAGCGCCTCGTCGTCGCGGACGAGGTCGACCGCCCGGTCGACCGCCTCGGCGACGTCGTCGACCACCCGGACCTCCGCGACGTGGTCGCCGAGGCCCCGGGCGACCGCGTCGGCGACCTCACGGGCCGGCACCGAGCGGGGCGACTCGGCGCGGGTGCAGATGACCCGGCGCGGCTTCAGCGCCAGCAGCGGCGCCAGGGTGGCGTCGGGGTCGCGACCGGCGAGCATCCCCACGACCAGGGTCAGCCCGCCCTCCGGGTGGAACTCGGTGGTGACCGTCTCGGCGAGCGCCTCGGTGCCGTCGGGGTTGTGGGCCATGTCGACGATGACGAGCGGCGAGCGCTCGAGCACCTCGCAGCGCCCGGGGACCTCGACGCTGCGCAGGGCCTCCTGGACGACGTCCCGGTCGAGGGGGCGGCCGAAGAACGCCTCGACGGCGGCGACGGCGCAGGCGGCGTTGTCGACCTGGTGGGCGCCGTGCAGCGGCACGAACAGCTCCTCGAGCCGGGCGCCGGGCGTGTACAGGTCGGCGTGGCGTCCGCCGAGGGCGACGAGGGACGATCGGACGCCGAAGTGCTGGTCGCGCACCCAGTGCAGCGCCCCGCCCTCGGCCCGGAACACCTCGACCAGCTCGGGGTCGGTCTCCCCCACGATCACCGCGCTGCGGTCCTCGATGATGCCGGCCTTCTCCTCGGCGATCTTGCGGCGCCAGTCGCCCTGGAAGTCGGTGTGGTCGCGCCCGATGTTGGTGATGACGGCGACGTCGGCCTCGACCACGTTGGTGGAGTCGTAGCGGCCGAGCATGCCGACCTCGACGACCATCACCTCCACGGCCTCGCGGGCGAACCAGGCGAAGGCCGTGGCCGTGAGCAGGTCGAAGTACGACGGGCGCTCGGGGAACAGCGGCTCGAGGTCGGCGATCTCGGTCACGACCTCGGCGAAGTCGCGCTCGGAGATCGCCTCGGCGTTGCGGCGGATGCGCTCGGTGATCGACTCGAGGTGCGGGCTCGTGTAGGTGCCCACCGTGAGCCCGTGGGCGCCGAGCAGCGCCGTGATCATCCGCGACGTCGACCCCTTGCCGTTGGTGCCGGTGACGTGGATGACCGGCGCCGCCTTGTGGGGGTCGCCGAGCACGTCGACGACGCCGCGCATGCGGTCGAGCGACAGGCCGTGGGTGGCGCCGGCGGTGGGCCGGGCCAGGGTGGCCTCGAGGTTGATGTGCTCGTCGAGGTACGCGAGCGCGTCGGCGAGGTCCACGGCGGCGCCGGAGCCCCCGCCGCTCAGCTGGCGGCGCGCTTGGGCCGCTCGGCCTTGGTGTCGCGCGGGACGATGGTGGGGTTGGCCCGCTGGTGGACGACCTCGGCGTCGATGACGACCTTGCTCACGTCGGTGCGGCTCGGCACGTCGTACATGATGTCGAGCAGCACCTCTTCGAGGATCGCCCGCAGGCCACGGGCGCCCGTGCCCCGCAGCAGCGCCAGGTCGGCCACGGCGTCGAGGGCCTCCTGGGTGAACTCGAGCTCGACGTCCTCGTAGCTGAAGATCTTCTGGTACTGCTTCAGCAGGGCGTTCTTGGGCTCGGTGAGGATCTCGATGAGGGCCTCGCGGTCGAGGTGCGACACGGCGCCGATGACCGGCAGGCGGCCGATGAACTCGGGGATCAGGCCGAACTTCACCAGGTCCTCGGGGAGGACCTCCTGGAGCAGCTCGCTGATGTCGCGGTCGTTGCCCTGGCGGATCTCGGCGGCGAAGCCGACGCCGGTGCGCCCGAGGCGGGACTCGATCAGCCGCTCGATCCCGGCGAACGCCCCGCCGCAGATGAACAGGATGTTCGAGGTGTCGATCTGGATGAACTCCTGGTGCGGGTGCTTGCGCCCGCCCTGGGGCGGCACCGACGCCTGGGTGCCCTCGAGGATCTTCAGCAGCGCCTGCTGGACGCCCTCGCCGGACACGTCGCGCGTGATCGAGGGGTTCTCCGACTTGCGGGCCACCTTGTCGATCTCGTCGATGTAGATGATGCCGGTCTCGGCCTTCTTGACGTCGTAGTCGGCCGCCTGGATCAGCTTGAGGAGGATGTTCTCCACGTCCTCGCCGACGTAGCCGGCCTCGGTCAGCGCCGTGGCGTCGGCGATGGCGAAGGGCACCTTCAGGAGCCGGGCCAGCGTCTGGGCGAGGAAGGTCTTGCCCGACCCGGTGGGGCCGAGCAGGAGGATGTTCGACTTCGACACCTCGACGTCGTCGTGGACGGTGTGGTGCCCGAACTGGATGCGCTTGTAGTGGTTGTAGACGGCGACGGAGAGGATCTTCTTCGCGTCGGTCTGGCCGACGATGTACTCCTCGAGGAACTCGAAGATCTCACGGGGCCGGGGCAGCTCGTCGAAGCTGAGGTCGGAGGACTCGGCGAGCTCCTCCTCGATGATCTCGTTGCAGAGATCGATGCACTCGTCGCAGATGTAGACGCCGGGGCCGGCGATCAGCTTCTTGACCTGCTTCTGGGACTTGCCGCAGAAGCTGCACTTGAGCAGCTCGCCCCCGTCTCCGAACTTGGCCACCTCGTCCAGACCCCCCTCGGTCTCAGTTGGCCCGGATCGGACCCGTGGTGTCGGCGAGCGCTCGCCGGCTGATCACGTCGTCGATGATGCCGTACTCGAGCGCCTCCTGCGCGGTCATCACGAAGTCGCGGTCGGTGTCCTTCTCGATCTTGTCGATCGGCTGGCCCGTGTGCTCGGACAGGATCGCGTTGAGGAGGTCCTTCATCCGCATGATCTCGCGGGCCTGGATCTCGATGTCGGTGGCCTGGCCGCCGCCTCGGCCCCACGGCTGGTGGAGCAGGATCCGGGAGTGGGGCAGGGCGAGGCGCTTGCCCGGCGTGCCGGCGGCGAGCAGCACGGCGGCGGCCGAGGCGGCCTGGCCGTAGCAGATCGTGCTCACCTCGTTCTTGATGAACGACAGGGTGTCGTAGATCGCGAACAGGGCGGTGATGTCGCCGCCGGGGCTGTTGATGTAGATGCTGATGTCCTTGTCGGAGTTCTCCGACTCGAGGTGCAGCAGCTGGGCGCAGACGAGGTTGGCGATGCCGTCGTCGATCGGCGTGCCCAGGAAGATGATGTTCTCCTTGAGCAGGCGGGAGTACAGGTCGTAGGCCCGCTCGCCCCGGTTCGTCGACTCGACGACGGTGGGGACGAGGTAGTTCCGGACGACGCTGCTGTGCTGGGCCACCTGCTCCGGGTTCATTCGCCGTCCTCTTCCTCGTGGTCCTCGTGATCGTGGTGGTCGTGCTCGTAGAGGCTGCGGTCGACCGGGTTGCCGTGCTCGTCGACGATCTCGACGTGCTCGAGCAGCCACTCCAGCGCCTTGCGCTTGGTGATGTCGGAGCGTACCGCAGGGATCTGGTCGTTCCGCTCCAGCTGCTGGCGGACCTTGGCCGGCTTCTCGCCGACCCGCTCGGCCACCGACTCGATCTCCTCGTCGAGCTCCTCGTCGGAGCACTCGATGCCCTCGGCGGCGGCCACGGCCCGCAGGCCGAGGTCGACCCGGGAGGAGGTCTCGGCCGCCTCGCGCAGCTCGTCGACCAGCTGCTCCTGCGTGCGGCCGGTCATCATCAGGTACTGCTGCAGCTGCAGGCCCTGGGCCTGCAGGCGCATGGCCAGGTCCTGGAGCCGGTTGTTCAGCTCCATGCTGACCAGGGCCTCGGGCAGCTCGATGTCGACGAGCTCGGCGAGGGCCTGGCCGACCTTCTCCTGCAGCTCGTGGGCGCCCTGGGCCTTGCGGACGTCGACCATGCGCTGGCGCAGGTCGGCCTCGAGCGCCTCGACGGTGTCGAAGTCGGAGTTCTCCGAGGCCCACTCGTCGGTGAGCTCGGGCAGGACCTTGGCCCGCACCTCCTTCACCGCGATGTCGAAGTGGAGCTGGCGCTCCTCGTCCTCGTCCGGGTGGGTGGCGTCGAAGGACAGCTCGTCGCCGGCCTTCGCGCCCTCGAGGTGCTCGTCGACCTCGGGCGTGATGATGCCGGAGCCGACCTCGTAGGAGTAGTCGTCGGTCGTGAGGCCGTCCTGCTCCTCGCCGTCGAGGGTGCCGACGATGTCGATGACGACGGTGTCGCCCTCCTCGGCCGGCCGGTCGACGGCCTCGACGGTGGCGTCGAGGCTGCGCATCCGGTCGATCTGGAGGCGGATCTCCTCGTCGGTGGGCTCGGGCGAGGGCATCGTGACCTTGATGCCGTCGTAGCCGGCGACGGTGACCACCGGGCGGACCTCGACGACGGCCTCGAACTCGACGACGCCCTCCTCCTGGCCACCCGTGATCTCGAGCTCGGGGGCGGCGATGACGTCGACCTCGTGCTCGGTGACGGCGTCGGCGTAGTAGCGCGGCAAGGCCTCGCGGAGGGCCTCCTCGCGGGCGACGCCGGTGCCGAGGCGGGCCTCGAGCAGCTTGCGGGGCGCCTTGCCACGGCGGAAGCCGGGCAGGTTGATCTCCTGGGCGATGCGCTTGAAGGCGGCGTCGATGTCCTTCTCGAACTCGTCCTCGCCGATCGAGACGGACACCTTCACCTTGTTGCCCTCGAGGGCCTCGACGGTCGAGTTCATGCGGCGCTTCCTGTCGTGGGGTCGTGCGTCGGGGAGCAGCCGAGTGTACCGACGGCCTCGGAGGCGCCCCGCATGCCGCCGGGCCGCCCGCCGGGGGCGCGCGGCGCCCCGGCTAGGGTGGCCGCCCGGTCGACGGGGAGTGGCGCAGTCCGGCTAGCGCACCTGCTTTGGGGGCAGGGGGCCGGGGGTTCGAATCCCCCCTCCCCGACCACCGGCGCGACTACGACGAGGTGACGTCGCTGGCGTCGACGCCGAGCACCCGCGAGACCGCCTGGGACAGCAGGTGGCGCTCCGGCTCGGCCAGCAACGGGTCGGTGAGCGCACGCAGCTCCCGCGCACCCTCGGCGTCGATGCCGTCGAGCTGGGGCAGCAGGTAGGCGAAGAGGGCCTCGTAGCGCACCCGCGACAGCGTGCAGCCGTCCGCGGCCCGGCGAGCCGCGAACTCGGCGGCGTCGAGGAACACCGCCGGGCCGACCTCGCGGAGGCGGCGCAGCGGGAGCAGCGCGAGCAGGTGGTCGCCGTGGCGGCGCAGCAGCTGGGCCAGCTCGGCGTCGTCGGGGGCCAGGACCTCGATGAACGCGAACCGGCGCATGAGCGCGTACGACAGGTCGTGCAGCGTGCGCTTGTCGAAGTCGTTCATCGTGGCGATGATCCGCCAGCTGGGCGGCACCTCGACCACGTCGGTGCCTGCGGGCGGCCGGACGCCGTGGGGGACGATGGCCAGGGGCTTGCCGAGCGGGTGGCGCCGGTGCGGCAGCACCACCGCCTGGCCGCCGAGGACCGTGAACAGCGAGCCGAACGCCCGGTCGATCGGGGCCCGGTTCAGCTCGTCGATGACGAGCCAGCGGTGCTCGTCGATGGAGCGGACGAACACGCCGGGGCGGAAGACGGGGCCGTCGACGGTGTCGACGATGTCACCCACCGTGTCGGCGGTGGACCAGGCGCCGGTCGCCGTGGCCGGCAGGTAGCCGCCGGGGCCGCCGGCGAGCTCGGCGGCGAGGTGGGCGAGCGTCGTCTTGCCGGTGCCGGGCGGCCCGGTGAGCATCACGTGGCGTCCGGTCTCCAGCGCGGCGACGAACTGGCCGAGCAGGTGCTCGGGGTAGCGGATGCCGAGGCGGTGGGCCCGGGTGGCGAGCGCGGTGGCGGACAGCTCGCCGAGCCGGCGATCGCCCTCGCCGCGCTGGTCGTCCCCCGCCTGGAGGCCCGTCTCGGACACCGCCGGCCACGGTACCGCGCCGAGCGGACCGCTGCCGGCGATGTCAGGCGCTCGGTCAGGCGAGCAGCCCGGTCAGGCGAACAGCTCGACCATGGCGTCGGTGAAGGCGGGCAGGTCGCCGGGGTTGCGGCTGCTCACGAGGTTGCCGTCGCGGCACACCTCCTGGTCGACCCAGGTGGCGCCGGCGTTGCGGATGTCGGTCTGCAGGCTCGGCCACGACGTCATCGTCCGGCCCTCGAGCACGCCGGCCTCCACCAGCGTCCACGGGCCGTGGCAGATGACGGCCACCGGCTTGCCCGCCTGGACGTAGTCGCGCAGGAAGCCGACGGCGGCCTCGTCCATCCGCAGGGCGTCGGGGTTGGCGACGCCGCCGGGCAGCACGACGCCGTCGACCTCGTCGACCGACAGGTCCGACGTGGTGCGGTCGACGGGGAACGTGTCGGCCTTGTCGAGGTGGTCGAAGGCCTGGACCTCGCCCTCCTCGGGCGTGACGAGCACCGGGCGGCCGCCGGCCTCCTCGACCTTCTTCCAGGGGTCGGTGAGCTCGACCTGCTCGATGCCCTCCTGGGCGACCAGGAAGGCGATCGTCTTGCCGGTGAGTTCGTCAGCCATGTCGGGGGCTCCTCGGGTGGTGCGTGGGTGCCCGCCGCCTCGACCCACCTACCCGGTGTGGCGCCGGCCGACCACCCTCAGCCGGCGAGCGAGCCAGCGAAGATCTGCCAGGCGAGCACCGACTTCGCGCCGAGGCTGAGCACCAGGTACCCCTTCTCGCCGACGGCGTACGAGCGCCACGGCCCGACGCCCCGGTACTGCAGCCACTGGTTCACGGCGAAGCTCGAGAAGAAGGCGAGCTGGGCGCAGAAGATGCCGTAGACGAAGCCCGGCACCGTCTCGGCGCCGAAGAGGTTGACGGCGATGGCGATCCACGGCGCGGCGCCGGCCACGCAGCCGAACCAGAACGGCCGCATGGTGGTCCACGCCCGGCCCGGCGGGTTCTCCTGCTCCTGGAGCCAGCCGAACAGGATCATGGCCACGTTGGCGCCGGCGATGCCGACGAGCGCCGTGACGTCCGCGATCCCCGCGTAGCTGGCGATGAGCAGGACCATCAGCGTGGCGCTGAACGCGTACTCGACCCACCGGAAGCGGTTGATGCCCCGGCGCAGGTCCGCCTCGTAGGTGCGCCGGGCGACGGTGGCGGTGACGAGGTGGTCGACCGCCGCCAGCAGGAGGAACACCGCCACCGCCCAGCCGATGCGCACGTCGAGCAGCGCCTCGGGCGCCGGCGGCGCCGTGCCCGGCGGACCGGTGGGGAAGCTGGACGTCACCGTGACCGCGAAGTCCTCGGCCAGGGCGACGACCGCCACCGCCTGGGCGGCGTGCAGGGCGGCGAGCCCGAGGTTCCACCGGCGCAGGCCGGCCAGGCGCTCGTCGTCGATGCCGCTCGCCGTCGTCCGACCGGTCGTCGCCGTGGCCACGGAGCCAGTGTGCCGAGTGGCACGCGGCGTGCCACCTCTCAGTCGTTCAGCTCGGCGAAGACCGAGGGGATGTGGCTGGGGCCGGCGAGGGCGGCGAAGCGGGCGCCGACCGTGCGGGCGAAGGCCTCGGCGTCGGCGGCGTCGTCGCCCGGGGCGATCACGTGGAGCTCGTCGAGGGCGGCGGCCGCCCGCTCGGGCTCGTCGCCCTTGGTGGGCCGGCAGTCCGACAGGAGGACGACGCGCTTGCGCTGGGCGCCCGACCCGGCGAGCTGGGCCGCGGCCACCCGGAGGGCGAGCGCCAGGTCGGTGGGACCGTGGCCCCGCAGGCGGAAGACGTCCTCGACGACGTCGTCGATCGAGCGGCGCTGGTCCTGGCCCTTGATCACGATGACCTTGTCGGAGAAGGCGAGCACGGAGAAGTCCTCCGGTGCCCGCTCGGCGGCGGCTGCCGCGGCGATGGCCGCCGAGGCCAGGCGCTCGCCCGTCATGGAGCCTGAGCGGTCGATGACCAGGCACAGCGCCACCGCCGGCCGGGCCCACGTGCGCACGGTGAGCTCGTCGGCGCGGGGCGCGACGCCGGTGGCGGAGGCCAGCTGCAGCGTCTCGAGGCTGGCGTCGAGGTCGAGGTCGCCGCCGGTCTCGTCCATCGGGAGCGACCGCATGCGGCCGATGCCTCGACGGCGGGCGGCGTCGGCCCGTGCCAGGCCGATCACGAGGCGGCCGGCGAGCCGGCGGGCCAGGGCGCGCAGGCGCTCGTCGGTGGCGCCGGTGAGGTCGCCGAGCAGCGACAGCGTCTCGTCGGGGTGCTCGGCGAGCCCCTCCTCCACCGCCTGCTCGTCGAGCACGCCGAGCTCGGGCGAGACCTCGTCGAAGCCGTCCTTCTGGGCGAGCTCGCGCCGCGAGGTGGTGCGCCGGTCGGACTCCTGCAGCGCCTGCTCGGCGTCCTCGTCCTCGAGCGTCTTGTCCCGGTCCTGCTCCCTCCCGGAGCGGTCCGGGAGGCTCAGCCTTTTCCCGGGTCTTCCGACGAGCCGTCGGTCCCCTCCGGCAGCTCGATCGTCGTGGCGTACAGCTCCCAGAGCTCGGCCACGATGTCCTCGGGCGAGCGGTGGCAGGACTCGTGCACCCGGATGCGGCCCGACAGCGCCATGCACGCGGCGTCGAGCGCCGTGTCCTGCTCGGCGGGGGCCGTGCCCCGGAGGCCGGCCAGCTCGTCGGCGATGAGGACGAGGTCGATGGCGCCGCGCACCGACGACCCGATGCGCACGTCGGGGTGCTCGCGGGTGCCGCGCACCACGCTGACGACCCGGCGGACGAGGTCGTCGTCGCCGGCGGCCTCGGTGGCGCCGGCGGTCTTCGCCTCGTGGACGACGATGGCGAGCTCATCGTCGAGGGACTGGTACCCCATCGCGACCCGGCACACCCGGTCGTAGACGGCGCCGGAGATGCGGGCGGTGCCCACGGCGTCGTAGGGGTTCATGGCCGCCACCATCCGGAAGCCGGGGGCGGCGACGATGCGGCCGAGGCGGGGCACGGTGAGCTCGCCCTCGGACATGACGGTGATGAGGAGGTTGAGCGTCTCCTCGGGGACCCGGTTGATCTCCTCCACGTAGAGGAGGCCGCCGTCGCGCAGCGCCCGCACCAGCGGGCCGTCGACGAAGACGTCCTCGGCGTAGCCGTCGGTGAGGACGCGAGCCGGGTCGAAGTGGCCGGCGAGGCGGGCCGGCGTGAGCTCGGCGTTGCCCTCGACGAACACGAGGTCGAGCCCCGCCCGCTCGGCGATGGCGCGCAGCAGCGTGGACTTGCCGGTGCCCGGCGGTCCCTCGAGCAGCACGTGCCGGGACGCCGCGAGCGCGGCGGTCACGAGCTCGAGCTCGCGCCGCCGCCCCACGACCTCGACCGCGGCGCTGTCGACCAGCGCCCGGTCGAACGAATGTCCCACTAGTGGCTGTGCTCGTAGCGCACGAAGCCGCGGATGTTGTTCCCGTCGTTCATGTCGTCGTAGCCCTTGTTGATGTCGGCGAGGTCGTACTCGCGCGTCACCAGCTCGTCGAGCTTGAGCTTGCCCTCCTGGTAGAGGCGCAGCAGGCGCGGGATGTCGAAGCGGGGGTTGGCCGAGCCGAAGATCGAGCCGACGAGCTGCTTCTGCGACAGCGTGAGGTCGAACAGGTTGAGGGCCACGTCGTTGCGCTCCATCGGCGCCACCGAGGTGTGCACGACGCGGCCGCCCTTGGCCGTCATGCCCATGACCGGGGCGATCAGGTCGCCGTCGCCGACGCCCACGGTGATGATGCACTTGTCGGCGTTGGCACCCCAGGTGATCTGGCCGACGAGCTCGGCGGCCTCCTCGACCGACGCCGCCGTGTGGGTGGCGCCGAAGACCATGGCCTGCTCGCGCTTCATCTCCACCGGGTCGACGGCGACGATGTGGCGGGCACCCGCGAGGGCGGCGCCCTGCACGGCGTTCATGCCGATGCCGCCGGCGCCGACCACGACGACGGTCTCGCCGGGCTGCACGTCGGCGGCGTAGGTGGCCGAGCCCCAGCCGGTGGTGACGCCGCAGCCGACGAGGGCGGCCTTGTCGAGGGGGATGTCCGGCTCGATCTTGATGCAGGAGGCCTCGTTCACGACCGTGTACTCGCCGAAGGTGCCGAGGAGGCACATCAGGCCGAGGTCGGTGCCGTCCTGGGCATGGTGGCGGGCGGTGAAGTCGCTGATCTGGCGGCCGGCGAGGAGGAACGCGCCGTAGTCGCACAGGTTCGACTTGCCCTTCGCGCACGAGGGGCAGCGGCCGCAGGCGGGGATGAAGCCGAGGACCACGTGGTCGCCGACCTGGAGGCTGGTGACGCCGGGGCCGACCTCGACCACCTCGCCGGCGCCCTCGTGGCCGCCGATGATCGGGAACTGCTTCAGCCCCAGCATGTCGGCGGTCTCCTGCGGAACGACCATGTCGCCGGTGCGGAGGTGCTCGTCGGAGTGGCACAGGCCGGAGCCGACGAGCTTGATCAGGACCTCACCGGTCTGGGGCGGGTCGAGGTCGATCTCCTCGACGCTCCAGTCGCTGTTGGCTTCCCACAGGATCGCGGCGCGGGTCTTCATGACGCTCCCTCCATGGCCGGTCGGCCGATCTTCGACGGGTGACAGTACACGTTCTGTGTCTCCCCGGCCTCGCCGACCCGGTCGACTGCCGGAACCAA
>JBKHXT010000179.1:0-8590 GCA_046565885.1 Acidimicrobiia bacterium
CGCCGGTGACGGCGCCGTGGCCGGTGGTGACGGTCACGAGCTGGTCGACGAGCGCCTTCAGCTGCGTGACCGGCGCACCGGCGGACCCGGAGGTCGGAGCGGTGTTGGCCATGGGCATCGGTGTACCTGATCGGTTCGGCGTGTTGGTGGTTGATACCCCGATCCTCACGAGCCAGAAACGCGCCCGTCACGTGGCCGGCCGGGAACGATCGAGGAACGCCCGGCGGCGATCCTCGACGCACACCGCAGCGAAGGGACCGAGCCATGGCCATGACGACGACGACCGAGGTGGACCGAGCGAGCGGGCTGCTGGGCGGTGACCCGGCGCCGATGCGCCCGCCGGTCGCCGACTGGCTGCTGGCGATGGGGCCGGTCGTGCACCGGCTCGACTACGGCGGCCGGGTCGCCGCCGTCGGGTGCGGCGATCCCGCGGCCACGGCGCTGCTGGCGACGGCCTACCCGCTCGCCTCGCTGGACGCGGTCGATCCCGACCCGCCGGCCGTGGCCGCGACCCTCGCCGCGCTGGAGCGCGCCGGCGCGGCGTCGCGCTGCGAGGTGGACGTCTGTGGTCCGGACGCCCTGCGTCCCCGTGCCTACGACCTCGTGTGCGTGCTGCGCGGGCTCGGCACGCTGCCCGACCCGATCGCGCACGCCCGCGCCGCCCTGGCCGCCGTGCGCCCCGACGGCGCCGTCATGGTCGTCGAGCGCTCGCGCACCGACGCCTTCGACCTCGGCCCCGTCGTCATCGGCGGGTGGCTGCTGGAGGCCGGCGCCTCCCGCGTGCGGGTGGCGGCCGCCACACCCCACGGCTTCGTCATCGACGCCCGACCTGATCACTGAGCGAACAAGGAGAAAGACCATGGAGCAGATCCCCCTCTTCGAGCGGCTCGGCGGGCGCGAGGGCGTCCGGCGCCTCTCCGAGCAGGTCGTCGCCAACCACTACGTGAACCCGCGCATCGCCAGCCGGTACGCGCACGGCTCGAAGTCGCGCCCCGACCTGGTCGACAGCGTCACCGAGTTCTTCTGCACCGGCCTGAGCGGCGTGCCCACCTACGAGGGACCGGCGGTGCCCGACGTCCACACCGGCATGAACATCAGCGATGCCGAGTTCGTCGCCGTCCTGGACGACGCGATGGCCGCGATGGCCACCCTCGGGATCGGCGAGGCGGAGCAGGCCGAGGTGCTCGCCATCCTCTACGGCATGGAGCCCGACGTGGTCCACCTGTGAGCGGCGCACCCGGGGCGTAGGGTCGGCGCCGTGCCCCCGGGGGACGGCCCTGCGACCGCCGCCGTGCGCGTCGAGCTGCTCGGTCGCTTCCGCGTCCACGTCGGCGACCGGGTCGTCGACGAGGACGCCTGGCCGAGCCGTCGTTCCGTCGAGCTCATGCAGCTGCTCGCCCTCAGCGAGCGACGCCGCCTGCTGCGCGACGAGGCCCTCGACGCGCTGTGGCCGCACCTCGATCCGCAGGCGGCCGCCGCCAACCTGCGCAAGGCGGCCCACCACGCCCGCCAGGCGCTCGGCGACCCGGCCGCCGTGGTGCTCCGGGGCGGCGCCGTCGCGCTGTTCCCGGACCGGCCGCTCACCACGGACGTCGACGAGCTGGAGCGGGCGGCCGCCATCGCACTGGCCGACGGCGACCCGGCCGCGTGCGCCGCCGCAGCCGCCGCCGGCACCGGCGAGCTGCTCCCCGGCGCCCGCTACGAGGAGTGGGCCGAGCCCCGACGCCGGCACGTGCGAGGCCTCCAGCTCGACCTCCTGCGGCGGGCCGGCCGGTGGGCCGACGTCGTGGAGCTCGACCCCACCGACGAGGTCGCCCACCAGCGGCTGATGGAGGCGGCGCTCGACCGGGGGGCGAGGTCGGAGGCGCTGCGCTGGTTCGCCCACCTGCGCCACGCCCTGGCCACCGAGCTGGGCGTGGCCCCCGACGCTGCCTCCCAGGCGCTGCACGATCGCTGCCTGGCGGCCGTGGCGCCGGCGCCGTCGCCGGTGGTGGGCCGCTCGGCGGAGCTGGCGGCGCTGCGGTCGGCGTGGCGGGACGTCGTCGGCCGACGTGGTGGGGCGATCGCGCTGCGGGGCTCGGCTGGCGCCGGCAAGACCACGCTGTGCGGCGAGCTGGTGGGCTGGGCCGCGTCGGACGGCTGGACCTGCCGGTGGACCACCGCCGTCGACCGCGACCAGACCTACGGGCCGCTGGCGGCGCTGCTCGGCGACGTGCTCATCGAGCACCGGCCGAGGCTGCGCGACCTCGAGGGGAACGCCGCCGGGGTGCTCGCGGCCCTCGTGCCCGAGGTGGCCGAGCCGGTCACCCTGCAGGGTCCGCTGTCGCGCCACCAGGTCGTCGGCGCCGTGCAACAGGTGCTGCGTGCCCTCGACGACCGACCGACCGTGCTCGTGGTCGACGACGCCCACCTGGCCGATGCCGCCACCGCCGACGCGCTCGGCCACCTGGCCGCATCCGTCCCGGGCGTGGCCGTGCTCCTGGCGCGGCGGGACGCGCCCAGCAACGCCCCTCTGGCGGCGGTGCTCAGCCGCCTGCGCCGGGCCGGCCGGCTCGGCGAGGTCGAGCTGGGGCCGATGGGCGACGCCGAGGCCGACGACCTGCTCCGGTCGGTCGGTGACGGGCTCGACGACCGCACCCGAGAGCGGCTCCGGCAGGAGGCGGGCGGCAACCCCTTCGTGCTGGTCGAGCTCGCCCGGCTGGCGCACCGGGGCGCCGACGGCGGGCTGACGGTCGGGGAGGCGATGACGGCCCGCTTCGTCGACCTCGCCGAGGCCGACGTCGACGCCCTGCGCCGCCTGGCGCTCGCCGGCGCCGAGCTGGAGCCGGTCACCGCCTCGGCGCTGGCCGGCCTGGCGGACGGCGACCTGCACGCGCTGCTCGACCGGGCCCTGGACGCCGGCGTGCTCGTCGTGGTCGGCGACCGCTACCGCTTCGCCCACGACCTGGTGCGCCAAGCCCTGGCCGGGCAGCTGCCGCCCCACCGCCGCCTCGCGGTGCACCGGGAGGCGGCCGCCCGGCTGGCCGCCGCCGGCGCGGCGCCCGCCGTCGTCGGTCGCCACTGGCTCGCCGGCGAGCGACCCGCGGACGCGGCACCGCACCTGGTGGCCGCAGCGGAGGCGTCGATGGCGCTCGGCGCGTTCGCCGATGCCCGACGGCACCTCGCCCCGGTCCTCGCCCACGACCCGGTCCATCGGCGCGCCCTGCGCCTCGAGGCCGAGGCGCTGGACATGGCGGGCGACCCCGGGGCGCTGCGGGCCTACGACGCCGCCATCGCCGCCGCCGACCCGGTCGAGGCCCAGGACCTCGTGGCGATGCGGGCGCTGGCGCAGATCAAGCAGGGCGACCCGGCCGGGGCGCTGGAGACCGTCGCCGGGTCGAGCCCCACGAGCGTCGTGGGGAGGTTGAGCGAGGCGCTGACGTACGCCGGCGCGGCGGCGCTCGGCTTCGCCGACCCGGCGTTCGGCTCGGCGAAGGCGGCGGAGAGCCGGCGACTCGCCCTCCAGACCGGCGACACCGCCTCGATCGTCATCGCCTCGTGGGCCCAGGCCGCGGCCGCCCACGCCCGCGGGGAGCTGCACGACTCGGTCCTCGCCGACCTGCGCGACACCGCCGCCGTGCCGCACCTGGCCGTCCGGGTGTTCGACGGCCACCTGTGCATGACCCAGCGCTTCCTCTACGGCGCCCGCCCCTACGACGAGGTCGTGGCCTTCGCCGACGCCCTCGCCGACGAGGCGGCTCGGCTCGGTGCCGGGCGCGGCCACGCGTTCGCGATGAACCTGCGGGGCGAGGCGCTGCTCCTGTCAGGCCGGGTCGACGCGGCGGAGGACGACCTGCGCGAGGGGGTCCGCCTGCACCGCGCGATCGGCGGCGCCGTGGGGGAGGCCCACGCCCTGCAGCGCCTGGCCGAGGCCGCCCACCACCAGGGCCGGGCCCAGGAGGCGCAGACGCTGCTCGACGACGCCCTCGGCCTGGCTCGCGTCACGGACATCGGCTTCCACCTCCTGGACCGGATCTACGGCACGCGCATCGCGCTGGCCGGGCACGACCCGGAGGCGGCGCTCGCCGCGGTCGACGAGGCCGAGGCGTCGGTGCAGGGGCAGCTGGAGACGTGCCCGGGCTGTCGCATCACCTTCGCGGTGCCGGCGGGCATCGCCTGCGCCCGGGCCGGTGCGGTGGAGCGGGCGCTGCGCTACGAGCAGGCGTCGGAGTGGCTCGCCGGCGTCGTGATGCGCCTCCCGGCCTGGTACGCCGCCCACGACGAGGTCCGTGGGCACGTCCGACTGGCGCTCGGTGACCGGCGGGCGGCGGGCGAGCGGTTCACGGCCGCGGCCAGGCGCTTCGGGCAGGCCGGTCAGCCCATCGACGAGGAGCGCTGCCGGCAGCTGGCCGCCGCCTGCTGACCCGGCGGATGCGGCGGCTCAGCGCAGGTCGTCGAGGGCGCGGCCCACCAGGCCGCGCAGCAGGGCCGCCTTGTAGCCGTTCTCCGACAGGGGCTCGGCGCCCTCCGCAGCCGCCGCCGAGGCGTCGGCGATGGCCTCGTCGTCGAGGCGGCGCCCGGTCAGCGCCGCTTCCGAGGCGGCGAGCCGCCACGGGACGGCGGCGACGCCGGAGGCCACCAGCGAGGCGTCGTCCACGGTGCCGTCGTCACCCACGGCCACGCTGGCGGCGACGCCGGCCAGGGCGAACTGCCACGCCGCCCGGTCCATCGCCTTGCGGTAGGTCGAGCGCCGCCGGTCCTGGATGGGGATGCGGACCGAGCGGATGGCGGCACCCGCCGGCAGGCGGTGGAGCGAGCGGTGCTCGTCCGTGGGCGGGGCCAGCAGCTCCGCGACGGGCACGTCGCGGCCGCCCTCGAGCTCGACCAGGGCCCCGGTGCAGACCAGGGCGGATGCCAGGTCCGAGGGCTGGACGGCCACGCACGGGCTCGTCTGGAAGATGGCGTGGTGCTCGTTGCGGCCGTCCCTCGCCAGGCAGTCCTCGTCGCCCTGGTACCAGCAGGTGAGGTCCTCGCTGCGGAAGTAGCGGCACCGCGGCTCCTGCAGCAGGTTGCCGCCCACCGTCGCCCGGTTCCGGATCTGGCGGGTGGCAGCCCGCTCGACCGCCAGCGCGACCATCGGCACGGCCGCCCGCAGGCCGCCGTGGTCCTCGACGTCGGCGAGCGTGGCCAGGGCGCCGATCCGCCACCCGCCGTCGGCCGGCACGATCGTCGCCGGCAGGCCGGAGGTCTTCAGGTCGAGGAGCCGGTCGGGGTCGGTGAGGCCGAGCTTGTGCAGCGGCAGCAGGTCGGTGCCGCCGGCGAGGGCCTGCGTGCCCGCGTCGGCCAGCGGCGACAGGTCGTCGGCGGCTCGCTCGTAGGTGAACGTCATCGGGACTCCTCCGTCCGGCCGAGGGCCTCGAGCACCCGGCGGCGGGTCAGCGGCAGCTCGTGGATGCGCACGCCGATCGCGTCGCGCACGGCGTTGGCGATGGCGGCGGGCACCGGCACCATCGGCGGCTCCCCGATGCCCTTCACCCCGAGCGGGTTGGCGGCGAGGTCGGGCAGGTCGACGGCCGCGTGCACGATGGTCCCGGTGTCGGAGACGGTGGGCACGAGGTACTCCTCGAGGTCGCCGTTGACGATCACGCCGCGGTCGTGGTCGAGCCGCTGCTCCTCGCTCAGGGCGAAGCCGATGCCCTGCGTGGCGCCGCCGATGACCTGGCTCTCGACGAGCAGCGGGTTGACGATCCGTCCGCAGTCGGGCGCCACGACGACCCGCAGCACCCGGACCTCGCCGGTCGCGGTGTCGACCTCGACGTCGGCGACGGCGGCGCCGAAGGTGCGCACGCTCACGTCCTCGGGCGAGCCGGTGCGGCCGCCGTGGCCGTGGATGCCCTCGGGCGCGAGCGCCTCGAGCAGGTCGGTGAGGGGGAGGTCCTCGCCGCCCTCGCGGGTGATGGTCGTGCCGTCGAAGCGCAGCTCGGCCGGGTCGGCGTCGAGGTGCTCGGCCGCGGCGACGAGCACCTGCTGGCGCGCGTCGGCGGCGGCGGCCCGCACGGCCGGCCCCATGGTCGGCATGGTGGCGCTGCCGGAGCTGGTCGGCGCCGGCGGGCCGGCGGCGGTGTCGCCGAGGGTCATGCGGATGCGCTCCGGTGCGGTGCCCAGCTCCTCGCTGACGATCTGGGTCAGCGCCGTGCGGGTCCCCGTGCCGATGTCCTGCGCCGAGGTGGCGACGTGGACGGAGCCGTCGCCGTTCAGCTCGAGCCACGCGTAGCCCGGGGGCGAGCCCTTCCCGGCCATCCACTCGTTGGCGGCGAAGCCACGGCCCCGACGCACGCCCGGGGTCGGCGAGGGCTCGAGCGGCTCGCCCCAGCCCGACTCCTCCGCCGCCCGCTCGTAGCAGCGGCGCAGCGCCTGGGGCGACGACCACGGCTTGTCCTGCTGCTGGTCGCGCTCGGTGTAGCTCCTCAGCCGCAGCTCGATGGGGTCGAGGTCGAGCCGGCGGGCGAGCTCGTCCATCGCCGACTCGAGGGCGGCGGCCGCCTCGACGTAGCCGGGGGCCCGGAACGCCACGGCCGGCCCCGTGTGGGTGCGCACGTTGCGCTGGCGGGTGCGCACGTTGTCGCAGGCGTAGAGGTGCAGGTACATGCCGCTGACGTTGCTCGCCTCGCCGGAGACGCCGTAGGAGCCGACGTCGACCACGGCGTCGAGGTCGATGGCGACGAGCCGGCCGTCGGCGTCGGCGCCGAGGCGCACGTGCTGCCACGTGGCGTTGCGCTTCCCGGCGGCCAGGTTCTCGCCTCGTCGGTCGAGCATGAGCTGCACCGGCCGGCCGGTCTGGCGCGACAGGAGGGCGGCGAGCACCGTCGGCTTCCACGGCACCTGCTTGGCGCCGAACCCGCCGCCCACGTGCTCGGCGACGACCCGCACCTGGTTGTGGTCGAGGTGGAGCCGGGCCGCCACCGCCTCCCGGACGTCGTTCACGCCCTGGGTCGAGGCGTAGAGCGTGAGCTGGTCGCCGTCCCACCAGGCGGTGGCCCCGTGGGGCTCCATGGCGTTGTGGGCGGCGGCCGGCGTGGCGAACACGGCCTCGACCACCACCGCGGCCCGGGCCAGCGCCGCCTCGACGTCGCCGCGGCCGGCCTCCTTCGGCTCGTCGGCGAGGTTCCCGTCGTCGAAGACGAGCGGCGCGCCGGGCTCCAGCGCCCGGCGGGCGTCGGTGACGTGGGGGAGCGGCTCGTAGTCGACGGCCACGGCGGCCGCGCCGCGGCGGGCGGCCGCCTTCGTGGTCGCGGCGACGACGGCCACCTCGTCGCCGACGAAGCGCACCACGTCGGAGAGCAGGGGGACGTCTTCGTCGTACCAGGTCACGTCGCCGACGTGCTCGGCCGTGAGGACGTCGACCACCCCCTCGACCGCCAGCGCCGGCGCCACGTCGACCGATCGGATCCGGGCGTGCGGGTGGGGGCTGCGGACCACCGCGGCGTGCAGCAGCCCGGGCAGGTGGACGTCGGAGCTGTACCGCGCGGTGCCGGTGACCTTCTGGCGGGCCTCGAGCCGCACGTCGCCCCGACCTACCTCCTCGAGGTCGACGCCGTCCCACGGGGCGAGCTCGTCGGCCCTCATCCGGACGTCGCCTCCACGCCGAGGGCGGCGCACCCGGCCTCGAGGATGTGGCGGTAGGCGCCGCAGCGGCACAGGTTCCCCTGCACGGCGCGCTCGACGTCGTCGGCGGTGGGCTCGGGCACCCGGCGCCGGAGCGCCTCGAGGCTCATGATCTGCCCGGGCGTGCAGTAGCCGCACTGGAGGGCGTCGCAGGCGACGAAGGCCTCCTGCAGGGGGTGGAGCCGCTGGCCGTCGGCCAGGCCCTCGATGGTCTCGACCGGGACGCCGTCGACCTCCACGGCGAGGACGAGGCAGGCGTACACGGCCCGCCCGTCGACCAGCACCGTGCACGACCCGCAGTCGCCCATCTCGCACGACGCCTTCGTGCCCGTCAGGTCGAGGTCCTCGCGCAGCACCTCGACCAGGGTCCGGGCAGGGTCGACGGCGAGCGCGCGCCCGTCGCCGTTGACGTCGATGCGGACCACGACCGCCTGGTCGGTGGGGGACGGTGTGGGCACGATCGCTCCTGCGTCAGCTCGGCAGCCGGACCGCAGCGCCCTACCCCCGACGAGGCCGCCGGATGCCCGCTGCGCCGTCGCGGGACCCCGGGTGCGCGACGGTACGCTCGGCAGGTGGCTGAGCAGCAGCAGACCCCCGATCTCGTCGGGCCCAACGCGTGGATGGTCGACGAGATGTACGAGCAGTACCTCGCCGACCCCTCCTCCGTCAGCGAGTCGTGGCAGGACTTCTTCGCCGACTACAAGCGCGACGTCGACGCCGCCGAGCCCGCCCCCGCCCGCACGGCCACCGCCCCGACCAACGGCAACGGCGCCACCGCGGCCGCCGCACCGGCCTCGAAGCCGGCCCCGAAGCCGGAGACCGCCGACGAGCCGGGCGAGCCGATCCGCGGCGTCGGCGCCCGCATCGTCGAGAACATGGAGAAGAGCCTCGGCGTCCCGACGGCGACGAGCTTCCGCAACGTCCCGGCCAAGCTGCTCGAGGTCAA
>JBKHXT010000180.1:0-4211 GCA_046565885.1 Acidimicrobiia bacterium
GGCGTCCGCTTCTCGACGAAGGCGCGCATCGCCTCGGCCGAGTCCTCGGTCATCGAGGACAGGATCTGGGTGCGGTTCTCGAGGTCGATGCCGGCCTGCAGGCTCGGGATCTCGAGCTGGCTCCACATCACCTCCTTGGTCATCCAGACCCCGAAGGGGCTGTTGGCCGCCACCTGCTCGGCGATCTCGAGGGCGGCGTCGACGACGTCGCCGTCGGGCACGACCCGGGTGACCAGGCCGAGGGCGTCGGCCTCCTCGGCGTCGATGAGGCGGCCGGTGAGGAGCAGCTCGAAGGCCCGTCCCGCGCCCACCAGGCGGGGCAGCAGCCAGCTGACGCCGATGTCGCAGCCGGACAGCCCGAGCTTCACGAAGGCGACGTTGAACCGCGCCGACGTCGAGCACACCCGCACGTCGGCGCCGAGCGCCAGCGCGAAGCCACCACCGGCGGCCGGGCCGTTCACCGCGGCGACCACCGGCACCTTCAGCGACCGCAGGTGCGGGATGAGGGTGGCGATGTGCTGCTGGGTGGCCAGGCCGCGCTGGGGGCGACCGAGGTCCTCGGTGCCCGGCACCGACGCGCCGGCGTGCAGGTCGAGGCCGGCGCAGAACCCCCGGCCGGCGCCGGTGATGACGACGCAGCGCACGTCGGGGTCGGCGGCGACCTCGTCGAGGCGGTCGTGCAGGGCGGCGACCAGCTCGTGCGACATGGCGTTGAGGCGGTCCGGCCGGTTCAGCGTGAGCAGGCGGATGCCGGGGCGGACGTCCTCGGCGAGGACGGTGGTCGGTTCGGCGGCGGGGGTCGGCATCGGCGCATACTTCCACGTGCCCGCGCCACCGGATGACGCCACCGCCGAGCACTCGATCCCCGCCCTGCAGGAGGCGATCGCCGACGTCGTCCCGGATCGGGAGGCCATCGTGTGGCGCGACCGGCGCCTCACCTGGGCCCAGCTCACCGAGCGCTCCCGGCGCTTCGCGAACGGGCTCCTCGCCGCCGGCATGGGCGGACCCGTCGACCACGACCCGTCGGCGCCCGGGTGGACGAGCCCGCACGACCACGTCGCCCTCCACCTCACCAACGGCAACGAGTACCTCGAGGCGATGCTCGGCGCGTGGAAGGCGGGCGCGGCGGCGATCAACGTCAACTACCGCTACACCGCCGACGAGCTGGCGCTGCTCCTCGGCGACGCCGGCGCGGCGGCCGTCGTGTACCACGCCCGCTTCGCCCCCGTGCTCGCCGAGGCGCTCCCCCGCGTGCCCTCGGTTCGCGTGCTCGTCGTGGTCGACGACGGCTCCGGCACGAACCCGGTGCCGGGCTCGGTGGCCTACGAGGGGCTGCTCGCCGGCGCCGCCGCCGAGCGGCCTCCGCTGCGGTGGAGCCCGGACGACCGCTACGTCGTCTACACCGGCGGCACCACCGGCAACCCGAAGGGCGTGCTGTGGCGCCAGGGCGACTTCCTCGACACCGCCCTCGGCGTGCGGGGCTCCGAGGAGCAGCTCGTGGCGAGGGCGCAGCGGCCCGGCCGGCCACGGGCGCTGCCGGCGCCGCCGTTCATGCACGGCGCCGCCCACTGGAACGCGTGGTCGTGCCTGCTCGCGGGCGGCACCGTCGTCATCCAGGCCGACACCGAGCACCTCGACGCCGCCGACGTGCTCGACACCTGCGAGCGCGAGGACGTGGGCTCCCTGCTCATCGTCGGCGACGCGTTCGCCCGGCCGCTCCTCGACGAGGCCCGCCGCCGACCCCGCGACCTGTCGTCGCTGCGCACGCTGATGACCGGCGGTGCCGTCCTCTCCCCCACGATCAAGGCCCAGCTCGTCGAGGCCGTCCCCGGGCTGCGCATCGTCGACATCCTCGGGTCGTCCGAGACCGGCCGCCACGGGCTCGCCACCACCGCCGCCGGCGCCGACGCCGAGCCGGGGGTGTTCGAGCCGTCGGAGACCACCGTCGTGCTCGACGAGGGTCGCACGCGCGAGCTGGCACCGGGCGAGGACGCCGTCGGCTGGCTCGCCCAGCGCGGCCGGGTGCCGCTCGGCTACCTCGGCGACCGGGCGAAGACCGAGCAGACCTTCCCCCGCATCGACGGCGTGGTGCACGCCGTCGCCGGCGACCGCGCCCGCCGGCGCGCCGACGGCGCCATCGAGCTGCTCGGCCGCGACTCGGTGACGATCAACACCGGCGGCGAGAAGGTCCACGCCGAGGAGGTCGAGCAGGCCCTCAAGGCGCACGCCGACGTCTACGACGCCCTCGTCGTCGGGCGGCCCAGCGAGCGCTGGGGCAGCGAGATCGTGGCCGTGGTCGAGCTGCGACCCGGCCTCGAGCCCGACGACCTCGACGTCGACGCGCTGCGGGCGGCCGCCGGCGCCCACCTGGCCCGCTACAAGCTGCCGAAGGACGTGGTCGTGGTCGACCGGGTCCAGCGCAGCGCGAGCGGCAAGCCGGACTACGCCTGGGCTCGCCAGGTGGCGGCCGGAACGGGCCCGGCGGGCTGACGTGAAGCGCCCGGTGGCCACCCGGCCGCACACGTACCTGCGCAAGCCGGTGCCCGGCGACGCCCAGGAGTTCGTGTCCCGGGTCCTCGCCAGCGACCACCTGGCGCCGTGGACGTTCCCGCCGGCCGACGTCGGCGCCTTCCGCCAGTGGCTCACGCGCGGTGACCGCCACGAGAACGAGCAGTTCCTCGTCTGCGTCCGGGACGACGACGCCATCGCCGGCTTCGTGAACCTGAACGGCATCCAGCGCGGCGCGATCCAGCGGGCCACCGCCGGCTGGTCGGCGTTCGCGCCCTTCGTGGGCCGCGGCCACCTGAGCGACGGGCTCTCGATGGTGCTCGAGGTCGCCTTCACCCAGCTCCGCCTGCACCGGGTCGAGGCCGACATCCAGCCGGCGAACGAGCGCTCCCGCGCCGTCGCCCGCCGCTGCGGCCTGCGGCTGGAGGGCTACTCCCCCCGCCTGGTGCTCATCGACGGCGAGTGGCGCGACCACGAGCGCTGGGCCATCGACGCCGAGACCTGGCGGGCGCGGCTCCGGTTTGGCGGCGAATCCGAGCAACGACCACGATGATCGACCCCCCGGCGCCGTCCGGGACCCCGCTCCCGATGATCGCCGCCCCTCGCACGCGCTCCCTGGCGCTCGACCGCCCGCTCGACCTGCGCCTGACGCTGGGCCCGACCCGCTACGGCAAGGGCGACCCGTCGTGCCTGCTCCGCTCCGACGAGTGCTTCCGGGCGACGCGCACGCCGCTCGGCCCGGCGACCACCCACCTCGTGGTCCGCGGCGGCGCCGTCGAGGCCGAGGCGTGGGGCCCCGGCGCCGACTGGGCGCTCGACCAGCTGCCGCTGCTCGTCGGCGAGCACGACGACGTCGACGGCTTCCAGCCCACCCACGAGGTGGTGGCCGAGCTCGTCCGTCGGCACCCGGGCCTGCGCATCGGCGCCTCGCACCGCGTCCTCGAGGCGCTCGTGCCGGCCGTGTGCGCCCACCAGGTCACCGGCTTCGAGGGCCGGCGAGCCCACCGCCAGGTCATGCAGGCCTTCGGCGAACCGGCGCCGGGACCCGCCGGCGTCGACCTCACCGTCCCCCCGGACCCGCGGGTCCTGGCCAGCACCGGCTACCAAGAGCTGCACCCGCTCGGGCTCGAACGGGCTCGCGCCGACGTGATCCGCCGGGCCGCCGCCCGCGCCGTGAGCGTCGAGGCCGTGGTCGACCAGCCGCCGGACGAGGCCGAGCGCCGGCTGCGCGCCATCGCCGGCGTCGGCGCGTGGACGGCGGCCTTCGTTCGCCAGGTGGCCCTCGGCGACGCCGACGCCGTCCCCGTGGGGGACGAGCGCAGCAAGCACCTCGTGGCCTGGGCGTTCCTCGGCGAGCCTCGGGGCAGCGACGCCCAGATGCTGGAGCTGCTCGATCCCTACCGCGGCCACCGCGGCCGGGTCCTGCGCCTGCTGCACGCCGAGCGCCCCCACCCCCACCGCGCCACCGCCTGAGACGGATATTTCGTCGATGGGTCAGGCCACGCCTGACCCATCCACGACATTTCCAGAGGTTGTACCCCTTCCACCGCACAGGGACGTCCTCGTACCGTCCGCGCATGGCCAGCTTCGAGGTGACCTTGCGGGACCGGACGGTGGAGCTCGTCGTGGGCGCCGACGCCTACCAGCAGGAGGGGCCGATGACGACCTTCTTCCACCTGGGCGACGGGCGGGAGGTGGTCGAC
>JBKHXT010000181.1:0-12569 GCA_046565885.1 Acidimicrobiia bacterium
CCGGCGAAGTTCTTGAACAGCAGCGCCTTGCCCTCCATCACCGGCATGGCGGCGTGGGGGCCGATGTCGCCGAGGCCGAGCACGGCGGTGCCGTCGGAGACGATGGCGACGGTGTTCTTGCGGATGGTGAGGTCGCGGCTGCGCTCGCGGTCCTCGGCGATGGCCATGCACACCCGGGCGACGCCCGGCGTGTACGCCATCGACAGGTCCTCGCGGTCGCGGATGGGCATGCGCGCCAGGACCTCGACCTTGCCGCCCTCGTGCATCTCGAAGGTGCGGTCCTTGCAGGTCACGATCTCGACGCCCTCGAGGCCCGAGATCGCCGCCTTCACCTGCTCCTGGTGCTCCTCGGAGGTGCAGTTGACGACGATGTCCTCGTCGAGGAACTCGCCCCGCACGTCGAAGCCCTCGAGCTGGGTGATGTTGCCGCCGGCGTCGCCGATGGCCACGGCGAGGCGGCCGAGCGAGCCGGGGGTGTTCTCCAGGCGGACCCGCAGGTGGAGCGAGAAGGCGGCGGTCGGTGTGGCCATGGGCGCCGACACTACGGCGCGCGCCTCCCCGCCGCTCAGCCCGATCGGGGCCGGCTCAGGCCTCGGCCTGGGACATCTCCTCGAGGCACTTCTTGATCTCGGAGGCCTTGAAGCGGCGGTGGCCACCCAGGGTGCGGATGGCGTTCAGCTTCCCGGCGCGGGCCCAGCGGGTGACCGTCTTCGGGTTGACGCGGAACATCGCCGCGACCTCGGAGGGGGTGAGGAGGGCGTCGGGGGAGTCGAGATCGTCGTGCTCTGCCATGGTTCGGTTTCCTCGTGGGGGCGTCCGGGCACCTGTGTGTCCGGTTCGTCCCCAAGGTACGGAGTGGGGCGGGCGATGGCGATGGCCCACCCGGGCCATTTCGGTGTCCACCGTCGGACTAGTCCCGTTCTGTCCGCTTCCGGTGGATGGGGCGGTCATCGGCCTGGCGGGATGGCCGCGCCCGCCCGGCCGCTACGGTCCGATCCATGGCCCCCGTGTTCGAGACCATGGAGGCGGTCACCGGCGGCGTCGACGTCGACGACTTCGAGCAGGTCGCCTTCTGCCGGCACCGGGCCTCGGGGCTGCGGGCCATCGTGGCCATCCACTCGACGGCGCTCGGCCCGGCCCTCGGGGGCACCCGCTTCTGGCCCTACGACTCGGAGGAGGAGGCGCTGGTCGACGTGTGCCGGCTCGCCCGGGGCATGACCTACAAGCACGCCGCCGCCGGGCTCGACCAGGGCGGCGGCAAGGCGGTGATCTGGGGCGATCCCGCCACGCTGCGGTCCGAGGCGCTCATCCGGGCCTACGGCCGGTTCGTCCACGGCCTCGCCGGCCGGTACCTCACCGCCGAGGACGTCGGCACCACCCAGGCCGACATGGACCTCATCCGGCGCGAGACGCCCCACGTCACCGGGGTCAGCCCGTCGCTCGGCGGCTCGGGCGACCCGTCGCCGGCCACGGCGTGGGGCGTGCTGTGGGCCATGCGCGCCGCCGCCGAGGTGCGCTGGGGCGGCCCCGACCTGTCCGGCCGCCACGTGGTCGTGTCCGGCGTCGGCAAGGTCGGGCGGGCGCTGGTTGAGCACCTCCTCGACGACGGCGCCTCGGTGACGATCGCCGACATCTCCGACGTCGCCGTGCGGGCGGTGCTCGACGCGCACCCCGACGCCGGCGACCGGCTGCGGGCGGTCGACCCGGCCGACGCCCACGCGGTCGAGTGCGACGTCCTCGCGCCGTGCGCGCTCGGTGCCGTGCTCGACGAGCGCACGATCCCCCAGCTGCGTTGCGAGGTCGTGGCCGGCTCGGCCAACAACCAGCTGGCCGAGCCCGACGACGACCACCGCCTCGCCGAGCGCGACGTGCTCTACGTGCCCGACTACGTCGCCAACGCCGGCGGCGTGATCAACATCGCCGAGGAGCCGGCCGGCTACGACCACGACCGGGCCTACGCCCGCATCGCCGGCATCCACGACACCGTGCTGGCCGTGCTCGACCGGGCCCGGCGCGAGGGCGTGCCGCCGGGCGTGGCCGCCGACCGCCACGCCGAGGCCCGCATCGCCGCCGTCGGCGCCACCCGACGCATCGCCACCGGTCGGCCCTGACGCCGCGCGGATCCGGGCGTTCTGGCCGGCGCCGGCGCCGGGTACGCACGCCCCCGTGCCCGCCAGCCTGACCCGCTCCTTCGACGGCGCCCCGTCCCGCCGACGGGTGCGCATCGGCTTCGCCCTCACCCACCCCACGGTCGTGGTCGGCCTCGCCCTCGGCGCCGACGCCACGACCGGCCTGGTGGGCGCCGCCCTCCTCGCCCTGCACGGGCTGGTCGAGCTGCAGTGGCAGCTCGCCGACCGGGCCGAGCCCGCCGGCGTGCCGGCTCGCGCCGTCTACACCGGGCCCTCGTAGGGGAAGCCGAGGTCGGGCGCGGTCACCAGCGCCCGCAGGGGCAGGCCGCGCTCGGCGGCCAACTCGCCCACGGTGCCGCCGCGGTCGACGACCGGCAGCAGCAGCACGGCCTCGGCGCCGACCTCGTCGGCGATGACGTCGGCCGCCTCCAGCATCGACACGCCGCGGGTGACGGCGTCCTCGACGATGACCACCCGGTCGCCGGCCTCCAGCGCGCCGGCGACCCGCCCGCCGGCGCCGTGGTCCTTGACCTCCTTGCGCACGCTGAACGAGCGCAGCTCCCGCCCCCGGGTGGCGGCGACGGCGGCGATCCCGAAGGCGACGGCGTCGGCGCCCATGGTGAGGCCGCCGATGGCGGTGACGTCGTCGGGCAGGACGGCGAGGGCGGCGTCGGCGACCAGCAGCATGCCGTCGGGACGGCACGTCGTCTGCTTGGCGTCGCAGAACCAGGTGGTGCGCTTGCCGCTCTTGAGGACGAAGTCGCCCTCGCGCACCGAGTGCCGGCGCAGGTGCTCGACGAGCGGCGCGCGCAGCTCGGCGGGGACGTCGGGCGGGGCGGCGGTCATCGTTCCTCCCAGAGGCGGTCGGCTCGGGTGGCGAGCAGGAAGCAGGCGGCGGCGACCACCAGGCCGCTGACGCCGGCCAGGCCGTTGCGCAGCACCCAGCGGTCGGTCGTCGAGTCGTCGCGGTGGCGCCCGAGGGCCCGGAACTCGTCGTCGCTGAGCAGGCGCTCGGCGTCGTCGGGGCCGATGCGGTCGTCGACGTAGACCACCCGGCCGGCGCTGCGCTGGACCCGCAGCTCGATCTCCTCGGTGCGGCGACCGACCTCCGTCTCGGCGAGCACGATCCAGACCGGGATCTCGTCGCCGTCCTCGGTCCGGTGCTCGCCCGCCCGCGGGGCGCCGGACAGCTCGCTCTCCACGTCGGCGGCGGCCAGGGCGCCCTGCGCCACCTGCGCGGCGTCGGCGGCGTCGAGCTCGGGGGTGGGCGTGAACCAGGCGGCGGCGGCGGCACCGAGGGCGGCGAACAGGAGGATCCAGGCGCCGGTGCGGACCACCCGCCGGGTCATGCGTAGCGGACGGCGCCCGAGCCGGGCTCGACCTCGCCGATCTGCACGGCGCGGTGCCCGGCGGTGCGCAGCACGTCGAGGGACGCGTACACCTCGTCGGCCGGGACGACGGCGACCATGCCGATGCCCATGTTGAACACCTTGGCCATCTCCTCGTCGCCCACCGACCCGAGGCGCTGGATCTCGGTGAAGATGCGCGGGGTCTCCCACGTGCGGCGGTCGACCACGGCGTCGGTCGCGTCGCTGAGCACCCGGTTCAGGTTGCCGGGGATGCCGCCGCCGGTGATGTGGGCCACGGCCCGCACGTCGACGACGCGGAGCAGCGCGGCGATGGCCGGGGCGTAGATGACCGACGGGGCCAGGAGCTCGTCACCCAGCGTGTGGTGGGCGCCGTCCCAGGCCGGCTCGTCGAGCGAGCGGCCGGCGACGTCGAAGAGGACGCGGCGGGCGAGCGAGTAGCCGTTGGAGCGCAGGTTGGGCGACGGGATGCCGATGAGGGCGTCGCCGGGGCGGATCCGGGACCCGTCGAGGATGCGGTCGCGCTCGGCCACGCCGACGGCGAAGCCGACGAGGTCGAACTCGCCCGCCTCCATGGCGCCGGGGTGCTCGGCCATCTCGCCGCCGATGAGGGCGCAGCCGGCCTCGCGGCAGCCCTTGGCGACGCCGGCCACGAGCTGCTCGATGTGGTCGGGGTCGAGCTTGCCGACGGCGATGTAGTCGAGGAAGAACAGCGGCTCGGCGCCGGCGCAGGCGATGTCGTCGACGCACATGGCGACGAGGTCGACGCCGATCGTCTCGAAGCTGCCGGCCCGCTGGGCGACGATGGCCTTCGTGCCGACGCCGTCGGTGGACGAGACCAGCACGGGGTGGGTGAAGCGGTGCTGGGGGAACTGGAACAGCCCGCCGAAGCCGCCGATGTCGCCGATGACCTCGGGCCGGAACGTGGAGCGGACGGCGTCCTTGATGCGCCGCACGGCCTCCTCGCCGGCGTCGATGTCGACCCCGGCGGCGGCGTAGGTGTTGCCCTGCTCCTCCGCCATCAGTCGTCGAAGCCCATCTGCGACCCGCCGATGCGCGAGGCCAGCGCGTTGGCGATGCCGCTCGGCGACTCGGGCGCCAGGCTCGGGGCCTCCAGCACCGACTTGGAGAGGTCGACGGGGATGTCGACCGGGTAGTCGCCGGTGAAGCACGCCGCGCAGAACCCGCTCTGCGGGGTGCCGGTGGCGGCGATGAGGCGGTCGAGGCCGAGGTAGGCGAGGGAGTCGACCTGCAGGTAGGTGCGGATCTCCTCGAGGTCGAGGTTGGCGGCCAGCAGCTCGCTGCGCACGCCGGTGTCGATGCCGTAGAAGCACGACCACATCACCGGCGGCGACGTGATGCGCAGGTGGACCTCGGTGGCGCCGGCCTCGCGCAGCATCTGCGTGAGCGTGCGCTGGGTGGTGCCGCGGACGATGGAGTCGTCGACCACCACCAGGCGCTTGCCCTGGAGGTTCTCCTTCAGCGGGTTGAGCTTCATGCGCACGGCGGCGGCCCGCGCCTCCTGCGTGGGGGCGATGAAGCTGCGGCCGATGTAGCGGTTCTTGACCAGGCCGTGACCGGCCGGGATGCCGGACCGGCGGGCGAAGCCCTCGGCGGCGGGCACGCCCGACTCGGGGACGCCCATGACCATGTCGGCCTCGACCGGGGCCTGCTCGGCCAGCTGCTCTCCCATGCGCACCCGGGCCTGGTGCACGTTCTTGCCGTAGAGCGTCGAGTCGGGCCGGGCGAAGTAGACGAACTCGAACAGGCACAGCGTCGGTTCGACCTCGGCCGCCGGGAACGCCCGCACCGACCGGCAGCCGGTGGCGTCGATGACGATCATCTCGCCGGGCTCCAGCTCGCGGACGAAGCGGGCGCCCACCAGGTCGAGCGCCGGCGTCTCCGAGGCGAGCACCCAGCCGTCCTCGAGCTTGCCGAGGCAGAGCGGGCGGAAGCCGTTGGGGTCGCGCACGCCGACCACGTGGGCCTCGTCCATGCAGACGATGGAGAACGCGCCCTTCAGCTTGGGGAGGACCTCGAGCATGGCGGCCTCGAGGTGGCGGTCGTCGCTGCGGTGCCGGTCGCTGCGCTCGATGGCCCGGGCGATCATCTCGACGACGAGGTCGCTGTCGGAGGTGACGGCCCCGGAGCCGGGCAGCATGCCGAGCTCGCCGGCCAGCTCGGCCGTGTTGACGAGGTTGCCGTTGTGGCCGAGCGCCACCTGGTGGCCGGCGGCCTCGCGGGTGACGGGCTGGGCGTTCTGCCAGGTGCTCGACCCGGTCGTGCTGTACCGGTCGTGGCCGATGGCGAGGTGGCCGGGAAGGCCGTTGAGGATGCGGTCGTCGAAGACGGAGGAGACGAGGCCGTTGTCCTTGACGGTGATGATCTCGGTGCCGTCGGACACCGACATGCCGGCGGCCTCCTGGCCCCGGTGCTGCAGGGCGAACATGCCCAGGTAGCAGAGGTGGGCGACGGAGCGGCCGGGCGCGTAGATGCCGAAGACCCCGCAGGCCTCCTTCAGCTCGTCGTCCGCAGCGACGTGGGGGTCATGATCGGGATCGGTCATGGCGTGGCGGACACCTCCGGCGTCCGCCGCAGGCTACCGGTGGCCCCGGCGATCGCGGGGGTGGAGCTCACCCCTTCTCGAGCCGGGCGGCCACGGCGTCGGCGATCTGGGCCAGCTGGTCGTCGTCGAGCACCCGCTCGGAGGCCTTCACCGCGATGCGGCGGCGCAGCGCCTTGAGCTCCTCGCGCAGCGCGTCGATGACCTCGTCGCCCACGGCGCCGGCGGCCCGGATCTCGTCGCGCAGCTCCTCGAGCACGGCCGGGTCGAGGCGGGCCTCGACGTCGGCGGGCGGGGCGGCGGCCACGACGGCCGGCGCCTCGTCCCGGGCGCGGGCGGCCTGCTCGGCCCGCTCGGCGGCGGCGGCGATCGCCTGGCGCAGGTCGTCGACCTCGGTGGCCACCAGGTCGCGCAGCGCCGCGACCTGGTCGACGAGCGCCTCGACCTCCGCCGGCGCCGGGCCGGCGGCGGCAGCGTCGTCGTCGTGCTCGAGGACGAGGCCCTCCTCCAGCCGCCCCCGCACCTCGTCGACGCCCGTGCGGATGGTGGCGAGCTCGTCGAAGAGCGTGGCGAGGCTGTCGGCCGTCGGGCCGGCGGCGGGCGGCGGTGCGGTCCCCACCTCTCCGAGCGCGGCGTGGAGCCCGTCGATCTCGGCCCGGAGCGTGTCGAGGGAGGCGGTGAGCGCCTCGGACGGCTCGGCGATGAGCCCCTCGGTGGGCAGGGCGACCTCGCGCTCGATGGTGGCGACGGCGTCGCTCAGCGCCCGCACCTCGTCGACGAGGCCCCGGACGTCGTCGCGCAGCCCGGCCACGGCCGGGTCGGCGGACGGCTCGGTGTCGGCGGCGAGGGCGGCGCCGATGCCCTCGACCTCGCCGCGCAGGGTGGCGAGGGACTCGAGCACCTCGGCGACGGCGCCGTCGTCGGAGGCCGGGGCGGTGCCGGCGTCCATGCCGTCGATGGCGGCGCGGACGCCGCGCACCTCGTCCCACAGGGCGCCGACGACCTCGCCCGAGGCGACGTCGGCGAGGTTGTCCTGCAGCTGCTCGACCAGCGTGCCGTCGTCGGTGCCGAGCCGCTGGCGCAGGGCGGCGAGCTCGACCACCACGGCGTCGCCGTCGAGCGGGCCGAGGGCGTCGGCGAGGTGGGCCCGGAGGTCACCCGCGGTCGGCAGGGCGTCGAGGCGCGACGCCACCTGGTCGAGGCGGGCGGTCAGGGCGGCGACGTCGGCCCGCAGGGCACGCACATCGGCCTCGAGGTCGTGTCCGGCCTGGTCGTGGTCCTCGCTCATCGTCCCTCCGGCTGCGAACGGTCGGGCGCCATCCTGCCCCATGGCCGGCGCCCGGCCCACTCCCGGTGCCGCCGCGAGGTCGGTTGCGCGGGCGCGAGGTGGATACCCTCCGCCGGATGTCGTCCCCCGCCGACGCACCGGCGCTGCCCCTCCTCGGCCGCCGCCCCTGGATCGCCAAGTGGGCGAAGTACTCGGCGGCGTCGCTCAGCGGCGTGGTCACGAGCACCGTGACGCTGTTCGTGCTGCTCGAGGTCGTCGACATGGACGCCGTGCCGGCGAACATCATCGCCGTGACCCTGGGCGCCCTGCCCAACTACCTGGTGAACCGGGCGTGGACCTTCCAGAAGCGGGGCGCCCACTCCTTCACCCGCGAGGTCCTCCCCTTCTGGGCCATGGCCTTCCTCGGCCTCATCATCTCGACCTTCGCCGTGGCCTGGGCGGCCGACCGGTGGCCGGACAACACCCTCGTCGTGATGGTGACGAACATCGCCTCGTTCGGCGTGCTCTGGGTGGCCCGCTTCTTCATCCTCGAGCGGGTGCTGTTCAAGCCCCTGGCCGAGATCATCGAGGAGCACGAGGACGCCGAGGGCCACCTCCACCTGCACACGGTCCCGCCGGAGGCCCGCCCCCACGGCTGAGCGGACGTGGCCGAGCGCGCCGATCGGCGCGTTCGTGCCCGTCTGGCCCACGTACGCGCCGATCCTTCGGCCGTCAGCCCTGGGTGGTGCCGGCGCCGAGGGCCCGGGGCAGGCGGTCCCGCCACGCGTCGGCCGCCTCGTCGACGGCCACGTCGACCAGGTCGCCGATGACGAGTCGGTCGCCGCCGGCCTCGCCCACCACCTGGGCGAGCACCCCGGCCGATCCGGCATCGGCCACCAGCGCCTCGGCACCGTCCGGGTCGACGGCGACGAGCACGGCGCCGGGCGTCTCGGCGAACAGGGCGACGTGCCCGCCGGGGTCGGGGAGGTCGGCCCGGGCGCCGACCCGGGTGGCCACCGCCATCTCGGCGAGCGCCGGGCCGAAGCCGCCGGCGAGGTCGTGCGCGGCCCGCACCCGGCCCGAGGCGACGGCGTCTCGGACGAACGCAGCGGTGTCGCGGATCGAGTCGAGGTCGACCTGGGGCGGCAGCCCGCCGCGGTGGCCCCTCGACCACGCCCAGGCGCTGCCGGACAGGGTGGTGGCCGGTCGGCCGAGCAGGACCAGCGTCGTCCCGTCGACGAGCCCGATGCCGGGTGGTCGCCGGTCGAGCTGCTCGACGAGGCCGACCATGCCGATCACCGGCGACGGGTCGATGTCGCGGCCGCCCGACTCGTTGTAGAGCGACACGTTCCCGCCGATCACCGGGACGGACAGCGCGCGCGACGCCTCGGCCATGCCGTCGACCGCCTCGGAGAGCTGCCACATGACCTCGGGGTGCTCGGGGTTCCCGAAGTTCAGGCAGTTCACGAGGCCGAGGGGCCGGGCGCCGGCCGTGGCGAGGTTCATGACCGACTCGGCGACGACGGCGGCCATCCCGCTGCGGGGGTCGAGCGCGCACCAGCGGTGGTTGCCGTCGGTGGTGAGGCCGAGGCCCCGCCCCGTGGGCTCACCCGTCCGGGGGTCCTTCAGGCGCAGCACGGTGGCGTCGCCGCCGGGGCCCTCGACGGTGTTCAGGAACAGCTGGTGGTCGTACTGCGACCACACCCACGACGTGTCGGCGATGAGGGCGAGGACGTCGGCGGCGGCGTCGTCCGGCGCCGGCAGCGCTTCGGCCACGTCGGCCGCCCGCTCGGCCC
This sequence comes from Acidimicrobiia bacterium, assembly GCA_046565885.1. GTDB lineage: Bacteria > Actinomycetota > Acidimicrobiia > Acidimicrobiales > Salinilacustritrichaceae > Salinilacustrithrix. The sequence continues at coordinate 9,123 of JBKHXT010000181.1, forward strand.
GATCGGCCGGCTCCTCGAGCGGCCGCTGGTAGACGGGGGCGGCGTCGTCGAGCGAGCTGGCGGGGAGGTCGGCGAGCACCTCGCCGTCGAGGGTGTCGAGCACGCGGAACCGGCCGCTGCCGGTGACCGTGCCGATGACCGACGCCCGGATCTCCCACCGCTCGCAGATCTCGAGCAGGCGGTCGAGGTTCGCCGGCTCGACGATGGCGAGCATCCGCTCCTGGCTCTCGCTGATCATGATCTCGAAGGGCTCCATGCCCTCCTCGCGCACGTGGACCTGATCGAGGTACAGGTCCATGCCGACGCCGCCCTTCGACGACGTCTCGCTGGCGGCGCCGGTGATGCCGGCGGCGCCGAGGTCCTGGATGCCCACGACGAGGCCCTCGTCGAGGATCTGCAGGCACGCCTCGATGAGGCGCTTCTCCTCGAACGGGTCCCCCACCTGGACGCTCGGCCGCTTGGTCTCATCGCCTTCCTCGAAGCCGGCGGAGGCGAGCACGCTGGCGCCGCCGATGCCGTCGCGGCCGGTGGACGAGCCGAACAGCACGGTGAGGTTGCCCGGTCCCGACGCCCGGGCGAGCGCGAGGCGGTCGTGGGGCAGGACGCCGAGGCAGAACACGTTGACGAGCGGGTTCTCGCGGTAGGTCTCGTCGAAGACGGTCTCACCGCCGACGGTGGGCACGCCCACCGAGTTGCCGTAGCCGGACACGCCGGAGACGACGCCCTCGGCGATCCAGCGGCTGCGGGCGTCGTCGAGCGGACCGAACCGCAGCGGGTCCATCAGCGCGATGGGTCGGGCGCCCATGGAGAAGACGTCGCGCAGGATGCCGCCGACGCCGGTGGCGGCGCCCTCGTAGGGCTCGATGGCCGACGGGTGGTTGTGGCTCTCGATGCGGAAGGCGGCGGCGATGCCGTCGCCGACGTCGACCACGCCGGCGCCCTCGCCCGGGCCGACGAGCACGTGCGGCGCCTCGGAGGGCAGCCGGCGCAGGTGGACGCGCGACGACTTGTACGAGCAGTGCTCGGACCACATCACCGAGTACATCGCCAGCTCGAGGTGCGTGGGCGCCCGACCGAGGATCCGGGCGATCTCCTCCGCCTCGTCGTCGGTCAGGCCGAGCGAGCGGTGGACATCGGGATCGAGCGCCTGCGGCTCCGGGGAGGCCATGTCCCGCACGCTAGGCGCCGGCCGTCCGGGCCCTGAACCGTTCGGTCGCAATCGCTCAATGGATCCGGGCGGTCATCGAGAATGAGGTCCGTCCAGAGGGTTCCGAATTGCCAAATGGCGTCGACTGTGGTTCCCTCATGCGCCATGGCACCGAAGCGAGAGATGAGCGAAGAGCACAAGGCAGCACTCGCAGAAGGTCGACGGCAGGGGCGGGCGGTTCGCGACTATCTGGAAGCGCTGGAGCAGCACAAGCCCAAGCGCGGGCGCAAGCGCACGGTCGAGTCGATCCAGGCCCAACTGGCCAAGATCGAGGACCAGCTGGACAGCGCCGATCCGGTGAAGAAGCTGCAGCTGATCCAGGACCGCATGGACCTGCAGGCCGAGCTGGAATCGAACGAGAACAAGGCCGACCTCGAGGCGCTCGAGAAGGACTTCGTCGAGGCGGCCAAGGGCTACAGCGAGCGCAAGGGCATCTCCTACGCCGCCTGGCGCGAGCTCGGCGTCGAGGCGTCAGTGCTCAAGAAGGCCGGGATCAGCCGGGCCTCGTAGCGAAACTGGCAGCGGCTGCGTACCGCCGTCAGACCGCGGCGCGGCTGGCGGCGTCGAGCAGCGAGCGCACCAGCACCTCGCCGTCGGTCGACCCGAGCAGCGGGTGGCACGCCCGCTCCGGGTGCGGCATCAGGCCCACGACGTTGCGGCCCTCGTTGCACACGCCGGCGATGTCGTCGACCGACCCATTGACGTTCTCGACGTAGCGGACGACGACGCGGTCTTCGTCCTTCAGCTGCGCCAACGTGGCGTCGTCGCAGGTGTAGTTGCCCTCGAAGTGGTTCACCGGGATGCGCAGCTCGGCACCCACCGATGCGGCGCTGGTCAGCACCGAATCGGTGGTCTCCACGCGGAGCGTGGCCGTGCGACACAGGAACTTCAGCCCGGCGTTCTTCTGCAGGGCGCCGGGGAGCATGCCGGCCTCGGTCAGCACCTGGAACCCGTTGCAGATGCCGACGACGGGACCGCCGTCGGCGGCGAAGCGCTGCACGGCCTGCATGACCGGGGAGAAGCGAGCGAGGGCGCCGGGGCGCAGGTAGTCGCCGTGGGCGAAGCCGCCGGGGACGATCACGCCGTCGACGTCCTTCACGGTCTCGTCGCCGTGCCAGAGGACCTCGGCGTCGGCGCCCAGCCCGCGGACCGCCTCGACCGCGTCGTGCTCGCAGTTGGATCCCGGGAAGAGGACGACCCCGATGCGCGTGCTCATGCGGTGGCGGCCGCCGTGACCGTGATGGACGAGTCCTCGATCACCGGGTTGGTGAGGAACCGGGCGCACACGTCCTCGACGAGCGCCGTGGCCGCCGCCTCGTCGTCGGCCTCCACGTGGAAGCGGAAGGACTTGCCGACCCGCACCCCGTGGATGCCCTCGAAGCCGAGGGCCGGCAGCGACCGCTCGATCGTGGAGCCCTCGGGGTCGGCGATCCCGGCGCGAGGCCGGGTCTCCACCTGGACGTCGAAGCGCATGGCCCGAACCTACCGGCCGCCCGGCCAGTCGCTGAGCGAGCGGCCGCAGATGCGCTCGTAGGCCTCGCGGTAGCGCTCGGACGTCTGCTGGACGACCTCGGGCGGCAGGGCGGGCGGCGGCGGGGTCTTGTCCCAGCCGTCGACGGCGGCCAGCCAGTCGCGCAGCGGCTGCTTGTCGAAGCTGGGCGGCGTCGTGCCCGGCTTCCAGTCGGCCGACGGCCAGAAGCGCGACGAGTCGGGCGTCATGACCTCGTCGCAGATGGCGAGCTCGTCCTCGATCCAGCCGAGCTCGAACTTGGTGTCGGCGATGATGATCCCCCGCTCGCGAGCCCAGTCGGCCCCCCGCTGGTACGCGGCGAGGGAGATGGCCCGTGCGGCCTCGGCGACGTCGCGGCCGACGAGGTCGACGGCGGTGTCGAAATCGATGTTCTCGTCGTGCTCGCCCGCCGCCGCCTTCGTGGCCGGCGTGAACACGGGCTCGGGCAGGCGGTCGGACTCCTGCATGCCCTCCGGCAGGCGCTGGCCGTGCATGGTCCCGTGCTCGCGGTACTCCGCCCACGCCGAGCCGGTCAGGTAGCCGCGGACGACGCACTCGATCGGCAGCATCTCGGCACGGCGGACCAGCATGGTGCGACCGGCCAGCGCCGGGTCGCGGGCGCCTTCGGGGAAGTCGGCCAGCTCGGTGGAGACGAGGTGGTTGGGCGCCACGTCGGCCAGCAGCTCGAACCAGAACGCCGACATGGCGGTGAGGACCCGGCCCTTGTCGG
>JBKHXT010000182.1:0-11757 GCA_046565885.1 Acidimicrobiia bacterium
GCGGATGATGTTGCTGCGGTCGTACAAGCGGCAGGGGAAGCCGGGGGGACCGGGGGGCTAGAGGCGCTCGAGGATGGTGGCGGGGGCCAGCGCGCCGCCGGCGCACATGGTGATCAGCGCGAACTGCTTGTCGGTCCGCTCGAGCTCGTGCAGGGCGGTCGTGATCAGGCGGCTGCCGGTGGAGCCGACGGGGTGGCCCAGCGCGATCGCTCCGCCGTTCACGTTGATCCTGTCCGGGTCGATCCCGTGCACCATGGCCATCGACAGGACGACCGAGGCGAAGGCCTCGTTGACCTCGAACAGGTCGATGTCGTCCATGGTCATGCCGGCCTTGGCCAGGACCTTCTCGGTGGCCGGGATCGGGCCGGTGAGCATGGTGACCGGGTCGACGCCGGCGAGGGCGAAGGTGTGGAAGCGGGCTCGCGGGGTGAGGCCGAGCTCCTTGGCCTTCTCCTCGGACATGATCAGCATCGCCGAGGCGCCGTCGCAGATCTGGGACGAGTTGCCGGCGGTGATCTTGCCGTCGGGGATGAAGGCCGGCTTCAGGTTGGCCAGCGTCTCCATCGTGGTGTCGCGGATGCCCTCGTCGGTGGTGGCCATCTGGTCACCGGTGTCGATGAGCTCGCCGGTCTCCTTGTCGAGCTTCTTCACCTTGACCGGGATGATCTCGTTGTCGAAGCGGCCCTCGTCGCGGGCGCGGGCGGCGCGCACCTGGCTCTCGTAGCCGATCTGGTCGAGGTCCTCGCGGGACAGGTCCCACTTGTTGGCGATGATCTCGGCGGACACGCCCTGGGGGATCAGGCCCTTCCAGCCCTCGATGTACTCGACGTCGGCGTAGCGGCCGGCGGCGCCGGGGCCGAAGGGGATGGAGCCGGGGGTGATGGAGGCGCCCATCGGCGTGGTGGTCATGACCTCGACGCCGGCGGCGATGGCCACGTCGTAGGCGCCGGCGATGACGCCCTGCGCGGCGAAGTGGGCGGCCTGCTGCGACGAGCCGCACTGGCGGTCGACGGTGGTGGCGGGAACGCTCTCGGGCCAGCCGGCGGCGAGCACGGCGTTGCGGCCGATGTTCAGGCCCTGGCTGCCCACCTGCATGACGCAGCCCATGACGACGTCGTCGACCAGCGCGGGATCGAGGCCGTTGCGCTCGGCGAGGGCCTTCAGCGTCTCGGCGGCGAGGTCGGAGGGGTGCCAGCCCGAGAGCTGGCCGAAGCGCTTGCCGCCAGCGGTGCGGACGGCGTCGACGATGACGGCGGTTGCCATGGTGGTGCTCCTGTCGGTGGGAACCGGGGAAGTTGACTGATCGGTCAAGATCAAGTCTGCAGGCCCCGCCGGTATTCCCGCAAAAGGCACCGGGCCCGGGCATCCTTGGAGCGGCATGGCCGAGCGCTACGAAGAGACGGTGCGAGCGATCTCCGATGCGATCGTCGACGCCCAGGGCCCGATCCGGGTGCTCAACGCCATCAAGTGGGACGAGCCGGTGCGCGAGGCGTTCTTCGCCTCCAACCTTCGCGAGCAGCCCGCCGTCGACGCCGACTGGTACCGGGCCCGCGACCTCGGCTTCGACCTCGACGCCGTGCGCGAGCGGTTCCTCGACCTCGAGCTGCGGATCGGCACGTCGCTCGGGACGACGTCGACGCTCTCCCAGCTGCTGAAGCGCACCTGCGAGCAGTACCGGCTGACGCTCGACCTGCTCGAGGCCCGGGGCACCGAGGCCTTCGGCCCCCTGTCGGCCCAGCTCTACGGCACGACCGACGACGTCTTCCACGCCGGCGGGCCCACGGTCGCCGACCTCGCCGGGCAGTTCCGCGACGCGCTGCGGTGGGTGTCCGACCTCCCGATCGACGAGCGCGACGAGAAGCACATCGACGGCGAGCACGCGGTGGGCCTGCTGCAGGAGCGCCTCGACCGATCGATGGGCCCGGGCATGTGCGACGTCGTGCTCGACGACGGCATCGTCGCCGACGCCGCCGCCGGCTCCAGCTACATCAAGCTGCGGGCCGACGCCATGTTCTCCGAGCGCCAGATCGAGCAGCTCGAGTCGCACGAGGGCTGGGTGCACGTGGGCACCAGCGACAACGGCCGGGCCCAGCCGCACCTGACGTTCCTCGGCAAGGCGCCGCCCCCGGTGAACGTCACCCAGGAGGGCCTGGCGACGCTCACCGAGATCCTGTCGCTCACCTCGCACCCGGCCCGGCTGCTGCGCATCGCCGACCGCATCGACGCCATCGCCCTGGCCAACGACGGCGCCAGCTTCGTCGAGGTGGTCGAGCACTTCCGCACGCAGGGCCTCGACGAGGACGAGTGCTGGCAGCTGGCCATGCGCGTGTTCCGGGGGTCGACGCCCACCGGCCTGCCGTTCACCAAGGACCTCGGCTACGGCAAGGGCCTGGTGCTGACCTACGCGTACGTGCGCGTCGCCATCCGCACCGGCCGGCTCGACCGGGTGCCGCTGCTGTTCTGCGGGAAGGTCGACATCAACCAGATGGGCGCGGTCAACGCCCTCTACGACGAGGGCCTCATCGCCCCGCCGGCCTTCCTGCCCGAGGTGTTCCGCGACGTCAACGCCCTGGCCGCCCAGGTCGCGTTCAGCCGGTTCCTGCGCGACCTCGACTTCGACCGCCTGGCCGCCGACTACGCGCCGCTGCTCGGCGCGCCGACCCCGCCGCCGGACGCCGAGCCGGTCGCCGTCGCCGAGGGCTAGAGCGGGTTGTCGTCCGAGCCGGTGGTGTCGCCGGTCGTGAAGTAGTCGAACAGCTCGAGCTGGATCGCCACGTTCAGCACGCCGAGCAGCACGGCGATGACGGCCAGCACGACACCGATGCGGGCGTAGCGGAAGCCGGCGGCCCGGGTGCCGTGGCGCATCGACGGGATGCCGGTGGCGAAGGCGATCACCGCCAGGATCAGCGCGCCGACGCCCAGGCGGGGGACGATGCCGGCGACGACGCCGAGGGCGCCGGCCACCAGCGACGCCATGCCCATGCCGGCGGACCGGGCCGAGTCGCCGTCGTGCTGGGTGTGTCCGGTGGGGCCGTGCTCGGCGGCGAGGCGGGTGTGCGTTGTCTCCTGCGTCCGGTTGGCCATGGTCGTGCCCTACCCGCTGCCCCGGGGGAGGTAGCCGTCCGCGACATGATCGTCACGTGCGCTGGACCCGACGTCGCTTCCTCGGTGGCGCCGGGGCGCTCGCCGCCACGGCGGCCGTCGCCGCGTGCGGCGGCGACGGGAACACCGAGCGCACCCCGCCCCCACCCGGCGAGACGACCACCACGCCGCCTGCCCCGTCGTCGACGCTGGCACCGGTGGACCACGGCCCGGCGCAGGGCTCACCGCCGTTCGGCCTGGGCGTGGCCTCGGGCGATCCGGACCACACCTCGGTCGTGCTGTGGACGTGGGTCGACCGGCCGGCGCCGGTGGAGCTCACCGTCGAGGTGGCCTTCGACGAGGCGTTCACGACCATCCTCGCCCGCACGACCACGACGGCCGAGCCCGACGCCGGGATGACGGCCCGGGTCGTGGTCGACGGCCTCGCGCCGGACACCGTGCACTGGTACCGCTTCGTCGCCGACGGCCACGTCTCCACGCCGGCCCGCACCCGGACGGCGCCGGCACCGGGCGAGCTGCCCGACGCCCCGGTCCGGGTCGGGCACCTGTCGTGCCAGCGGTGGTCCTCCGGCTACTGGACCGCCCTCGAGGACGTCGCCGCCCAGCGGCCCGACGTGGTGGTGCACTGCGGGGACTACGTGTACGAGGACGAGGTCGGCTCCGTGCGACCCATCGACGTGCCCGTGCCCACGGACCTCGAGGGCTACCGGGACCTGTGGCGGCGGTACAAGCGGGAACCGGCGCTGCAGGCGGCCCACGCGGTCGCGCCGTGGCTGATCGTGTGGGACGACCACGAGGTCGTCGACGCCTACCAGGGCACCGACGGCGTGGCCGGGGACGAGGCGTTCCTCGACCGGCGGGCCGCCGCCTACCGGGCGTGGTGGGAGTTCACCCCCACCCGCCTGCCGGCGCCGGACGGCCCCGCGCTCGAGATCCGGCGCACCGTCGACTGGGGCGCGCTCGCCCGGTTCGTGCTGCTCGACACGCGCCAGCACCGCGACCCCCAGCCGTGCGAGGGCACGCTCGGCCGCGACATCGGTCCCCGCTGCGACGCCTCCGACACCGTCACGATGCTCGGCGACGAGCAGCAGGCGTGGTTCGACGAGGCGGCCACCGGCCACGACGCCGTGTGGACCGCCGTCGTGCAGCAGGTCGTGGTCCACGAGTGGCGGCTGGCGCCGGGCAACGTCGCCTGGAACCTCGACCAGTGGGACGGCTACCCCGCGGCGCGCCAGCGGTTCCTCGACGTGCTCTCGCGATCGCCGACGCCGGTGGTGCTGACCGGCGACGTGCACTCGTCCTGGGTCGCCGAGCTGCACGCCGACGCCGACGACGACGGCTCGCCGATCGTGGCCACCGAGCTGGTCGCGCCCGGCGTGTCGTCCGACATCCCGGGCCAGCTGCGGGCGGCCGCCCCGCTCATCGAGGCGCTGTCGACGGGCGTCGCCTGGTCGGAGGTGACGCGGCGCGGCTGGGTGCTCCACGAGATCGGCGCCGACGGCTGGACCGCCACGTACCGGCTCGTCGAGGACGTCACCGTGCCGGACGCGCCCGTGGACGAGGCGTCGTCGTGGGCGCTCCGGCCGGGGCGGCCGGGTCTGGCCTGAACAGGCCGCCCTCGGCCATGTCGAGCACCTGCTCGACGAGGCGCTCGACCGGCGGCCACGGGAAGTTGGGCTTGGCGATCAGCAGCGACGTCACGCCGTGGGTGACCGTCCACAGCAGCGTGGCCCGCTCGAGGGCGTCGCCGTCCATGCGGCCGGCGTCGATGCAGTCCTGGACCGAGCCGACGAGGGCCATGAACGACTCGTGCTCGGCGAGCACGTGGTCCTGGTACTGCTCCGGCGTCAGGTCGGAGCGGCCCATGAACATGATGCGGTAGTGCTCGGGATAGGTCAGCCCGAACTCGATGTAGGCCCGCCCGGTGGCCTTCAGCGCCTCGACCGGGTCGGCGTGGCCGCTGCGCTTCGCGTCGAGGTACTCGTGGAAGCGGCGGAACTGGCGGTCGCACACCTCGAAGATGAGCGTGCCCTTGTCCTCGAAGTGCCGGTAGATCGACGGCGGGGTCACGCCCACCCGCTCGGCCACGGCGCGGACCGACACCTCGTCCTCGGACCCCGTCTCGAGCAGCAGCTCCTCGGCGGCCGCGAGGATCTCGTCGCGCAGGCGGGCCCCCTCGCCGCGGCGGGCGCGACGTCGCTCGGGGCTCACCCGTCGTCGTCCCGCTCCCACGGCGCCGTCCGGCCGGCGGCCACCAGCGGGCGGCTGCGGCGGGGGCGGGGCGCGGGCTCGACCAGCACCGGGTCGACCGTACCGGCCCGCGTCGGCGCGCCTTCGAGCAGGTAGCCGTCGAGGTCGACGTGCTCGCTGACGCCGATGCGGTCGTGCAGGCGGCGGAGCGGCGCCGGCGCCCACCAGTTGGCGCCGCCGGCGAGGCGCATGAACGCGGGGACCAGCGTGCCGCGGATCAGGAACGCGTCGGTCAGCACGGCCAGCGCCAGGCCGAGCCCGAACAGCTTGATGAAGGTCACCTCGCTCGTACCGAACGCGAGGAAGACGACGGCGATGAGCAGGGCGGCGGCGGTGACGATGCGGCCGGTGCGCTCGAGGCCGAGGGCGACGGCACGGCGATCGTCGGCGCCGGCGTCGTGCTCCTCCTTGATTCGGGACAGGAGGAAGACCTCGTAGTCCATCGAGAGCCCGAAGGCGACGCAGAACATGAGGATCGGCGTGCTCGCGTCGATCGTGCCGGTGGCCGTGAAGCCGAGGACGTCGGAGAGGTTGCCGTCCTGGAAGATCCAGACCATGGCGCCGAAGGTGGCGCTGAGCGAGAGCACGTTCAGCACGAGCGCCTTGAGCGGCACGACCACCGAGCCGAACAGCAGGAACAGCAGGGCGAAGGTGATGCCGGCGATGATGGCGAGCGCCAACGGCATCCGACCGAGCAGGGCCGCCTTGGAGTCGACGAGCTGGGCGGAGGGGCCGGTGACCCGCACGTCGTCGAAGGGCGCCGGCACGTCGCGGATGGCGGAGACGAAGGCCTCGCCGGTGGCCGAGTTCGGCTCGTGGTCGGGCACGACCGAGACCCAGATCGAGTCGGGGTGCTGGAAGCGATCGATCGCCTCCGGCGCCACGGCGGCGGCGGTCTCGGCGTCGAGCAGCTGCTGGCCGTCGGCGTAGATGCCCGTGAGCGCGTCGACCCGCTCGGCGCCGTCGAGGGCGGAGAGCTGGCGGGCGTAGGCGTCGAGCGCCTCCCGCACGGCGGGCGACGAGGTGTCGCCGACGTCGGTGGCGACGACCGACGAAGCGCCGGCCTCGTTGGAGCGGAACTCGTCGCGGATGACGTCGGCAGCGGCCCGGGCAGGGGCGGACTCGGGGAGCACCCGGTCGTCGGGGAGGCCGAGGTCGATGCCGAGGAAGGGCAGGCCGAGCACGACGAGGACCACGACGACGGCGGTGGCGATGCCGACCGGGCGGGCCATCACCCGGCTGGCCGTGCGGTACCAGAAGCCCTCCTCCTCCGGGCGCTCGTCCCGCCGCCGGCGGATCGACAGGGCGTTCACCCGGTGGCCGAGCGCGGCGAGCATCGCCGGCAGGACCACCACCGAGAACAGCCCGGCGAGGCCGGCCACGGCGACGCCGGCGTAGGCGAAGGACTTGAGGAAGGCGACGGGGAACACGAGCAGCGCCAGCAGCGACGCCGCCACCGTGCCCGCCGAGAAGGCCACGGTCCGCCCCGCGGTGCGCACGGTGCGCCGGACGGCGACGTGGGGCTCGTGGCCGTGGGACAGCTCCTCCCGGAACCGGTTGACGACGAACAGCGCGTAGTCGATCGACAGGCCGAGGCCCATGGCCGTCGTCAGGTTCAGGGCGAACACCGACACCTCGGTGACCTCGGAGATGCCGCGCAGGACGAGGAACGTGCCCACCACGGACAGGGCCCCGATGGCCAGCGGCAGGGCGGCCGCGACCACGCCGCGGAACACGACGAGCAGGAGCAGCAGGGTGACCGGCAGGGCGATGGTCTCGGCCCGGATCAGGTCGTGCTCGATCTGGTCGCTGACCTGGCGGAAGATCTCGGCGTAGCCGGTGACCTCGACCTCGAGGGAGCCGCCGGCCGCCTCGAGCTCGGGCACGATCTCGCGCACCCGCTCGTCGACCGCGTCCTGCGTGCCCAGGATCCGGGCGACGAGCAGCGCGTGCTCGCCGTCCTCGCTGCGCAGCGGCGCCTGCCCGCCGACGGACCAGTACGAGACGACGTCGGTGACGTCGGGGATGGCGGCGACCCGCTCGGTGAGGGCGACGCCGTCGGCGGCGGCGGCCAGGTCGTCCACCGGCAGCACCGGCGTGCCGTCGGGCCCGGTGGCCCCGGACGGCGGTGCGGTGAGCACGAGGACGAGGTTCGGGACGCCGGCGTCGAAGCGGTCGAGCAGGGCCTGGTCGGCCTGGAACGACTCGCTGCCCGGGTCCTCGAACCCGCCGGCGGACAGGTGCTGGGCGACGTTGCCGCCCAGCGCGCCCCCCACGGCGAACAGCACGACGGCGCCGACGAGCACGGCCCGCCGTCGCACGATGACCAGCTCTGCGATGCGACCGAGCACGCGGTCCCCCTTCGGAACGCCACTGAGGTAACGCCGTTAACCGAAGCACGAGATGTCCGGTTCGTCCAGATGAAAGCCGTCACACGCCGTGCCACGAGCCGCCCGCTCGTTTGGCCCGGCGGGGCGCCGGCGACCAGGCTCCGGCCCCATGACGGGGACGATCAGGGGAGCGGTGCACGTCGCCGGCGCGTTCGAGCACCCGCTCCGGACGATCCCCGACCGCACGACCGCCCAGATCCACGCCGAGGTCGCGGTGGGCGCCCTCGCCGACGCCGGGCTCGGCCTCGACGACGTGGACGCCTACTTCTGCGCCGGCGACGCGCCGGGGTTCGGGCCGCTGTCGATGGCCGAGTACCTGGGCCTCGACCGGCTGTCCTACGTCGACAGCACCGAGATGGGCGGCTCGTCCTACGTCGCCCACGTCGGCCACGCCGCCGCCGCCATCGCCGCCGGCAAGTGCTCGGTCGCGCTCATCACCCTGGCCGGCAAGCCCCGCACCGGCGGCTCCGGCCCGGGCGGCAGCGGCCGGGTGGGCGACGCCCCCGAGTTCTCCTTCGAGGTCCCCTACGGCACGTCGGTGCTGACCAACTACGCCATGGCCGCCACCCGGCACATGCACGAGTTCGGCACCACGTCGGCGCAGCTGGCCGAGATCAAGGTCGCCGCCAGCACCCACGCCCAGCACAACCCGAACGCGTTCCTGCGCGACGTGGTCACGGTCGAGGAGGTGCTCGAGTCGCCGATGGTGTGCGACCCGCTCCACCGCCTCGACAGCTGCGTGATCACCGACGGCGGCGGCGCCCTCGTGGTGGTGTCGCCCGAGGTGGCCCGGTCGCTCGACCGCCACGCACCGGTCGTGCTCGGTCACGGCGAGGCCCCCAAGCACACGTCGGGCGGGCGCATCGACCTCACCCACACCGGCGCCGTCTGGTCCGGCCCCCGGGCGTTCGAGGAGGCCGGCGTCAGCCCCGCCGACATCGACTACGCCTCCATCTACGACAGCTTCACCATCACCGTGCTGCAGACCATCGAGGACCTCGGCTTCTGCGAGAAGGGCGAGGGCGGCCGCTTCGTCCAGGACGGCGCGCTGCAGGCGCCGCACGGGCGGCTGCCGTTCAACACCGACGGCGGCGGCCTCTGCAACAACCACCCCACGAACCGGGGCGGCATCACCAAGGTGATCGAGGCCGTGCGCCAGCTGCGGGGCGAGGCCCACCCGGCCGTGCAGGTGCCCGACTGCGAGATCGCCCTCGCCCACGGCACCGGCGGATCGCTCGGCACCCGCCACGGCTCGGCCACCCTGATCCTCGGGAGGGACGCATGAGCACGCTCCCCGCACCGGAGCCCTGGGTCCACCAGGAGGCGAAGCCCTACTGGGACGCCGCCGCCGAGGGCCGCCTCGTGCTGCCCCGCTGCACCGACTGCGGCACCGTCATCTGGTACCCGCGGGGCTTCTGCCCGAGCTGCGCGTCGTTCGACGTCGAGTGGGTCGAGCTGCCCGGCACCGGCTCGGTGTACAGCTTCTCGATCGCCCGCCGGGGCCAGGGCGCCTACGCCGAGGCGGCCCCCTACGTGCTGGCCTACGTCGAGCTCGACCTGCCCGAGGGCGCCGTCGAGCAGGTGGGGCCACGCGTCATCACCAACATCGTCGAGTGCGACCCGTGGTCCGTGTCGGTGGGCGATCGGGTAGAGGCCGTGTTCCACCCGACCGAGCGCGGGGTGGCCCTCGTCCGCTTCCGCCCAGCCTGACAAGATCGGATCATGCGCAGCTCCCACGACGTCGAACTGGAAGCCTCCGACGACCGCTCCCGTGGGGCGGTGGCCAGCGTGGTGACGCTGCCCTTCCGCGCCGTCGGCGGCGTGCTCGGCATCGTGACCCGCCTGGTCACCTTCGTGTTCCTGGCGCTCGCCGTCCCGGTGCGCCTGGCCGTCGGCATCGTGCGGGCGACGGTGAACCTCGCCGGCGACCTCGTCTACGCCGTGTGGCGCGCCGCCACCCGACTGGTACGGGCCGTGCTCGCCGCCTTCGGCCTGCTCATCGGCGCCGTGGTGGCGCTCATCGGCCTGGTGCGCCGCCTGATCGCCGCCCTGTTCGGCCTGCTGTTCACGCTGGTCGCCGCCGTGCTGAAGCTGCTCAAGCTGGCGCTCACCATCGTGATGATCCCGATCGCCGCCGTGGTCGGCATCGCCATCACCGTGGGCCGGGCCGTCCTGCTCGTGGTGCGCGGCGTCCTCAAGGTCGTGCTCGGCATCGTCCTCGCACCCCTGAAGCTGTTCGGCATCGGCCGGAAGAAGGAGCCGAAGGTCGAGTACGTGGCCGTCGACGACCCCGCCGACGCGAAGCAGATCCCCGACGCCGCCTGACCAGGAGCGGGCCGGGCGGCGGGTTCGTATGCTCGCCGGATGGCCGACCTGCAGACCGAGCAGCCCACGTCCACCGGCGCCGAAGGGGTCGCCTGGGACATCGGGACGCTGGTGGACGGCGAGGGCGCCGAGGGCGTCCGGCGCCTGCTCGACCAGGCCCTCGAGGACGCCCGGGCGCTGACCGCCGACCTGAAGGGCACGCTCACGACGGCGAGCGCCGCCGGCCTCGCCGGCGCCCTCTCCCGGCTGTCGTCCATCCACGAGCTGGCCGGTCGGGCCGCCAGCTACGCCCACCTCGACTTCGCCGTCGACACCTCCGACCCGGCCCGCGGCGCCCTGGTGCAGGAGGTGAGCGAGCGGATGGCCGCGCTGTCGGCTGAGCTGGTCTGGTTCGACCTCGAGATCGTCGCCATCGCCGACGACCACGCCGAGGCGGTGATCTCGGACCCGGCGCTCGCCGACCATCGCCACCACCTCGAGACCCTCCGGGCCGGCAAGCCCCACGTCCTGTCCGAGGTCGAGGAGCGGCTGCTGGCCACCACCGCCCCCACCGGTCGCCAGGCGTGGGTGCGCCTGTTCACCGAGCAGACCGCCTCGATCCGCGTCGACCTGCCCGACGAGCCCGAGCCCGTCGCCCTCGACGCCGGGCTCAGCCGCCTGCTCGACCCGGACCGCTCGGTCCGCCAGGCCGCGGCCGCCGCGGTGACCGAGGCCCTGCGGCCGGGGCTGCGGACGCGGGCGTACGTGTACAACACGCTGCTCGCCGACCGGCGCATCGAGGACGAGCTGCGCGGGTTCCCGACGTGGATCTCGTCGTGGAACCTGGCCCAGGAGGCGAGCGACGAGTCGGTGCGCGCCCTCGTCGACGCCGTCGTCGCCCGCTACGACATCCCCCAGCGCTGGTACCGGCTCAAGGCGGGCGTGCTCGGCCTCGACCGGCTCGCCGACTACGACCGCAGCGCCAGCGTCGCCACCACCCGCTCCACCATCGGCTGGGACCGGGCCACCGACATCGTGCGCGACGCCTACGCCTCGTTCTCGCCCGAGCTGGCCGACGTGGTCGGCCGCTTCCTCGACGAGGGCTGGATCGACGCCCCGGTGCGGCCGGGCAAGCGCGGCGGCGCCTTCTGCTCGTACACGGTGCCGAGCCACCACCCCTACGTCTTCCTCAACTACACGGCCACGCCGGGAGACGTCATGACCCTCGCCCACGAGCTCGGCCACGGCATCCACGGCTACCTCGCCCGGCACCAGGGCGTCTTCGAGCAGATGACGCCGCTCACCCTGGCCGAGACCGCCAGCGTGTTCGGCGAGACGGTCACCTTCGAGCGGCTGCTGTCGATGGTCGAGGACCCCGGCGAGCGGTTCGCCCTCCTCGCCCAGAACCTCGAGGGCAACATCGCCACCGTCTTCCGCCAGGTGTCGATGAACCGCTTCGAGGACGCCGTGCACACGCACCGCCGGCAGCACGGCGAGCTGTCGACCGACGACTTCGCCGAGCACTGGGCCCGCACCCAGGGCGAGCTGTTCGGCGACGCCATGGAGGTCACCGACGGGTACCGCCTGTGGTGGAGCTACATCCCGCACTTCATCGGCACGCCGGGCTACGTGTACGCCTACGCCTACGGCCAGCTCCTGGCGCTGTCGGTGTACGCCCGCTACGTCGAGCGGGGCGACGAGTTCGTGCCCA
>JBKHXT010000183.1:0-26851 GCA_046565885.1 Acidimicrobiia bacterium
CCCCCCCCCCACCGCCGTGGACCCCGCAGGGACCGAGCGGATCGCTGACCACGCGGTGCGCGGCTCCGGCACGCTGCCCAGCAGGAGGAAGCCGGCCACAGCGCCCTCGTCCACCGTGACGTCGACCGCCCCGCCCGCGAGGAGCGCCCGCGCCTGCGAGGCGAACCAGAAGGTCTCGCCGTCGTCTGCGTAGTACAGCGGCTTGATCCCGAACGGATCCCGAGCGAGAAGGAGCCGCTCCCGGCCCACGTCCCAGAGGCCGAACGCGTACATGCCCCTGAGCTGATCCACGAGGTCGTCGCCGTGCTCCTCGTAGAGGTGCAGGAGGACCTCGGTGTCACACCTGCTCTCGAACACGTGACCCTTCGCCTCGAGACGCCTCCGCAGCTCCTCGTGGTTGTAGATCTCGCCGTTGAAGGTGACGACCAGTGCCTGCTCAGGTGAGCGCCGGCAGCGATCGAGGACCATCGGTTGGGCACCCTGCGGTCCCGGCCCGATGATCTCGAGACGCCGATGCCCGAAGCCGATGCGCCCGTCGTGCGAGATCCACGAACCCGCCGCATCGGGCCCACGGGGTGCCATGTGATCCCGGATGGTCCGAAGCTCGTGCGGATCGATCGTCTTGCGGGAGCTGTAGGAGTAGATGCCGACGATGCCGCACATCAGGGCACTTCCCGGTGCACCCAGTGTTCGTGACGGCAGGAGCAAAGCTGGCGCCTCAAGGACACCTCACGGCGCTCGCCGGCGAAACATCGTCAATTTGGGGCCCAAGACGTGAGGCGATCATTCAGCCGCCGGGGCCAAGTCGACCTGGCCGCACGCCTCCGACGCGACGTCGACGTTCACGTGGGTGATGAGGAGGTGCGGGCCAGGGCGACCGGTCTCGTTCTCGGCGAGGAGCACCTCGTGCAGCTTCTCGCCTTCGCGAAGACCCGTATAGACGATGTCGATACCGCCGCCGTCGGCGTCGACCATACGCCCGGCTATGTCGGCGATCTTCACCGGTTCGCCCATGTCGAGGATGAGCACCTCACCATTGCCGCCGATGGCGCCGGCCTGGATCACCAGTTGCACCGCCTCTGACACGGTCATGAAGTAGCGGGTCACGTCGGGGTGCGTCACCGTGACGGGCCCGCCACGGGCGATCTGCTCACGGAAGGCGGTGAGGACGCTCCCCCGGCTGCCGAGCACGTTGCCGAACCGCACCGAGAGGTAGGTGCCGTCGGCCATCGCTGCCTTCGCCGCCGTGCGGAACTCGGCCTCGCGCTTGGTCTTGCCCAACACGTTCACCGGATCGGCGGCCTTGTCGGTGGAGATGTTCACGAAGCGCTCGACGCCGTGGTCGGCGGCGCAGTCGAGCAGGTTCTGCGTGCCGAGGACGTTGGTCTTATAGCCCTCGTCCGGGTGCATCTCGAGCAGCGGCACGTGCTTGAGGGCGGCGGCGTGGAAGACCACGTGGGGCTTCCACTCGTCGAACACCTCGCACAGCCGGGCCTGATCGCGGATGTCGGCCACCACGAGCGCCCGCGTGTCGAGCTGGCCCCGGCCGTCGATGGAGAGCTGCACGGCGTGGAGCAGGCTCTCGTCGCGGTCGAGCATGATCAGCTCCTCCGGGGCGAACCGGTGGATCTGGCGGCACAGCTCGCTGCCGATGCTGCCGCCGGCGCCGGTGACCAGCACCCGCTTGCCGGTGAGGTAGCCGGCGATCGACTCGATGTCGGTGTCGACGTGGCCTCGGCCGAGGAGGTCCTCCTCGGTGACGGGGCGGATGTCGCTGACCCGCAGGTGGTTGCCCAGCAGCTCGTCGACCGCGGGGAGGATCAGCAGCTGGAGGCCGCACTCGCGTGCCGCCCGGTCGGCCCGGCGAACGAGCTCGGGGTCGGCGCTGGGGATGGCGATGATCATCGCATCGGCGCCGACCTTCTCGGCCACGCCGCAGAGGGCGTGCAGCGGCCCTTCGACCTGGACGTTGGAGATGCGCAGATTCGCCTTCTGTGGATCGTCGTCGAGGAGGGCGGCCGGGTAGTAGCGGCTGTCCGGGTTGCGGAGCATCGCCGTGATGATCTGGTGGCCCCCCTCCCCCGCCCCGTACACCACGACCTTCTGGGCGGTGGCGACGTCGGGGCGCCGGCGGCGTTCGAGCTCCAGGCGCCACAGGTAGCGCATGGCGCACATGAGGACGAGGGCCACGAGGCCGTAGGCGAGGCTCACGCTGACCGGCACGAGTCGGTCGAGGGCGAAGCGGTTCAGGAAGGCCGCCAGGGCCGTTCCGGTGACCACCGAGCGGGCGACCCCGCCCACCTCGTCGAAGCTGCCGAAGCGGGCGACACCGAGGTACAGGCCCTGGAGCATGCCCAGCCCGAGCTGGAGGGCGATGGCCATGGCGACGAACGCAGCTGCATGCGCCCACTGCACCCAGGACAGGTCGAAGTCGAACCGGACGGCAAGGGCCGACACCACACCGATGGCCACGGCCAGGCTGTCCGCCGCCGCAGACAGTGCGAAGCGCCACCGGACGACCCACGCGAACAGGCGTGACCGTGGTGCCTCGACTTCGTGCGCCGCCGACGCGCCCGTCATGGGCTCCTCCCATTTTCCGAACTCCGCCATCGGCACCGTACGTGGCGCTGTGACGACGGTCCCAACCGTACCGCCCCGCAGCGGTAGGTTCGCTCGACCGTGCCGACCCCCACCGCAAACCTCGAGGAGCGCCCGGCCGGCGGTGACCGGAGCTCGGAACGCCGGGCCGCCCGCCGGCGGCGCCGTCGACGCACGAACGCCTCCGTGGCGGGCATCGTCCTCGCCTCGGCGATCGTCGGCGCCCTGGCCTCCGGGGCGCCCACCGGCACCGACGCCCTCGACCTGCTGTACCGGGCGGCGTTCGCCGCGCTGGTGCCGGCGGTCGCCTCCAACGCTCGGCGGTGGACCTGGTTCGTGCTCGCCGGCGCCGCTGGCGCGGCCGCCACCGATGCGTGGGTGCCGTTCACGGTCGCCGGAGCGGCGCTGGCCCTGGCGTTCGTGTCGGTGCTCACGACCCGTCGCCAGCGGGTGCTGGGGGCCGTCATCGGGGCTTTGGCCGTACAGGCGCTGCTGCGCCTGCCCACCGAGCTGCCCTTCGGCGTGCCCACCGCCGTGGCCGCGCTGGCGCCGGTGCCCGCCTACGTGTCCGCGCTGCGCAACGTCCATCGGCCCCGGCCATACGCGGCTGCGCTCGCCGCGGTGGTCGCCGGCCTGTTCGTCGCCGGCGCCGCCTTCGCCGCCGGCATGCTCAGCATCGAGGACCGGGCGACGAGCGGTCTGCGGGCCGCTCGGATCGGCATCGAGGCGGCACGGGCGGGTGACGACGGCCGGGCCGAGGGCGCCTTCGCCCAGGCCGAGGCCGATCTCGCCGACGCTTCGAACACCGCCTCGTCGTGGTGGCTCGGACCGGCCCGAGCGGTGCCGGTGCTGTCCCAGCACGTCCACGCCGTCGATGAGGCGGCCGCGGAGGGACGGGCGCTGGCGGCGCTCTCGGCCGACCAGGTGGCGACCCTCGACGTCAAGGGGCTGTCGGCACCGGGCGGCGGGATCGACGTCGGACAGGTCGCCGAGCTGGCGCCACGGGCGCGCACCGTCGCCGATGCCTTGCACGACGCCCTCGCTGCGGTGGAGGACGCCTCCAACCAGTGGCTGCTCCCGCCGGCCAGGGAACGGCTCGACGAGCTGGCCGACGAGATCCGCGACGCGTCGCCTGCGGCGGAGAACACCGCCGACGCGCTCGAGGTCGCACCGACCCTCCTCGGGGCCGACGTCCCGAAGCGCTACCTCGTCCTCGTCGGCAACCCCGCCGAGGCCCGGGAGCTCGGCGGCTTCGTGGCCGCGATCGGGACCCTGACCGCCGATGGAGGGGCGCTCGGCTTCGACACCGCGCGGTCGATCGCCGCCGCCCAGCTGGACGTTCAAGCCGCCGCAGCCAGCGTCGATCCGGCATCGCTCCCCCAGCCGCTCGCGGGATCCCGTCCCAACCGGTTCCCGCAGAACTGGTCGAACACCGTCGACCTCGATGCCGTGCTCGACGTGGCCACCGAGCTGGGGCCGGCCATCGCCGGCGGACCCGTCGACGGCGTCCTCTACCTCGACCCCTACGCCGTCGCCGCGCTGCTCGAGGTCACCGGTCCCGTCGCCGTCGAGGGCCGGGATGCGCCGCTCACGGCCGACGACGCCGTCGACCACCTGCTGCGGGAGCAGTACGTCGGCGCCTCGCTCGACGACACCGGCGAGCGCAAGGAGGCGCTGCGGGACGCCGCCGAGGCCGCCTTCGAAGACCTCACGTCGGGCACGTTGCCCGACCCCCGGGACCTCGTCGACGCGCTCTCGCGCCCGGTGCGCGCCGGCCGCCTCCTGTTCGCGACCGCCGACGACGAGCCCCGGCCGCTGCTCGAGCGCCTCGGCCTGGCGAGAGCCCTGGACGTCGGCACCGTCGACCACGTGCTGATCGCCCACGACAACCAGCGGGCCAACAAGATGGACGCCTACCTGCGCCGGCACGCCACCTACGACGTGGAGGTGGCGGCCGACGGCCGCCTCGAGTCGACGCTCACCGTCGAGCTCACGAACGCGCTCCCCGACGGCGTCGACCCCTACGTGAGCGGTGGCGGCGGCAGCGACCCGACCGAGGTCGGCCTCCCCGAGGGCCTGAACCGCCTGGTCCTCGCCGCCTACTCGACGTTCGAACCCACGTCGGTCACCGTGGACGGCGAGGAGGTGGCGTTTGGGGCGTCGACCGTGGGGCCGCTGACGCGGACGGCCGTCCCGGTCGACGTCGCCCGAGGATCGACGGTGGAGGTGCGGTACCGCTTCGCCGGGACGGTCCCGGACTCCGGCTACTCGCTGACCTTGACCCCGAACGCCAGCGCCACCGGCGACACGGTCGAGCTGCGAGCAGAGGTCGACGGCCTCGAGACGGCAGTCGCCCGCCGCCGCTGGGACGAGGTCATCATCCTCGATCGCTCTGGCAACTGACGCTCCGAGTGACCGTTGCGGGACAGATGGGTGACGAACGGCTCACTGTCCGGTATGGTCCGGTCTCGTTGGCGGAACGCTCTCGGAAGGTCTCTCCCATGATTCGACGGTTCGTGATCGCACTCGGCCTGGTGACCGCAGCGGCGGCGCTCACGCTCGCGCCGGCCGGTGCCCAGACCTACGACGACACCGTCGTCGCGTCCGCCGGCGTGAACGCCGACGGTTCGGTCACCGTCACCGGCGAGAACTGCGTGCCCGCCGAGGACGTCGACTACACGGTCGAGCGCACCTCCACCAGCACGCAGGTGGACGCCGGCCAGACCACGGCTGACGCCGAGGGCGACTTCGGCTTCACCACCGCCCCGCTCGAGGAGGACCGCCACGAGATCACCGTCGTCTGCGGCGACAGCGTCACCGTGCTGGCCGTGAACGTCGACACCGCCGCCCCGGTCGCCGCTCCGGCTCCGGCCGCCGGCGCTGGCGCCCTGCCCCGCACCGGCGCCGACGACTCCGTGCCCCTCGCCCGCCTCGGCGTGATCCTCGTCGCCGCCGGCGGCGTGGCCCTCTACGGCGCCAAGAAGCGCAACAGCCGCCGGGCGGCGTTCCTCGGCAGCTGACCCTCACCAGACCTGACCGAAGGCCCGGCCGCCGGCCGGGCCTTCGTCGTGTCCGGCTGACCACCTCTCCCTCCGACCACCACAAGTAGGTTCGTCGCCCGTGGTCCCCATGGAAGCCGAGGACGAGCTCGACCTCCGGCACTACCTCGACGTCGCCCGGCGCCGGAAGTGGCTCATCATCGTGATCGCCGCCCTGGTCACCGCCGTGGCCGTCGGTCTCTCACTGGCCCAGACGCCGCGGTATCGGGCGGGCGCCGAGGTGCTGCTCCAGGGTGACGACGCCGAGCGGCGCCTCGCCGGCAGCGACCAGGTCGATCCCCGAAGCGCGAGCAACCGGGTGGAGACCGAGATCGGGGTCATCGAGTCGAACCTGGTCGAGGACGCCGTCGAGGAGGCCCTGGGCCGCGAGCCCGACGTCAGCGTCAGCGCCGTCGGCCAGACCGACATCGTGCGCATCTCGGCGACCTCCACCGACCCGGAGCTGGCCGCCCGCGAGGCCAACGTCTACGCCGAGACCTACGTCGAGTGGAAGCGCCAGCGGACCATCGACGACCTCCTCGCCGCCCAGCAGACGGTCCAGGCCGAGATCGACTCGCTCCAGCAGCAGCTCGACGAGCTCCAGGCGCCGCTCGACGACCTCGACCTCGCGCTGCTCGGCGCCGAGGACGAGGAGGAGCGGGCCATGATCCTCGGCCAGATGGCCGAGGTGGAGCAGCAGATCCAGCCCCAGGTGAGCGCAGTCCAGGGCCAGCTGTCGCTCTACCGGGGAGAGCTGTCGTCGCTGCAGGTGAGCCAGCGCATCACGCGGACCGGCGGCGCCCAGATCATCTCCCTGGCCCAGGTTCCCGAAGAGCCCTTCGAACCCCAGCCGCTTCGCAACGGCGTGGTGGGCCTGGTGGTCGGCCTGATGCTCGGCGTCGGCGCGGCGTTCCTCCTCGAGACGCTCGACGACCGGGTGCGCACCCGTGAGGAGCTCGAGCGGATCACCGGCTGGCCGACGATCGGCCTCGTGCCCGTCATCCCCCGCGCCAAGGACGGCAAGAGCGACCTCGCCACCATCGACGAGCCCTCGTCCCCGGCCGCCGAGGCGTACCGCACCCTGCGGACCGCGGTGCAGTTCATCGGCCTCGAGCAACCGCTCGACGTCGTGCAGATCACGAGCGCCAAGCCGGGCGAGGGCAAGACGACGACGGCGGCGAACCTGGCCGTCACGCTGGCCAAGGCGGGCAAGCGGGTGATCCTGCTGGACGCCGACCTGCGCAAGCCCCGGCTCCACAAGGAGTTCGGACTGCGGAACTCGGCCGGGTTCACGTCGATGCTGCTCGACTCGAACCTCACCGGCGATGCGTTCCACCGCACGAAGGTGCCGAACCTCGTCGTCGTGCCGTCCGGTCCCCCGCCGCCCAACCCCTCCGAGCTGCTCAGCTTGAAGACCACGCACCAGGTGCTCGACCTGCTCAGCAAGGAGTGCGACGTCCTCATCATCGACTCCCCGCCGGTGCTGCCGGTGACCGACCCGCTCATCATCTCCGGCTACGTCGACGGCGTGATCGTGGTCGCCAACGCCAACGAGGCCATGGGCAAGACGCTGGTCCGCACCCGGGAGCTGCTGGAGCAGGTGAACGCCAACGTCATCGGCGTCAGCGTCAACCAGATCGACACCGACGCCGGATACGGCTACGGGTACGGCTACGGGTACGGCTACGGGGACGCCGCCGCAGCGCCGGTCGAGGCCGATGACGAGGTCGAGATCCGCGAGAAGCGGTCGAAGATCTTCAGCCGCTGAGCCCGCGCCAGCGGGCGTCGAGGCGCGCGACCACCGCATCGGCGATGTCGGCGACCAGGCGATCCCGGTCCTCCTCCATCCGCCGGAGGCGAGCCTCGACGGCCAGCAGCCGGTGCTCGAGCTCCCCGGGCACGGCTGCGAGGTCTCGGTCGCGGTCGCCGGCCGGCCGGACGGCGGCCGGATCGTCGGGGTACGTGCGGTCGACGCCGTCGGCGACCGCCTGGCGGAGCCGTGCGAGCCAGGCCTCGTCGTCCACGGCCCGACTGTAGGTCGGGCCGCGCGCTTCCTCGCGGCTCGTGGGCGGCCTCTAACCTGCCCCGGCCTTGTCAGAGGTGCTCCCGGTCTTCCTGGCCGCCGTGGCCGGCGTCATGGCCGCCTTCGCCGTGCACCTCGTCGGCCGGACGCGCCCACGCCTGCTCCGCCGGCCGAACCGGGCGGTCACGTGGGCGCTGGTGCTGGCGTCGGCGGCCGGCGCCGCGTTCGCGCCCGTGGCTCCGACCGGGATCGACGCCGTCGACGTCGCCTACCGCGCCGCGTTCGCCGGCGCAGTGGCGCTGGCGGCGGGGCGGGCCCGCCGTGGACCCCGCCTGCTCGCCGGAGCCATCGCCGCCGTCGGCAGCGGCGGAATGTGGCCGTGGGGTGCCGTCGCGTTCGTCGCGCTCGGGCTGGCCGCCGGCGCGGCGTCGGTGCGCCGGCCGGCCCGACCCCTCGGCACCGCCATCGGCGCGCTCCAGGCCCAGGTGCTGCTGCGGCTGGTCTGGCCCGACTCGTCCTACGCGACCGCCGGCCTCGCCGCCGGCGCTGCGCTCGTGCTGCTGGTCTCGGGGGTCCGCAACGCCCGCAGTCACGAGCGGGCGCCGGCGAAGCTGGTCCTCGCCGGCGTGACGGCGGCGGCGCTGGCCTCGGTCCTGGCCGTCGGCATCGGGCTGCTGGGCGTCCAGCGCGACCTCGTCGACGCATCCCGGGCGGCGCATGCGGGACTGGCGGCGGTGCGGACGGGCGAGACCGAGCTCGCCGTCGCCGAGCTCGAGCGGGCGCAGCGCCGCCTGCACGAGGCAGGCGACGGGTTCGACGCCCCGCTGCTGCTGCCGGGGCGGCTGCTGCCGGTGATCGGCCGATACCTCGCCGCTGGCCAGCGGGTCACGGAAGCGGCGGGCGACGTGATCGACCCCGCCCTCGACAGCGCCCGGCTGGCGACCGACGACGCCTTGCGGATCCGAGGCGCCCAGGTCGACCTCGACGCCGTCGCCATGCTCCGGCCGCCCCTCGAGCGCACCCTGACGGCCCTGCCCGAGGCCCGCGCCGCGGTGGCGGCGCTCGCCGACGAAGCCCTCCCCGACCGGGCGAGCCGCGTCGTCGACGACCTCGACGCCGAGCTGCAGGAGGCCGCCGACGAGGCCGCCCTGGCCCTCGACGCCCTCGACGTCCTCCCCCGCCTGCTCGGCGCCGACGGGCCACGCCGCTACTTCGTCGTCATGCAGACGCCGTCGGAGCAGCGAGCGAGCGGTGGGCTCCTCGGCGGCTACGGGGTGCTGGTCGCCGACGACGGCCGGCTCGACCTGGTGGAAGCCGACACCATCGGCGCCCTCCAGCGCGACGTCAGCGACCGCCGAGCCACGGCGCTGCCGGCCGAGTACCGGCGCTTCGCCACCGCCGGGCCCGAGCAGTTCCTCCAGAACGTCACCAACGTGCCCGACTTCCCCACCGTCGCCCGCACGCTCGCCGACCTGTACCCGAGATCCGGGGGCGCACCGGTCGACGGGGTGATCAGCGTCGATCCCTTCGTGCTGTCCTCCCTGCTGTCGCTGACCGGGCCGGTCGAGGTCGCCGGCTGGCCGCAGCCGATCACCGCCGAGAGCGCCGTGCGGGTGCTGCTCTACGACCAGTACCTCGAGCTCGACGGCCCGGAGGCGAGCCAGTTCCTCGTCGACGTCATCGAGGCGACCTTCGACCGGCTGCAGTCGTCGACGCTGCCATCCCCGGCACAGGTCATCGACCAGCTGTCACCGCACCTGCGTTCGAACCGCCTCCAGCTCTTCAGCACCCATGCGCGGGAACAGGCGCTCTTCGAGCGGGTCGGCGCCGCCGGTGCCGTGCCCGTGGTGGACGGCGACTTCCTCCAGGTCGTCACCCTCAACAACAGCGCCAACAAGATCGACTGGTACCAGTCGCGCACGATCTCCTACGACGTCGTCCACGACCCCGCCACCGGCGAGGTCGACGCCACCGCCACCGTCGCCATCACCAACCGGGCACCGGACGAGGGCGAGTCGGCGCTGCTCATCGGCGGGCTGGGTGGCATCCCCGGCCCGCTCGGGCGCAGCCGCCTGACCATCGACGTCTACTCGGCGCTCGAGCTGCAGGGCGCGACGGTGGACGGCCAGCCGGTGCGGATGTCGGGCGACCGGGCCTTCGACCGCAACCTGTACTGGACGGTGCAGACGCTGGGACCCGGCCAGACGTCGACGCTCCAGGTGCACCTGACCGGCTTCATCGAGCCGGGAGCGCCGTACGCCCTCGACGTGGGGATGCAGCCGGTGATCACGCCCGACGAGCTCTCGGTGCGCGTGGAACCCGCCGAGGGCTGGGAGGTGACGTCCGTCCGCGGCCTCGAGGTACGGGACGGCGTCGCCGCCGGCCGGTTCGCGCTCGTCGAACCCCCGCGGATCGTCGTGCGCGCCAGCCGCTGAGGTGTCCGGTTCGAGCGGCGTGCGACATTTCCGTGACGACCCGTCACGGGCGCGTTATGATCCCCAGAACGTGTACGGCGGACAGAGAGGACAGCCCGTGAGGCGCTTCGTTCTGGCATTGATGGTGGGGGCCGCGCTCGCGCTCACCGCAGCAGCACCCGTGGGGGCGCAGTACGAGGAGCCCCCGGAGGAGCAACCCGTCGAGCCCCGGGTGGTCGCGAACATCACCTCGGCCGACGTGGAGCCCGGTGAGTCCGTCACCGTCTCGGCGCCGCCCGCCTTCGCCCCCGGATCGCCCATCACGGTGAACCTGGTGCGAGCCCGCCAGGGCGCCGGCGCCGCCGAGCTCGCGTCCGGCACCGCCAGCGAGACCGGAGCGGTCAGCGAGTCGATCACCATCCCCGAGACCGAGTCGGGCGTGTACTTCGTGTACGTCACGGGGGTCGACGTCGACGGCAACCCCGTCGTCGCGCTGGTGGCCATCGTGATCCGCAACACGGCCACCGCCGCTGCGGCCGACGTCGAGACCTTCCAGGCCACCGCCGCTGCGGCGCCGGTCCCGGCCGCCGTGGCCGCCGCCCAACAGGGCGTCGCCCCCGACACCGAGGCCGCCGTGGTCGACGCGGTCAGCCAGGGCGCCGGCGTGGCGCTGTCACCGCAGGGCACCCTCCAGGTCCGCTCGGCCGCCGGCGCCCTCCAGGACGCCGACACGCTGCCCCGCACCGGGACCAGCACCGACATCTCCCAGCAGGTGACCATCGGGGCGGCCCTGCTGCTCGCCGGCACCGGCCTCGTCCTGCTCCGCCGCCGTCGTGGGGGGTTCACCAAGTGAAGTTCCGTCGCACCTTCTTCTCTGCCGTCGCGGCTGGCGCCGTCTGCGTCGCCACCGCCGGCACCGCCTTCGCCACCACCGACGTCGAGGCCACGCGCCTCGCCGGCGTCGACCGGTACGGCACGAGCGAGGCCATCGCCCTCGACACCTTCACCTCGGCCACCGTGGCCGTCATCGCCAGCGGCGAGTCGTACCCCGACGCCTTGGCCGCCAGCTACCTCGCCGGCGCCCTCGACGGGCCCATCGTGCTCACCGCCTCGGCAGGCCTGAGCCAGGACGCCCGCGACACGCTGCAGGCGCTCGACGTCCGCGGCGCCATCGTCGTGGGCGGCACCGACGCCATCAGCGAGACCGTGGTGAACCAGCTCGTGGCCGCCGGCCTCGAGGTCGACCGCCTCGGCGGGAACGACCGCTACGCCACCGCCCGGATCATCGCCGAGTCGGTGCCCGCCGAGCAGATCGGCTCGTACGAGGCCGGCATCGGCCGCACGGCGCTGCTCGCCTCCGGGCAGGGCTTCGCCGACGCCCTGAGCGGCGGCCCGCTGGCCTACGCCTCCGCCTTCCCGATGCTGCTCACCCCGACGGCGTCGCTGTCGGCGCAGGCGGCCGCGGCCATCGACACCCTCGGCATCGAGCAGGTGCTGGTGCTCGGCGGCACGGCGGCGATCTCACAGGCCACCGAGGACCAGCTCGTCGCCCTCGGCGTCGAGGTCCTCCGCCTGGCCGGAAACGACCGCACCGCCACCGCGGCGGTCATCGCCGAGACGGCCATCGCCGAGCTGGCGTTCACGCCGACGCACGTGAACCTGGCCCGCGGCGACGACTTCGCCGACGCCCTCGCCGGCAGCGCCAACGCCGGCGAGGAGGTGGCGCCCATCGTGCTGACCCTCACGCCGAACCAGCTCGGCACGGCGACCGCCCAGTTCCTCGGCTCGATCTCGGACACGCTGGCCACCATCCACGTCTACGGCGGCCCCAATGCCGTCTCGGACTCGACGGTCAACGCCGCCGAGGTCGCCGCCGGCCGGGCGCCCTAGCCCCTCGGCTTCCTGACGATGGGAGCGCCGCTCGCCCTCCGGGGCGGGCGGCGCTCCCGCGTCCGGCGCTCTTCGGCCGACATCGACGGCGGTGCTGGAGTCGCTCAGGGCTTCAGGACGACGATCGACGTACCGTCCGAGTCGCCGTCGGGGTCCTTGTTGTCGCCGCTCCAGTAGCTCAGCGTCGCGTGGGTCACCTTGGAGACGGTCAGCGTGACGGAGCTGGTGCTCTTGCGGATCTTGGACACCGAGACGGTGCACGTCCCGGAGCTGCCGGTCGGGCACTTGGTCGAACCTGAGGCGCCCTTGCTCCACGTCGCGACGACCTCGGCGTTCGGCACGGGTGCCCCGGTGCTGTCCAGCACCAGGATCGTGACGTTCGCCGTCCACGTGTTGCCGGTGCTCACCGCGGAGCCGTCGAGGTCGCCGACGTGCATGGTGGTCGGCGATCCGACCGTGACGGTGACGTCGGCCGAGGCGGTGCCGCCGTTCCCGTCGGACACGGTGTACGAGAACGTGTCCGTACCGCTCCAGCCGGCGGGTGGCGTGTAGGTCACCGTTCCGTCGGAGTCGACCGCGGCCGACCCGCCGCTGAGGGGAGCGGTCACCGACGCGACGACCAAGGGATCGCCGTCCACATCGGTGTCGTTCCCGAGGACCGTGATCGTCACGGCCGTGTCGACCGGTGTGCTGGCGGCATCGTCTACGGCGACCGGCGCATCGTTCACGGCGCTGACCGTCACCGTGACCTTTGCCGTGGCCGTCCCGCCGTTCCCGTCCGAGATGGTGTACGAGAACGAATCGGTGCCGTGCCAGTTGGCCGCGGGCGTGTACGAGACCTTCCCGCTCCCGATCGCTGCCGTGCCGTTGGCCGGCGCGGTGACGCTGCTGATCGTCAGGGCGTGCCCGTCGGGGTCGCTGTCGTTCGACAGCACGTCGATCGTGACGGGCGTGTCCTCGGGCGTCGATGCGCTGTCGTCCTGGGCCACCGGCGCCTTGTTGCCCGACGTCGAGCCCGTGTACCCGGATGCCGCCCAGTTGGCGTTGACCATCGGCTCGGCCACGCCGTCGGGATCGCTGCTCCACGAACCGGCGCAGGTGTCGGCACCGGGGTTGACCGCGCCGTCGGGGCACTGGCCGGTGTCCTTGAGCCGCACGGCGACGTCCGCCGGCGTGAGCGTCGATGACGAGTTGGCGATCACGAGCGCGGCGACGCCCGCCGCGTGCGGAGCCGCCATCGACGTCCCGCTCTTCGAGCCGGTCTTGCCGTCGTAGGTCGTGGAGACGATGCTCACACCCGGCGCGGTCACGTCGACGATCGTCCCGTGGTTGCTGAACGACGCCAGCGCCTCGTCGCATGTCTTCCACGGCCCGACGCCCGAGCAGGTGGTGGTGGCGTCCCACTGGCCGTTGGTGTCCGAGTACGCCGACACGGTGATCACATCCGGGTACGCCGCCGGGACGAAGCCGGAGGCGTCCTTGCCGTCGTTGCCGGCGGCGACGGTGAACGTCGCCCCCGCCGCCATGGCCTTGCAGAGGGCATCGAACATCGACGTCGACGGCAAGCTGGTCGACTCCTGGTGCTGCTCGCACGTCGTGCCGTCGTGCGAGCCGGAGCCACCCAGGCTCATGTTGGCGACGTGGACGTCGTTCGACGTGTCCGCATCGGTGTTCAGACGGGTGATCCAGTCGATGCCGCAGATGACCTGGTCCCAGGTCCCGCTGCCCGAGCTGCTCAGCACCTTCACCGGCACGAGGCGTGCCGTCGGCGCCACACCGATCACCTGGCTGCCGTTGGCCTCGGCGGCGACGGTGCCCGCGACGTGCGTGCCGTGGCCTTGATCGTCGTCAGCGTTGGTGTCGTTGTTGACGCAGTCGTAGCCCAGTCCGGCGTCGAGGTTGCCGTCGAGATCCGGGTGGTCGAGATCGATGCCCGTGTCGATGACCGCCACCCGTACCCCGGATCCGGTCCCGTTGGCCACGGCGCTGTTGCCGTGGGCATCGTCACCGTCGATGCGAAGCACACCGTTCGGGTACTCCACCGCATGGACGAGCTGGTTCTGGTCGACGTAGTCCACCCGCGGATCGCGTCGCAGGCTCTCGAGCCGTCCCTGCGGCACCTCGGCGGCGAAGCCGGTGAGCGCGTGCTCGTACACGTGCCCGATGCGGGCGCCGTGCGACCGCGCCATGTCGCGAGCAGTCGCCCGGGCGTCGACGCCGTCGTGGAGGACGACGATCACGTCGGCCGGATCGTTCGAGGCGGCGACGGGCGGCGAGGTCAGCCCCAGCAGGCCGACCACCGCGACCGAGGTCAGGGCGAACCACATCGGACGACGACGGAGCGACACGGCACTCCTCCTTGCGCAGCGACCTGAACCCGGGGTCGATCGGACGACCGACATCAGGTTCGCAGGATCAGCACCGCATGAGAATGATCCGTTCGAACCAGTAGCCGGGGACCGGACTCCTCCCGATGCCGCCCAGCGCGCATCATGATGCTGCACCGCTCAGCCGACCTCGGCTTGAAGGTCGACGTGAGCGACATCGGCGACGTCCTCCACCTGCTGGACGGAACCTGACCGTGCTCCTCGACGCCAACCTGCTGCTCTACGCCGTCGACCGCAGCGCCGACCGCCACCAGGCAGCGGCGTCGGGGTTGACGGACGTGCTGAACGGAACGACGCGCGTCGGCATCCCGTGGCAGACCATCGGCGCCTTCGTGCGGATCGCCACCCACCGCCGGGTGACGGAGCGGCCCTCGTCAGGACCCCAGGCGTGGACCGTCGTGGAGGGCTGGCTGGCGGCCGACCCGGCGTGGATCCCGCCGGCGACGGAGCGAACGGCCGCCGTCTACGGGCAGCTCGTCGGGACGGTGCCCGTCACCGGGAACCTGGTGCCCGACGCCATGCTGGCCGCGCTGGCGGTCGAGCACGGCCTGACGGTCATGACCGTGGACACCGACTTCGCCCGGTTCTCCAGCGTGCGGTGGGAGAACCCGCTGCTCTAGCTCGAACGGGGGCCGCACGGGGTGACCGTCGCTGAAGACCGGTGGCGCTCAGCGGTCGAAGTCACCCGCCTCGATCCGCTGCCACAGCTCGTCCACCTGGCGCTCGAGGTCTTCCACCGAGCCGCCGTTGTCGAGCACCACGTCGGCGAGCGCCAGTCGCTCGTCCCGGCTGGCCTGGCGGGCGATGCGAGCCCGGGCGTCGTCCTCGCTGAAGCCCCGGTGCTCCACCAAGCGCTGGATCGCCACCTCGGGATCGACGTCGACGACGATCGTCCCGGCCGTGTCGTACTTGCCCTTGCCCTCGACGAGCAGCGGCACGTCGAGGATCACGACCGAGTCGGTGGCGGCCAGGCCGGCGAGGCGCTCGGCCATGCGGGCGCCGACGGCCGGGTGGACGATGCCGTTCAGCTGCTGGAGCTTCTCCTCGTCGGCGAAGACGATGTCGGCGACGGCCTGGCGGTCGAGGGTGCCGTCGGCGGCGACGATGCCGGGGCCGAAGGCGTCGACCATGGCGTCGAACACCGGCTCGCCCGGCTGCTGGAGCTCGCGAACGATGCGGTCGGCGTCGACGATCACCGCGCCCTTCACCTCCAGCAGCGACGACACCGTCGACTTGCCGGATCCGATGCCGCCGGTGAGGCCGAGGACGAGCACGGCCGGAAACTACCGCCGGAGCCGAACCGGACCCGGGATGTGTCGGCCCCCGGCACGCCACGGGTCGAGAACGGACCAGCGCCCGGATCGCCGCACGGACGGTGTCGGACTAGTCACGATCGGTGCGCCGGAAATGGCCCGGACGTGCCATGGAGTCGAAAGCGGACGTTGCCGACAATCGGTCCAACACCGCCAGCGGAGAGGACCCGTCGTGCGCCAGCGCTCGAATCTCATCATCTTGTTCGGCATCGCCTTCTTCCTCATCGGCGGCGCCATCGTCTACCTGGTCGTCACCGACGACGAGGACGGCGGCGGCGCCACGGCGACGGGTCCGGGCGAGGTCACGGTGTTCGTGGCGTCGAGCGAGATCCCGGCGAACACGACGGGCGCCGACGTGATCGAGCAGGGCCTGCTCAGCACGGATCAGGTGCCGGCCGGCTCCCAGCCCGTGGGCGCCATCACCTCCGCCGGCGGCCTCGACAACCAGATCTTCGTGGTCGGCGTCGGCGAGGGCGAGGTCATCACGTCCTCGCAGCTGGCGGTGCGGTCGCTGTCGAACGTCTCGGTGCCCGAGGGCTACGACGGCGTCGCCGTGACGCTGCCGTACACCAACGGCGGCGCCGGCTACGTGGCCCCGGGCGACACGGTGAACGTCTACGGCCAGTACGGCACGAGCGACGAGGCGGCCGGGCTGTCCAACGCCGGCGGACCGGGGGCGGCGCTGCCCCGCACCGAGCTGATCCTCACGAACGTGCTCGTCCTCGACGTGAGCGCCCAGGACCCCCGCTCGACCAGCGCACCCGCCGACGCCCAGCAGGCCCAGCAGACCACCTCGGTCAACCGCCAGACGTCGGGCTCGCCGCTGACCTACCTGCTGGCCCTGCGGCCGACGGATGCCGAGCGGGTGATGCAGGTGTCGCAGTTCGCGCAGCTCTACTTCAGCCTCACCGCCGACGACGCCGCCCCGGCCGGGGACACGCCTGGCGCCGACGGGCGGACCGTGCTCGACCCGGTGTCCGCCGACAGCGCCCTGCCTCGCGGCTGACGGCGTACGGTTCCCATGTGGGAGAGGGACGAGTGAGCAAGATCCTGGTCCTCGATCGGGGCGAGACGCTGGCGGAGCAGATCCGCAGCCTCTCGGACCAGTTCGACGAGGCCCCGAAGATCACCACCTGCACGCGCATCGGCGCGGTCGGCGAGGTGCTCGAGGAGGACGGCCCCTTCGACGTGCTCGTCGCCGGACCGAGCCTGGGCACCCGCTCCGGCCTGGCCCGCCTGCGGATCATCTCCGAGGAGCTGCCGGAGATGCGCATGGTGCTCGCCTTCTCGCGCCGGCCGGACGCGTCGCTGCGCGACATCGTGCGCACCGGCGCCGTCGACCTGCTGCAGCTGCCGGTCGAGGAGGGCGAGATCGTCGAGTCGCTGCAGCGGGCGGCCTCGCTCGCCCGGTCGGCGCCCGAGCCGGTCGTCGTCGAGGTGGCTGCCGAGCCCGAGCCCGAGCGCGACGAGCACCTCCCCCACCGGCCCGGCACCGTGTACACGATCGCCTCGGCGACCGGCGGCTGCGGCAAGACCTTCTACGCCACCAACCTCGCCTGGTTCCTGCACAAGTGGACCGGGCGCTCGGTGTGCATCGTGGACCTCGACCTGCAGTTCGGCGAGGTGTCCACCGCCCTGCGCCTGCGACCGAAGTACACGATCTTCGACGCCCTCCAGCGCGAGGACGCCGACGAGTCGGACCTGCAGGCCCACATCGAGGAGTACACGGTCGTCCACGACACGGGCGTGCACGTGCTCGCGGCCCCTCGGGAGCCGAGCGAGGCCGACCGCATCACGCCGCCGGACGTGACCCGCATCATCGAAGCGGTGCGCCAGCGGTTCGACTACGTCCTCGTCGACACGCCCCCGGCGCTCGCCGAGACCGTCCTCGCCGCCTTCGACCTCTCGGACAAGCTCTACGTGATGGCGACGCTCGACCTGCCGTCAGTGCGGAACATGAGCGTCTTCCTGTCCACGCTGGACCGGCTGCGGATCGAGACCGACAACGTCCGCCTGGTGCTCAACAAGGCCGAGGACGACGTCGGCATCGACATCGACCAGGTGACGCGCCTGTTCCCGCAGGGCTTCGAGTCGATCCTCCCCTACGCCAAGGAGGTGAGCCGGTCCATCAACCTCGGCATGCCCGTGATGGCCGCCTCGCCCGACGCCGAGATCAGCCGCCTGCTCGCCGGTGGCATGAAGAACGTCCTGCCCAGCGACCTGCAGGCCCAGGTCGCCCAGGAGACCGCCCCGAAGAAGGCCGGCCTGCGCCGCCTCTTCGGCAGCAAGTGACCCGGAGGTCGCCCGCATGAAGCTCTCGGAGAAGCTCGCCGCCCTCGAGGCGATCGAGGAAGACGACGTCCCCGCCGCCGAGCCGGCCCGCCCCGCGAAGGCGACCAAGGCACCGGCGAAGAAGCAGGCGTCGCGCCTGGCGCCCAAGAGCGACAGCGGCTCGACCTGGGACGCCACGAAGCGCAAGGTCCGCCAGCTCGTCCTCGACGAGATGGCCGACCGCATCCGCGAGCTCGACGCCGACCAGCGCGAGGAGGAGCTGCGCGAGGCCCTCGACCGCATCCTGCAGCGCGAGGACATCTCGGTCACGCCGGTGGAGCGCCGGCGCTTCGTCGCCGAGATGGTGTCGGACACCCTCGGCTACGGCCCGCTCGACCCGCTGCTGGCCGACGACGACATCACCGAGGTGATGTGCAACGCCTACGACGACATCTGGGTGGAGCGCTCGGGCCGCATCGAGCGCACGGCGACGAAGTTCATCGACGACGCCCAGTACCGCCAGGTCATCGACAAGATCGTCTCGTCGGTGGGTCGCCGGGTGGACGAGGCCTCCCCCATGGTCGACGCCCGCCTCCCCGACGGCTCCCGCGTGAACGCCATCATCCCGCCCCTGGCCATCAACGGCTCGGTGCTCACCATCCGGAAGTTCGCCAAGGACCCGTTCACGGCGAAGGACCTCATCAACTTCGGCACCTGGACCGTCGACCTGGTCACGGTCATGGAAGCCGCGGTCCGGGGCAAGCTGAACGTGCTCGTCTCCGGCGGCACGGGCACCGGCAAGACAACGAACCTCAACGTGCTGTCGAGCTTCATCCCCGACGGCGAGCGCATCATCACGATCGAGGACTCGGCCGAGCTCCAGCTCCAGCAGCCCCACGTGATCACCCTCGAGACCCGGCCGGCCAACGCCGAGGGCTCGGGCCAGGTCACCATCCGCGAGCTCGTCAAGAACAGCCTCCGCATGCGCCCCGACCGCATCATCGTCGGCGAGTGCCGCGCCGCCGAGGCGCTGGACATGCTCCAGGCGATGAACACGGGCCACGAGGGCTCGATGACCACGGTGCACGCCAACACCGCCCGTGACGCCATCTCCCGCCTGGAGACCATGGTGCTGATGGCCGGCTACGACCTGCCGGTGCGGGCCATCCGCGAGCAGATCGCCTCGGCGCTGCACCTCATCCTCCAGGTCACCCGCCTGCCCGACGGCAAGCGCGTCATCACGTCGCTCACCGAGGTCCAGGGCATGGAGGGCGACATCATCCTCCTGCAGGACGTGTTCAAGTGGGAGCCGGTCCCGGGCGGCGAGTCGAAGTACGCCGGCGAGCTGGTGGCCACCGGCCTGCGCCCGAAGTTCGTCGACAAGCTCGCCGAGCACGGCGTCGAGGTGCCGGCTGCCGCCTTCCGGGCGCCGCGCCGCGCGGCGCCGACGCCGGCCGGCCGGGGCTCGGCCAAGGCGCCCAAGGCCCGTGACATCGCCGCCAAGGAGCGGCTGCGATGAACACCTCCGCCTGGCTCGCCGTGCTGCTCGTCGGCGGCGGCCTGTCGATGATCGCCGTCGGCGTGCTCGGCCGCGTGTACCGCCGCGAGGCGGAGCTGGCCCAGATCCTCGACCTGCCGTGGGGCGAGCAGGACGTCGAGCTGCAAGCGGTCACGCAGCGCCGGTCCCCCATCGTCGAGAACGCCGTCGGCGCCGCCGGCTCGCTCGTCGACTCCTTCGACGCCAAGGGCTCGCTGCTCGCCAAGCTCGAGCGCTCCCGGGTGCCGCTGCGCCCCGGTGAGTTCGTCGTCGTGACGCTTGCCGGTGGGCTGTTGGCCGGCGCAGTGATCGCCGCCGCCACCTCCAACGTCCTGTTCGGCATCGCCGGCGTGCTGGCGTCGCCGTTCGTCGCCAACGCCTACCTCGAGCGGACGGTCCGCCAGCGGCGCAAGAAGTTCGAGGAGCAGTTCCCCGAGGCGCTCACGCTCATCGCCTCGTCGCTCTCGGCCGGCCACACGTTCCTGCGGTCGATCCAGATGATGACCCAGGAGGCCGGCGGCCCGTTGGCCGAGGAGTTCGGCCGCGTGGTCTCGGAGACCGAGCTCGGCGACCCGCTCCTCGACGCCCTGCAGCGCATGGCCGACCGGCTCGACATGCGCGACGTCGACTGGGTGGTGCAGGCGATCCGGATCCAGCAGACCGTGGGCGGCAAGCTCGCCGACCTGCTGCACACGCTGGCCGACTTCATCCGGGCACGCGAGGAGATCCGTCGGGAGATCGACGTGCTCACCGCCGAGGGCCGGGTGTCGGCCTACGTGCTCGGCGGCATGCCTGTCGGCCTGCTCGCCTTCATTTCGGTGGTGAACCCCGACTACATGGAGCCCATGTACCGGGGCTGGGGCTGGGTCTGGCTCGGCGTCGCCGCCGGCATCACCGTCGCCTCGATCGCCATCATCCTGCGCATGGTCAACTCGGTGGAGGTCTGACGTGGTCGCCTTCGGTCTGCTCTTCTTCCTCGCCGGGGCGGTGTTCGTCGTCCTCGGCGTCCGCACGGCCAGGCTCGCCACCGACGACGCCGACCCGGAGGTGTACCTCCGCAGTCTCGACGACCCCGACGAGCGCGACGAGTTCGAGCTCCTCCTCGCCGAGCCCTTCCTCACCCGGGTCCTGCGGCCCGCCGCCGCCCGCATGCACGGCGTCGTGTCCGGCGCGCTGCCCGGCAACTACCGCGACCGGGTGCACGAGCAGCTCGTCCACGCCGGGCTGACCGGGAAGTACCGGGCCGAGGAGGTGATCACCGGTCAGATCATCCTCGCCGGCGTCGGGTTCATCGTGGCCCTGCTGCTCGTGCTCGGCGGCATGGTGACCGGAGGCGTCGCCATCATCACGCTGCTGCTCCTCCCCTTCCTCGGCGCCCAGCTGCCGCGCACCGCGCTGCGCCGCTCGGTCGAGCAGCGCCAGAACGAGATCCGTCGCGACCTGCCGGACACCCTCGACCTCCTCGCCATCTCGGTGGAGGCGGGCGTGGGCTTCGAGGGCGCGCTCGGCGTGGTCACCGACAACTTCGACTCCGCCCTCAGCGAGGAGTTCTCCCGTACGCTCCGGGAGATGGAGCTCGGCCTGCCCCGGCGGCAGGCGCTGGAGAACCTCAAGCGGCGAACCGAGGTGCCGGAGCTATCGAACTTCATCCTGACCCTGACGCAGGCGGACGCACTCGGCATGCCGATCGGTCGGGTGCTGAAGACCCAGGCCGGCGAGATGCGCCTCAAGCGCCGCGCCTGGGCCCGCGAGCGCGCCGCCAAGCTGCCGGTCAAGATCCTGTTCCCGCTGATGCCGATCCTGCTGGCGACCTTCATCGTGGTCCTGGGGCCGGCGGGCGCGTCGATCGGCAGCGCCTTCAACTGATCCGGGAGCGCAGCGGCTCCGACACCGCGACCAGCGAGCCGTTCCGCCAACCGATCCTCATCATCCGATGGGGCACCACCACGGTCGGCTGCGTCCTGGCCGCGCCGGATCTCCTCGAGGGAAACGCTCGCACCGTGCTGGCCGTTGCGTTCCTCGTCGTTTACACGCTGGCGCGCACCGTGCGGCCGGTCCACCCGGCCCCGTCCGTCCGGCGGATGGTCGAGCTCGTCGCCGAGGCGGCGCTCATCGGGGTCGCCGTCGCCGCGACCGGCTACTTCGAGTCACCGATCGCTTTCTCGCTCCTCACGGCCGTCTCGGTCTCCGGCTTCCTTTCCGGCTTTGGGACGGCCCTGCGGCTCGCCGCCGCCACGACGCTTGCGATCGGCATACCGAGCATCAGCGAGGGCATCGCCTTCCGCGACGACATCCGCCTCGTCGCCCAGTGGGCCGTCGAGCTCTTCCTCGTCGCGATCGTCGCCGCGTACGCCCGCCGCATCTCCGGCGAGGCCGACGAACGCCAGGCGCGGGCGCTGGACCGCATGGGCCGCCTCGCCGATGCGAACGAGCTGCTCTTCAGCCTCCACCAAGTCGCCCAACAGCTCCCCGCCTCGCTCGATCTCGACGAGGCGCTCGAGAGCACCATCGACCGCCTTCGCGACCTGCTGACCTTCGACTCCGCAGCCATCCTCCTCTTCGAGGAGACCGACAAGTCGTGGTCGGTCGCCCGCCGCTACGGGGCCCGGCTCCCGGGCGCGATCCCGGCGGCAGACCTGCCGCCACCGGTGCAGCGAGCGGCTCGCGGACAAGCGCCCGTTGTCGCAGTGTCGGATCTGGTCAGCCGCGGTCCGGGCCTGTCCCACAAAGCATCATCGGGCCTGTACGCCCCGCTGCGGGCTCGGGGCACGGCCACCGGGGTGATCGCGGTCGAACGAGAGCGACACGCCCCATTCGGGCCCCGGGACATCGAGCTCCTCGCCGGCTTCGTGGAGCCCGCCGCGCTCGCCATCGACAACGCACGCTGGTTCGGACGGCTCCGCACCGTCGGCGCCGACGAGGAGCGCACGCGCATCGCCCGCGACCTCCACGACCGGATCGGTCAGAGCCTCGCGTACCTCGCCTTCGAGCTCGACCGGATCGTGCGCAAGGACGAGCGAGGTGACTCCGTTTCGTCAGACATCAGCGGCCTTCGCGAGGACGTCCGCGGTGTGGTGCGGGAGGTGCGGGACACGCTGTACGACCTGCGCACCGACGTGTCGGACGAGCGCAGCGTCTCCGACGTGCTCGGCGAGTTCGCCCAGAGGATCAGGGACCGCTCGGGGATGGAGGTCGCGCTCCGGGTCGAGGAGACGGGGCGCATGCCGAGGCTCCAGGAGCGGGAGCTCTGGCGCATCGCCCAGGAGGCGATGGTGAACGCTGAGCGGCACAGTGGCGGCACCCGCATCGACGTCTTCTGGCTCTCCGACGGTCGGGAGGCCATCGCCGAAGTGCGCGACAACGGCCATGGGATGCCGATCGGCTCAACGGGGCGCATGGACAGCTACGGCATGCTCGGCATGCGCGAGCGGGCTGCTTCGATCGGCGCCAAGCTCGCCGTCGATTCGATCCCCCGGGAAGGGGTCACCGTCCGCGTGTCGCTCCGCGTCGCTCCTGAGTGAGCACGACTACCCTCCGGTCCGACCGACGTGGAGGACAACGTGAGGGAACCCATTCGACTGCTGCTCGTCGACGATCACCGGATGCTCCGGGAGACGCTCAAGCGGTCGATGGTGGATGAGGGCTTCGAGATCGCCGGCGAGGCCTCGGACGGGCAGGAGGCGGTCGAGCTCGCTCGCGAACTGCGCCCGGACGTGATCCTGATGGACGTCACGATGCCGGAGATCGACGGCGTCGAGGCCACGCGCCGGATCGTCGACGAGCGACCGGACACACGGATCGTGATGCTCACGATGCACGCAGACCAGGACGTGATCGCCGCAGCGGTCCGCGCCGGCGCCTCCGGCTACCTGGTCAAGGACTGCTCCTTCGAGGAGGTGGCGAGGACGGTTCAGGAGGCGGTTGCGGGAGACATGTCACCGCAGATCGCCGCCTCGATGCTTCGCGAGGCCCGTGGGTTGGTCGAGGACAGCGACTCCGTCATCACCAAGCGCGAGATCGAGGTGCTGCAGCTCATCGCAGACGGCTGCGCCACGCCCGAGGTGGCCGAAAAGCTCTTCATTTCACAGAAGACGGTGAAGAACCACCTGGCGTCGATCTACGCCAAGCTCGACGCCCGGGACCGGACGCAGGCCGTCCTTCAGGCTGTCCGCATGGGGATCGTCCGCCTGTACTGACGGACACGCTACGTGTCCGGTCCGCTACGCGATTTGGGCCGACTGGCCTATGTAGCCTGGCGCCGATGCTGGCGATACTCCTTCTGTCAGGAACCTCCGCTCCCGGATGATGCCGGGGCGAAATCAACCCAGGGAGCATCCCATCATGAACTTCGACGTCCTCAAGACCTGGCTCCAGGCTCGCTGCAAGACCGAGCGTGGCGCCTCCCTCGTGGAGTACGCCCTCCTCGTGGCGCTCATCGCTGTCGTGTGCATCA
Organism: Acidimicrobiia bacterium; assembly: GCA_046565885.1. GTDB lineage: Bacteria > Actinomycetota > Acidimicrobiia > Acidimicrobiales > Salinilacustritrichaceae > Salinilacustrithrix. The sequence continues at coordinate 23,925 of JBKHXT010000183.1, forward strand.
TCGCCATCACCTTCCTTGGTGAGGAGGCCGACAGCAAGTTCACCGAGGTCGGCTCGGCGCTCTGATCGCCACCGGCTGATCGAAGCTGTGATGAGAGCGGGTCCTTCGGGACCCGCTCTCTCGCTTCACCACCACAAGACCTGCGGGAGAACCAGTGGATCGACATCGACGTGAACGGCGCAAGCAGAGAGCCGACGAACGAGGCGCCTCCCTCGTCGAGTATGCGTTGCTCATCGCACTCATCGCGATGGTCTGCATCTTGGCCGTCACGTTCCTCGGCACGTCCACGAGCGGCGAGTACAACGAGAACACCAGCAGCCTCTTCCAGTAGGAGTCGCCGGCTCGGCTCAACGCCGGACGAACACTGTCCAGGTCGCGTCCGAGTACGCCGCCTGCCACGCCGGGTGAGCCGCCAAGACCTCGGCGATGGGCTCGTCCCGAGCCCAGATGACGGCTTCTATGTCGTACTGCTCGAGCACCGCGTCCCAACCCGGTTCGGCACCGTGTAGCCGGACGAAGTCGGCTACGAAGCCGGCCGGGTACATGTCGACGCGATCGTCCATGAAGACCTGCGCCGAGCGACCGTCGAGGACCTCGAGGAGGTTGCCGGTGACGTCCTGGTGCGCAAACCGGTCGGGTCCTCCGCTGGTTGCCTCGACGAATGCCAGCGCCCGAGCGGGAAATCCACGCAGGTCGACTGCGTCTCGGCCGAGGCCGACGACAACGATGAGCACGACGAGCGCGCCGACGGGAACCATCAGCACACGACCGAGCGCTGGCCTTGTGGAGGTGCGCAGCGACCCCATCGCCGGGGCGGCGTGAGCGACCACGGCGAGCAGCACTGGGAGCGCCATCGCCAGGTTGCGCCTGGCTGCGACAGCTGCCAACCCGAAGATCAGGACCGGCAAGGCGTGTCTCCACCGGCCCGTGTGAACCGCTCCCACGACGGCCAGCGCAAAGAGCAGAAGGAATGCCCGGTCAGGGACGGAGGTGAACTCCGGTGGCTGCCACTCCCGGATCAGCTGGAATGTCTCCGAGCGGGTCAGGGCGCCGACGGGGAAGGTCAACGCTCGGAGACCGATGGGGTAGACGGTCCCTAGCAGCAGGCCCGCCATCAAGAAGGCTGTCGCTCGCCCCTCGGCGCGGACTCGTTCCCGAGCCGTGGAGCGCTGATCGAGGAGCTCCCCCAGCACCACGGCGGCGCAGAGCACGAGCGCAAGCGGGAACGAACCGTGGCTGTTAACCCACACGATGCCGACCGGGAGGAGGAGCCACGGAGGAAGTCGATCGCTGAGGGCCAGGAGCGTGACGGCGATCCCGATGACGCCGACCATGTACGGACGCTCCGTCCAAGTGCCGGAGGCGACGACCATGCCGACGGCAACGATGAGGAGTCGCGGGACCACAGCATCCGCTGACCGAGTGAGCGCCCACAGCAGCCAAGTTGCGAGGACGAACGTCGCCACCATGAGGAGGCGAAGGCCGCTGATTCCCCCGGCCCGCTCTGCGGCGGCGTACGCAACCGAGGGCAGCCAGGACTGCACCGTCCACGACGTCCCCGACGCGGTGAACGAGTACGGGTCCTCGGTCGGCACCGCCCCCTCGGCCAAGATCAGCCTGCCAGTCGCCAGGTGCGTCATGAAGCTGTTGTCCGACAACGGGAGCAGGCCAAGGAACGCCCCCCAAGCGGTAAACAACAGGAACAGGATCGACCCGAGCGACCCGGCTCCGCCGGATGCAGATTGACGTTCCTCGGCGACTCGATGGTGGTCGACGGTCGTCACGAGACGAGCATGCAACAGCGCCGGCGCCGGGTCGGGGACCCGGACGCCGCCGCTGTCGGTCGACGTCTGGTCGGTCAGCGCTTCAGCGCCGCCGCTCGCAGCGAGTCGCGGCTCGTCGACTCCGGCATGAACACCTCGGCGCCGAGCTTGATGCCGTGGTCCTGCAGCTTCTCGGCGAACTTCGGGCGCACGCCGGTGGCCTTCAGGTGGCCCCGGAACTTGCCGTGCTCGTCGACGCCCATGGAGTAGTCGAACAGGAAGATGTCCTGGAGGGTGATGATGTCGCCCTCCATGCCCTGCACCTCGGTGATGTGGGTGATGCGCCGGGTGCCGTCCTTGAGGCGGGTCAGGTGGACGATGAGGTCGACGGCCGAGGCGATCTGCTCTCGAATGGCCCGCACCGGCAGGTCGAAGCCGGCCATGAGCACCAGGGTCTCGAGGCGGGCGAGCGTGTCGCGGGGGCCGTTCGAGTGGATCGTGGTGATCGAGCCGTCGTGGCCCGTGTTCATGGCCTGCAGCATGTCGAGGGCCTCGCCGGAGCGGCACTCCCCCACCACCAGGCGGTCGGGGCGCATGCGGAGGCTGTTCTTGACCAGGTCGCGGATGGTCACCGCGCCCTTGCCCTCGAGGTCCGGCGGACGGGTCTCCATGCAGAGCACGTGCTCCTGGTGCAGCTGGAGCTCCTTCGCGTCCTCGATCGTGCAGATGCGCTCGTCGCCGGGGATGAACGACGACAGCACGTTGAGCGTCGTCGTCTTACCGGTGCCGGTACCGCCGGAGACGATCACGTTCAGGCGGCCGACGATGCAGGCCTGCAGGAACTTCGCCGACTCCTCGTTGAGGGTGCCGAAGCGGATCAGGTCGTCCACCTGGAAGGGCTCCTTGGAGAACTTCCGGATGGTGAGGAACGGGCCGTCGATCGCCAGCGGCGGGATGATGGCGTTCACGCGGGAGCCGTCGGGGAGGCGGGCGTCCACCATCGGGACCTGCTCGTTCACGTGACGGCCGATCTCGGTGACGATCTTCTCGATCACCGCCCGGTAGTGGGCGTCGTCGGTGAAGCTGGCGTCGCTGGGCTCGATGCGGCCCTCTCGCTCGACCCAGATCTCGTCGAAGCGGTTGCACATGATCTCGGTGACGGTG
>JBKHXT010000184.1:0-8239 GCA_046565885.1 Acidimicrobiia bacterium
CGGTGCGTAGCCGTCGCCGCTGATCGAGAGCCGGCGGCCGGCGACGACCAGCTCCTCGGCGGTCATCTGGTTCAGCGTCAGCGTGCCGGTCTTGTCGCTGCAGATCACCGTGGTGGAGCCGAGCGTCTCCACGCTGGCCAGCCGCTTCACGATCGCGTTCTCGCGGGCCATCTTCGACACGCCGATGGCCAGGGTCACGGCGGTCACCGCCGGGAGCCCCTCCGGGATGGAGGCCACGGCGAGGGCGACGGCCGTCAGCATCAGGTCGGAGACGTCCTCGCCCCGGATGAGGCCGATGACGAACACGAGGGCGACGATGACGCCGGCGAGCTTGGCCAGGCTGTGGGCGAGGTCGTCGAGCTGGCGCTGCAGCGGGGTCTTCTCCTGCGGCGCCTCGCGCAGGAGGCCGGCGATGCGCCCGATCTCGGTGCCCATGCCGGTGCTGGTGACGACGAGCTCGCCGCGCCCCCGGGTGACGGTGGTCTGCATGTGGACCATCGAGGTGCGGTCGGCGATGGGGGCGTCGGCGTCGTCGACGGCATCGGCCGTCTTGGCGACCGGGAGGCTCTCGCCGGTGAGCGCCGCCTCCTCGACCTCGAGCTGCACGGCCTCGAGGACCCGTCCGTCGGCGGGGATGCGGTCACCGGCCTCGACGGCGACGACGTCGCCGGGCACCAGCTCGGCGGCCGGGACGGTGCGCATGGTGCCGTCGCGGCGGACCCGCACCTCGAGCACCAGCATCCGGCGCAGGGCGTCGAGCGACGCCTCGGCCCGGTTCTCCTGCACGAAGCCGATCACGGCGTTCAGGAGCACCACCACCAGCACGACGATGGGCGTCTTCAGCTCGCCCGAGACGACGAAGCTGACCACCGCCGCCGCCAGCAGGATCAGGATCAGCAGGTCGGTGAACTGGTGGGCGAAGCGCTTCCACGCCGGGTCGCGGGGGGCCTCGTCGAGCTCGTTCGAGCCGTGCTCGTGCCGGCGCCGCTCGACCTCCTCGGCGCTGAGGCCCTGCGCCGGGTCGACCGCCAGCGCGCTGGCGACGGATGCGGCGTCGCGGTGGTGGTAGGCCTCGTCGGCGGCGCGGGCGGGTGCGTCGGTGGAGCTCATGTGGGGGTGTCACCTCGGTCGGACGGCTGGCCGTTTCCGAAGGTCTTTCCCGCCCTGAGGGCAGCTGACCCGGGCCGAAGCCGTAGTGACGAGCCAGCAGCGGTGCGCAGGCGCACCGGGGATACTCCCCTTCGCCGGTCACGCTACCGGAGCGGGGCCGGCGGCGCGCGGTCAGAGCTCGACGCGCATGCCGACGATGGTCGTCCGCTGGGGCGGCAACCCGTAGTAGTTGGCCGCCGGGGTGGCGTTGCGGCTCATGAACGCGAAGAGGTGCTCGCGCCACTCCGCCATCCCGGCCCGTGGGGTGACGATCAGCTGCTCCGACCCGAGGAAGTAGTCGACCGCCTGCGGGTCGATGCCGAGCGCCGCCGCCGCTCCCTCCCGGAGGCCGACGCAGACGTCGGGCTCCTCCATGAACCCGTAGCGCAGCACGACGCTCACGATGCCCTCGCCGTGGTCGCGCACCTCGCTGCGCGCCGCCGGCGGGATGCGGGGGACGTCGGCGGTCTCGATGGCCACCACGACGATCCGCTCGTGGACCACGTGGTTGTGGCGGTGGTTGGCGATGAGCGCGGGCGGCGTGGCGTGCGGGACCGAGAACAGGAAGACGGCCGTGCCCGGCACCCGCACCGGCTCCTCGTCCTCGACGCTCGCCCAGAAGTCCTCGATCGGGATGCGGGCCCGGTTGATCCGCTCGCTGAGGATCCGCCGACCGGTCCGCCACGTCGTGAGCAGCGTCATGATCAGGGCGCCGACGACGAGCGGGAACCAGCCGCCGGCGGGGATCTTGAACACGTTGGCACCGAAGAAGGCGAGGTCGATGACCAGCAGCGCGCCGGCGAGGGCGCCCACCAGCGGCAGCGGCCAGCCGAAGCGCTCCCTCGCCACGACGGCGAAGAGCGCGGTGGTGATCACCATCGTCATGGTCACGGCCACGCCGTACGCGGCGGCCAGCGCGGTCGACGAGCGGAACCCGACCACGAGGCCGAGGCAGGCGAGCATCAGCACCCAGTTGACCGCCGGGATGTAGATCTGCCCGATCGCCCGGTCGGACGTGTGGACGATGCGGAACCGGGGCGCGTAGCCGAGCTGCACGGCCTGCATCGTCAGGCTGAACGCGCCGGAGATGAGGGCCTGCAACGCGATGATCGTCGCCAGCGTGGCGAGGACGACGAGCGGCAGCACGAACGCCTCCGGCACCAGCCGGTAGAAGGGGTTCTCGATCGCGTCGGGCTCGCCGATGAGGAGGGCGCCCTGCCCGAAGTAGTTGAGGGCGAGGCAGGGCAGTACGAGCCCGAACCAGCCGAGCTGGATCGGTCGGGTGCCGAAGTGCCCCATGTCGGCGTAGAGCGCCTCCCCGCCGGTCACGACCAGGAAGACGGAGCCGAGGGCGAGGAAGCCCTCGAAGCCGTTCGACGCGAAGAAGTCGATGCCGTAGGTGGGGTTCACCGCCCGGAGCACCGACGGCTCGTCGAGGATGTGGACCACCCCGAGCACCCCGAGCGTGCCGAACCACACCACCATCACCGGCCCGAACACCTTGCCGATGCTGGCGGTGCCCCGGCGCTGGACGGCGAAGAGGCCGACGAGGATGGCGCACGAGACGGGCAGCACCCACCGGTCGAGCGACTCGGTGGCGATCGCGGTGCCCTCCACGGCGGAGAGCACGGAGATCGCCGGGGTGATCATCCCGTCGCCGTACAGCAGCGCCGTCCCGAACAGCCCCACGGCGATGAGCGCGAACCGGCTCCTCGACCGCAGGTGGCCGTCCGGGGTGATGAGCGCGGTCAGGGCGAGGATGCCGCCCTCGCCCTGGTTGTCCGCGCGCATCACGAAGAGCAGGTACTTGATCGAGATCACCACGATCAGCGCCCAGAAGATCAGCGACAGCAGGCCGAGGACGTTGGCTTCCGACACCGCGATGACGTGGCCGTGGCCGTCGAGCGACTCCCGCACGGCGTAGAGCGGTGAGGTGCCGATGTCGCCGTAGACGACGCCGAGCGCGCCGAGGGACAACGTCCCCAGCCCGGAGGCGTGGACGGTCGTTGACATGTGGATCTCTCTGCTTCCAGGAGGGCCGGCGAACCGGCAGGGTCCTCACGGCATCGCCGTGACCTGCGCGGTTCCAGCCCCGCTACGCAGGCCGTGCGAGCATACGGCCGGGTCGCTCAGGTCAGCGCGTCGGTCCCCCGCTCGCCCGTGCGGATGCGCACCGTGCGGTCGACGTCGGTGATCCACACCTTCCCGTCGCCGATCTGCCCGGTGCGGGCCGCGGCCACGATGACCTCGGCGACGTGCTCGGCGTCGAAGAGGTCGACCACCACCTCGAGCTTGAGCTTGGGCAGGAAGTCGACCGTGTACTCGGCGCCCCGGTAGGTCTCGGTGTGACCGGACTGGCGGCCGAAGCCGCGCACCTCGGTGACCGTCATGCCGGTGATCCCGGCGCCGACCAGGGCGCTGCGCACCTGGTCGAGGACGTGCGGCTTCACGATGGCCGTGACGAGCTTGATCACGCCACGACCTCGTCCACCCGGGCGGCGACCGGCACGGGATCGGCCCGGCCCGTCGTCACGTCGTCGTGGTACGCCTGCTCGCCGTGCTCGGCCAGGTCGAGGCCGGCACGCTCGACGTCGTCGTCGACCCGCACGCCGATGGTCGCCTTGAGGGCGAGCATGATCGCCAGCGTCACGACGAAGCTGTAGACGATCGTGACCCCGTTGGCGAGCGCCTGCTCGAGCAGCAGGTCGAGGCCGCCACCGAAGAACAGGCCCTCCTTGTTCTCGGTGCCGAAGTACGCCGGGTCGCTGAACACGCCGACGGCGAGCGAGCCGACGAGGCCGCCGACGAAGTGCACGCCGACCACGTCGAGGGCGTCGTCGTAGCCGGCCGTGGTCTTGAGCCGCACGGCGTAGCAGCAGATGACGCCGGTGGCGAGGCCGATCAGGATCGGCGCCATGCCGCTCACGTAGCCGGCGCCGGGCGTGATGGCCACGAGCCCGGCGACCACGCCGGACGCCGCACCGAGGTTGGTGACGTGGCCGTCGCGGACCCGCTCGACCAGCGCCCACGACAGGCCGGCGGCCGCCCCGGCGAGGAACGTGTTGATGAACGCCTGCACGGCGGTGCCGTTGGCGGCGAGCGCCGAGCCGGCGTTGAAGCCGAACCAGCCGAACCACAGGATCCCGGTGCCGAGCATCACGAGCGGCATCGAGTGCGGCGGCGACCCCGCCCCCGGGAACCCACGCCGCCTGCCGAGCACGAGCACGCAGGCCAGTGCGGCGATGCCGGCGTTCACGTGGATCGCCGTGCCACCGGCGAAGTCGAGCGAGCCCCGCTGGCCGAGCCAGCCCCCGTAGACCCACTTGAAGACCGGCACGAAGACCAGGAGCATCCACACCGGGGCGAAGATCGCCCAGGCGGCGAACCGCATGCGCCCGGCGACCGCCCCCGAGATCAGCGCCGGCGTGATGACGGCGAACATCCCGAGGAACACCATGACCAGCAGGGCGAAGCCGCCGTCCTCGCCGGCGATGCCCATGTCCCGCAGGAAGGCGTTGTCCAGCCCCCCGAGGAGGTCGTTCTCGAAGGGCGACTGCGCCAGCGAGAAGCCGATGGCCGCCCACAGCACCGGGATGGTGAGCAGGCACCAGAAGTTCATCATCAACATGTTGAGGACGTTGCGGGATCGGTCCATCCCGCCGTAGAAGAACGCCAGCCCTGGCGTCATGAAGAGCACGAGCGCGGCCGAGACCAGCACCCATGCAGCGTCACCGCTGTCCATCTCTCACTCCTGCGTTGGGCACCCGGAGGTGCTGCCGTGCCCCGGCGGACGCCGGACACCCTCCGTGCGGTTCCAGCCCCGCTACACGAAGTGCGCCCACCATCACGCACGGCCGTTTCGCGTGCGCTCCCTCCGCATGAACGGGATGTGAACGAGGCGGCGGTCAGCCCCCGACGCGGTAGCGGTAGACGTTGGTGTCCCGCAGCTCGAAGCCCTCGCGCTGGTACAGGTGGTTGGCGGCCTCACGGCTGGGGCGGGAGGTCAGGTCGACCGTGGTGCAGCCGAGCTCCTCGGCCCGGTCGACCATGGCCCGGGTGAGCGCACCCCCGACCCCGAGGCCGCGGGCGGCGTCGTCGACCACGACGTCCTCGATCCAGGCCCGCCGGCCGGTGGGGATGGCGAAGGTGACCAGCGTCGACGTGCCGAGGACCGTGCCGTCGTCGTCGGTGGCGACGAAGAGGTCGGTGGCCGGCGACCGGACGATGTCGACGAGCTCGTCGAGGCCGGGCGGCGGGCTCGACGACGACAGCTGCGGGATGAGCCGGGCCATGGCCTGGACCAGCTCGTCGGTCACCTCGCCCACGATCTCGATGAACATCCCGGCGACGGTAGCGGCGCTCCGGACGGCGCCCCGTAGGGTGACGGGCGCGGGCGAGGAGCCACGCAGCTCACAGCAGGGATTCCGACCGATGATGACGTTGCAGGACACCGTCCGGGTCCTGATCGCCGACGACAACTTCGACATGCGGCTGCTCGTGCGCGCCACGCTCGGTGGCGACGCCCGGGTCGACGTCGTCGCCGAGGCCGAGGACGGCGACGCCGCCGTCGCCGAGTTCCGGCGCTCGCAGCCCGACGTCTGCGTCCTCGACTACCGCATGCCGGGCCTCACCGGCCTCGAGGCGGGACGCCAGATCCTCGACGAGAGCCCCGACACCAAGGTCCTGCTGTTCTCCGCCTACCTGACCCCGGAGATCACCGACGCCGCCGACCGGCTGGGCATGCGCTGCCTGCGCAAGGACCTGTTCATGGACCTCCCCAACGCCGTGGTGGAGCTCGCCGAGCGCTGAGCGGCGCCGAAAGCGAACGTTCAGCGACCCGTGACGCGCCGTCCACGCGGCGGCGACCCGACCGCCACACCGCGTCCGTACGTTGCACCCATGACCCTGATCCAGGACCTGGTGACGAGGGTGCAGACCTCCCTCGGCACGGAGGGCGCGGTGGCGAACTGCCGCCGCGAGCTCGACCGGCGGGAGGCCGAGCAGCGAGAGGTGGCCGCCCTCGCCGCTCGCCTGGCCTGCCGCCGTCCGGCACCCGTCGAGCACCGCCGCTCGGCCTGAGCACCCGGCGGCCGGCGGGCCCTCCGCCGGGTCGCCGGTAGCCTCGGCGGCGTGGAACACCTCCGCTGGCACTTCCGACCGGAGCTCGACCGCCCCGTCGTCGTGACCGCCTTCGAGGGGTGGAACGACGCCGGCGACGCCGCCTCCTCGTCGGTGCGGTGGTTCGGCGACCGCTGGGAGGCCTCGCCCTTCGCCGACATCGACCCCGAGGTCTTCTACGACTTCACCTCGACCCGGCCCGAGGTCCGCATCGAGGACGGCGGCCGGGTCATCGACTGGCCGTCGAACGAGTTCAGCGCCGCGACGCTGCCCACCACCGGGCGCGACCTGATCCTGCTGCACGGCGTCGAGCCGCAGCTGCGCTGGCGGACCTTCGCCGACCTCATCATCGACGTGGCCCGGTCCTTCGACGCCTCCATGGTGGTCACCCTCGGCGCCCTGCTCGCCGAGGTCCCCCACTCCCGGCCGGTCAACGTCGTCGGCACCGCCTACGACGAGGCCGTGGTCACCCGGCTCGGGCTGGCGCCGTCGCAGTACCAGGGTCCCACCGGCATCGTCGGCGTGCTCCACGACCGGCTGCGCACCGCCGGGCTCGAGTCGGCATCGCTGTGGGCGACCGTGCCCACCTACGTGCCGGGCGCGCCGTCCCCGAAGGCCACGCTGGCGCTGGTCGAGAAGACGGCCGAGCTGCTCGGCGAGCGCATCATGACCACCGACCTCGAGATCGCCTCGGCTTCGTACGAGCGCCAGATCAACGAGCTGGTCGACGACGACGAGGAGACGCAGGCCTACGTGGCCGCCCTCGAGCAGCGCCACGACGAGCAGCTGGAGAGCGGGTCGCCCGGCGACCTGGTCGAGGAGGTCGAGCGGTTCCTGCGAGAGCACGGTGACTGAGGCCGCCATCCGCCCGGCCACCGAGGCCGACCTCGACGACATCACCCGGATCTACGACCAGTACATCGTCGACTCGGCGGTGAGCTTCGACACCGAGCCGTGGAGCCGCGAGCGCCGGCTCGCCTGGTGGGCCGACCACCAGGGCCACCCCCGCCTCGTCGTGCTCGTCGCCGAGTCCGCCGGCGAGGTCGTCGGCACGGCGTACTCGTCGTGGTACCGACCCAAGGACGGCTACCGCCGCTCGGTGGAGACCTCGATCGTGCTCGACCGCGACCACGTGGGCCAGGGCGTCGGCCGCCGCCTCTACGGCGACCTCCTCGACCGCCTCGCCGCGGCCGGAGCGCATCGCGCCTACGCCGTCGTCACCATCCCGAACGAGGCGTCGGTCGGGCTCCACCACGCGCTCGGCTTCACCGACGTCGGCGTCGAGGACGAGTGCGGCTGGAAGCTCGGCCGGTACTGGTCGACGCTCACGCTCGAGAAGCGCTTCGGCTGATGTTCCTGCTCGCCGCCGAGGACAGCGACGAAGAGGTCCAGGTCATCGCCGAGGGGCTGACCGCGGTCGACTGGCTCCTCGCCGCCGGCGTGTTCCTCGGCGCCATCGCGCTCGGCCGGCTCGTGCAGGCGGTGATCAGCCGGCGCTACGGCGGCGACGAGGGCGAGCTGGTCGCGGCATCGGCGATCGGCCGGGTGGTCAGCCTCGTCCTGTCGCTGGCCGGGTTCGTGTACGCCCTGGTCATCCTCGAGGTGCGGCTCACGCCGCTGCTCGGCGCCATCGGCATCGGCGGCATCGCCATCGCCCTGGCCGCGCAGACGGTGCTCTCGAACGCCCTCGCCAGCACGCTGCTGCAGCTGCGCCACCCGTTCCGGCGCCACGACGAGATCCGCACCGGCGACGTCGAGGGCCGGGTCGAGGACATCAACTTCCGCACCGTGGTCCTACGCACCATGGCCGGCGAGCGGGTGTACGTGCCCGCGTCGCAGGTGCTCGACAACCCGATCACCAACCTCACGGCGCGGCGCAGCCGGCGCACCACGCTCGAGGTCGGCGTCGACTACGCGGCCGACCTGGCCGAGGCCCGGCGCGTGCTGCAGGAGGCGGTGCAGGGGGCCGACG
>JBKHXT010000185.1:0-12684 GCA_046565885.1 Acidimicrobiia bacterium
CCGATCGCCTCGCGCACCGCCTCCCAGGCCCCGACGGGGTCGTCGGCCACCGACGGGATCGGCGGGAACGCCACGCCCTGGGCGCCGAAGAACCCGGGGATCCACTCGGTGAGGTGCCCGACGACGTCGCGCGCCCGCCACCCCTCGCACGGCGACGGCCGGTCCCAGTCGCCGGCGGCGACGCCCCGGACCCGGTCGCTGAACTGCCCCGTGATGCGCTCGTAGCGCTCGCTGATCTCGCTCATGCGGGACAGACGTTGCCACGGCGCCCGACTCATCGCTCGCTGCGGCGATGACGCCTCGCTCTGCCCAGCCCGGGCTGGGTTCGGGCCGAGGCACCGACTGCCGCCCGGGCTGGCTCGTCCGGGTCACCGCCGCTGCGGCGCCTGCCCGTCAGTGCTTGATCATGACGTGCTTGACCTCGGTGTAGTGCTCGACCGCGTACATCGACATGTCCTTGCCGTAGCCCGACTGCTTGAAGCCGCCGTGGGGCATCTCGGACATGATCGGGATGTGGTCGTTCACCCACACCGTGCCGAAGCGCAGGCCCTTGCTCATCCGCATCGCCCGACCGACGTCGGTGGTCCACACGCTGGCGGCCAGGCCGTAGTCGACGTCGTTGGCCCAGCGCAGGGCGGTCTCCTCATCGGGTGCTGACTGCACCGTGATGACCGGGCCGAACACCTCGCGCTGCACGATCTCGGCGCCCTGGTCCACGCCGATGACCACCGACGGCTCGTAGAAGAACCCGGCGCCGTCGCGCACCGAGCCGCCGACGGTGACCTCGGCGCCGGCCTCCCGGGCCCGGTCGACGAAGCCCCGCACCCGGTCGCGCTGCTCGGCCGACACGAGCGGCCCCATCTCCGTGCCCTCGTCGCTCGGGTCGCCGACGCTGATCTTGGCGACGGCGTCGCTCATGCGGGAGACGAAGTCGTCGTGGACCCTCGAGCCGGCGATGACCCGGCAGGGGGCGGTGCAGTCCTGGCCGGAGTTGTAGTAGGCGCTCTCGGTCAGGCCGGCCACGACCGCCTCGACGTCGGCGTCGTCGAACACGACGACCGGCGCCTTGCCGCCAAGCTCGAGGTGCACGCGCTTGAGGGTCTCGCTGGCGGCCCGGGCCACGGCCTTGCCGGCGGTGACGCTGCCGGTCAGGGACACCATCGCCACGTCGGGGTGCTCGACGAGCGCGGCGCCGGCGGTCTCGCCCCGGCCGCACACGACGTTCAGCACGCCGGGCGGGAGGATGTCCTGGGCGATCTCGGCCAGGCGCAGCGCGGTGAGCGGCGTCAGCTCGGACGGCTTCAGCACGACGGTGTTGCCGGCGGCCAGCGCCGGCCCCAGCTTCCACGTCGCCATGTTCAGCGGGTAGTTCCACGGGGCGATGGAGCCGACGACGCCCAGCGGCTCGCGCCGGACGTAGGACGTGTAGCCGGCCATGTACTCACCGGCCGCCTTGCCCTCGAGGAACCGGGGCGCGGCGGCGAAGAAGCGCCAGTTGTCGAGGGTGAGGTCCATCTCGAACTCGACGATCGACACCGGCTTGCCGACGTTCTGGCACTCGAGCTTCGAGAGCTGGTCCATGTCGGCCTCGATGGCGTCGGCCACCTTCGCCAGCACCTCGCTGCGCTCCCTCGGCGTCTTCTCCGACCACTCGCCGAACGCGTCGGCGGCCGCCCGGACGGCGGCGTCGACGTCGGCCTGCCCGCTGGCCGGCGCCGTGGCGATCCGCTCGCCCGTCGCCGGATCGAGGATGTCGTCGGTGCCGCCGTCGCTCGCGTCCCGCCAGCGTCCGCCGATGAAGTTCTGGTGCGCCATGTCGCCCCCCGTGTGCGTCGGTCGATCGGGCCCATGTTCCCTCGCACCACGGCACCGATCAAGGCCTGCGACGACGAAATCGATGGTTGAGAAGCGATTTCACGCAGGATTCAGTTGATGCGCACCGGTCCGTGCGCTTGAATCGGTCGTCAGGGGACGACGATCGAACAGGACGGGACATGTCGAACCAGGACCTCTCCGCACTCGCCGAGCGCCACCTGTGGGGCCACTTCACCGAGCTCAAGTCCGGCGTCGACGGCACTCGCATCATCGAGCGCGGCGAGGGCTGCTACGTCTGGGACCACAAGGGCAACCGCTACCTCGACGGCCTCGCCGGCCTGTTCGTCAGCCAGGTGGGCCACGGCCGCACCGAGCTGGCCCGGGCCGCCGGCGAGCAGGCCGAGACGCTCGGCTACTTCCCGATCTGGACCTACGCCCACCCCTCGGCGATCGAGCTCGCGGCCCGCCTGGCCGAGCTGGCGCCCGGCGACCTCAACCGCGTGTTCTTCACCACTGGCGGCTCGGAGGCGGTCGAGTCGGCGTGGAAGCTGGCCCGCCAGTACTTCCGCGCCACCGGCCAGCCCCAGCGCACCAAGGTCATCAGCCGCCACCTCGCCTACCACGGCACCACGATGGGGGCCCTCTCCATCACCGGCCTGGCCGAGATCCGCATGCCGTTCGAGCCGCTCGTGCCGGGCGCCCGCAAGGTCGCCAACTGCAACCGGTACCGCTGCCGGTTCTGCGCCGACGAGCCGGCCTGCAACCTGCAGTGCGCGAACGACATCGAGGCGATGATCATCCGCGAGGGGCCCGAGTCGGTCGCCGCCGTCTTCCTCGAGCCGGTGCAGAACTCCGGCGGCTGCTTCACGCCGCCCGAGGGGTACTTCCAGGAGGTGCGGGAGATCTGCGACCGCTACGGCGTGCTCCTGGTCTCCGACGAGGTCATCTGCGCCTACGGCCGCCTCGGCCACATGTTCGGCGCCCAGCGCTTCGGCTACCAGCCCGACATCATCACCACCGCCAAGGGGCTCACGTCCGGCTACGCGCCGCTCGGCGCCATGCTCGTCAGCGACAAGCTGGTGGAGCCCTTCATCGGCACCGGCACGTCGTTCCTGCACGGCATCACCTTCGCCGGGCACCCGGTGAGCTGCGCCGTGGCCCTCGCCAACCTCGACGTCTTCGAGCAGGAGAAGCTGCTCGACCACGTCCAGGAGAACGAGCCGCTGTTCCGAAAGGCGCTGGACGACCTGGCCGACCTGCCCATCGTCGGCGACGTCCGCGGCGCCGGCTACTTCTACGGCATCGAGCTGGTGAAGGACCGCGACACGAAGGAGACCTTCACCGACGAGGAGGCCGACCACCTGCTGCGGGGCTTCCTGTCGAACCGGCTCCTCGAGCTCGGGCTCATCTGTCGGGCCGACGACCGCGGCGAGCCGGTCGTGCAGCTGTCGCCGCCGCTCATCGCCGGACCCGACCAGTTCGACGAGATCAACCAGGTGCTGCGCCAGGCGCTCACCGAGGCGATGTCCGAGATGCACCTGCGCTAGACGGATCCCGTGACGACCAACGGCCTCGACGACCTCGACAAGGCGATCATCCGCGAGCTGCAGGTCGACGGCCGCATCTCGCACGCCCAGCTCGCCGGGAAGATCGGCTTGTCCCAGGCCGCCACCCGCCAGCGGGTGAAGCGCCTCATCGACGCCGGGGTCATGGAGGTCGTCGCCGTCACCGACCCGACGGCGCTCGGCGCCGGCGTGCAGGCGATGCTCGCCATCACCGTCGACCAGGACGCCCGGGCGATCGCCGACCAGATCGCCGGCTACCCGGAGGTCGACTACCTGGTGCTCACGTCGGGTCGGGTCGACATCCTGTGCGAGGTCGTCTGCGCCGACAGCGAGCACCTGCTCGAGCTGGTGAACGGCCGGCTCCGCAGCATCCCGGGCGTGCGGACCATCGAGGTGTCGACGTACCTGAAGCTGTTCAAGCAGACCTACTCGTGGGGGACCGGGTGATGGAGCGGATCGGCCACCTGATCGACGGCACACCAGCGGAGGGCGGGGCGCGCACGGCGCCGGTGCACGACCCGGCCACAGGCGAGCGCACGGCCGAGGTCTGCTTCGCCGACGTCGCCACGGTCGACCGGGCCGTGGCCGCCGCGGCGCGGGCCCAGGTCGAGTGGGCCGCCACCAGCCTCGCCGCCCGCACGAAGCTGCTGCTGCGGTTCCGCCAGCTGCTCGACGACCACGCCGACGACGTCGCCCGGCGCATCACCGCCGAGCACGGCAAGACCCTCGACGACGCGCGCGGCGAGGTGGCACGCGGGCTCGAGAACGTCGAGTTCGCCTGCGGGGTGGCCGAGCTGTTGAAGGGCTCCTACAGCGAGGGCGCGTCCACCGGCATCGACGTGGTGTCGGTGCGCCGGCCGCTCGGCGTCGTGGTCGGGATCACGCCGTTCAACTTCCCGGCGATGGTGCCGCTGTGGACCATCCCCAACGCCGTGGCCTGCGGCAACGCCTACGTGCTGAAGCCGTCGGAGAAGGACCCGTCCGCGCCGATGCTGATCGCCGAGCTGTTCCACGAGGCCGGCTTCCCCGACGGCGTGCTGAACGTCGTGAACGGCGACCGGGTCGCGGTCGACCGGCTGCTCGAGCACCCCGACGTCGCCGCGGTCAGCTTCGTCGGGTCCACGGACGTCGCCCGTCACGTGCACCGCACGGCCTCGGCCAACGGGATGCGGGTGCAGGCCCTCGGCGGCGCCAAGAACCACATGGTCGTGCTGCCCGACGCCGACCTCGATCTCGCCGCCGACAGCGCCGTGTCGGCCGGCTACGGCTCGGCGGGGGAGCGGTGCATGGCGATCTCGGTCGTCGTCGCCGTGGGCGCCGTGGCCGACCCGCTGGTGGAGGCCATCGCCGAGCGGATCGGCGCCCTCGTCGTCGGCCCCGGCGACGACCCGGCCACGCAGATGGGCCCGCTCATCACCGCCGAGCACCGCGACCGCGTGGCGGGCTACGTCGAGCAGGCCGCCTCCCAGGGCGCCACCGTCGTGGTCGACGGGCGGGCGCACCCGGTGGAGGGCGGCGGCTTCTTCCTCGGGCCCACGCTGCTCGACCACGTCACGCCCGACATGACCGCCTACCGGGACGAGATCTTCGGCCCCGTCCTCGGCGTCGTGCGGGTCGGGACCTACGACGAGGCGGTGGCGCTGCTGCGCGCCAACCGCTGGGGCAACGGCGCCGCCATCTTCACCCGCGACGGCGGCGCCGCCCGCCGGTTCCAGCTCGACGCCGACGCCGGCATGGTCGGGGTCAACGTCCCGATCCCCGTCCCCATCGGCGCCCACAGCTTCGGCGGGTGGAAGGACTCGCTGTTCGGTGACACCGCCATGTACGGACCCGAGGGCGTCCGGTTCTTCACCCGCCAGCAGGTGTCCACCGTGCGCTGGCCCGACCCGGCCAGCAGTCAGATCGAGCTCGGGTTCCCGGCATCCCGCTAGCTCCGGCTCGGGCCCTTGCGGGCCCTTCGACCGTCGCAACGCTGCCGGCTGCTCGCTGGCGCTCCCGACGCCGGCGTCACTCGCCAGCTCCGGCTCGGGCCCCTGCGGGCCCTTCGACCCTCGCGACGCTGCCGGCTGCTCGCTGGCGCTCCCGACGCCGGCGACTCGCCAGCTCGGGCTCGGGCCCGTGGCCGGCTGGGCTTCAGCCGGCGAGCGCCTCGACCGCCGGCACGTAGGCGTGGCCGAGCGCCTCGGCAACGTGCGGCTCGGTGACCTGGCCGGCGTGCACGTTGAGGCCGGCGCAGAGGTGGTGGTCGCGGGCGAGGGCCTGGTGGAGGCCGTGGTCGGCCAGCGAGAGCACGTGGGGCACCGTCACGTTGTTCAGCGCGTGCGCCGACGTGCGGGCCACGGCGCCGGGCATGTTCGCCACGCAGTAGTGCACGACGTCGTCGACGACGAACGTGGGCTCGGCGTGCGTGGTCGGGTGCGAGGTCTCGAAGCAGCCGCCCTGGTCGATGGCGACGTCGACCAGCACCGAGCCGGCCCGCATCTTCTTCACCATCTCGGCCGTCACCAGCTTCGGCGCCTTGGCGCCCGGGACGAGCACGGCGCCGATGACGAGGTCGGCGTCGAGCACCCGCTCCTCGAGCGACGCCCGGGTCGAGTACACGGTGGTGAGGGCGGGGCCGAAGCGGGCGGCGAGGCGGTCGAGCACCCGCTGGTCGCGGTCGAGGACGGTGACGTCGGCACCGAGGCCGAGCGCCATCTCGATGGCGTTCTCGCCCACCACGCCGCCGCCGATGACGACGACCTTCGCCGGCGGCACGCCGGGGACGCCGCCGAGCAGCACGCCGGCGCCGCCCTGGGGGCTCTCGAGGCAGTGGGCGCCGGCCTGGATCGACATGCGCCCGGCGACCTTCGACATCGGGGCGAGCAGGGGCAGGCGGCCGTCGTCGTCGGTGACCGTCTCGTAGGCGATGCAGCTGGCGCCGCTGGCGATGAGGTCGTCGGTCTGCTCGGGGTCCGGGGCGAGGTGGAGGTAGGTGAACAGCACGTGGTGCGGCCGCAGCAGCGCCCGCTCCGGCGCCTGGGGCTCCTTCACCTTCACGATGAGCTCGGCCTGCTCGAACACGTCCTCGGCGTCGTCGACCAGGCGGGCGCCGGCGGCCTTGTAGTCGTCGTCGCTGGCGCCGATGCCGGCGCCGGCACCCCGCTGGACGATGACGTCGTGGCCGTGGGCGGCCAGCTCCCGGGCGGAGGCCGGCGTGAGGCCGACCCGGCGCTCGGCGACCTTGGTCTCGGTGGGCGTCCCGACTCGCATGCGTCCCCCTCGGTGTCGTGTCCCTCCACGGTACGCGGGGCGGAGGTGGGCGTGCTGAGCGAACTGGCGCACGATCGCACCGTTCGGCGCAAGGATCTTGCGCTCTCGACGTCATCGGTAGCATCTGGTGCGTGCCCGTCCGCCTTGACGCGACCAATCGTGCGATCCTCAACGTGCTCCAGGAGGACGGGCGGATCAGCAACGCCGCCCTCGCCGCGCGCGTGAACCTGTCGCCGTCGGCGTGCCTGCGCCGGGTCCGCCGGCTCGAGGAGTCCGGCGTGATCGCCCGCTACGTGGCCCTGCTCGACCCGGTCGTCCTCGGCCGGGCGACCGACGTCTTCGTCGAGATCAGCCTCGAGAGCCAGGCCGAGGAGGTGCTCGACGCCTTCGAGGCGGTCGTCGCCGACGCCCCCGAGGTGATGAGCTGCCACCTGATGGCCGGCACGTCCGACTACCTCGTCCACGTCGTGGTCGCCGACGTGGGCGACTACGAGCGGCTCCACCGCACCCACCTGGCCAAGCTCCCGGGAGTGACGACGATCCACTCCAGCTTCGCCATCCGTGCCGTGCACTCGGGGACCGCCCACCGGCTGCCCACGTGAGCCCTTCTGGCAGGATCGGCGCCATGACGTCCTGGACGGTGCGCGACCGGCGACCCGGCGACGACGCTGCCCTCCGGGCGCTGAACCAGGCCAACGTGCCCGAGGTCGGCCCGCTGGACGACGAGCGCCTCGCCCTGTTCGCCGAGCAGGCGTGCCGGTTCCAGGTCGTGGTCGACGAGGGCGCGGTGCTCGGCCTGTTCGTCGGCCTCACCGAGGGCGTCCCCTACGACAGCCCGAACTACCGGTGGTTCTCCGAGCGCCACGAGCGCTTCGCCTACGTCGACCGCATCGCGCTGGCGCCGGAGCTGCGGGGCGAGGGCGTCGCCGACGCGCTGTACGCCGCGTTCGAGGACCTGGCTGCCAGCACCGGTCGGCCGGTGGTGTGCGCGGAGGTGAACGTCGAGCCGCCCAATCCCCGGTCGATGCGCTTCCACGAGCGCCGGGGCTTCGAGGTCGTGGGCGAGCAGGCGCCCTACGGCACGGACGAGCGGGTGGCGATGGTCGAGAAGCGGACGTCGGCCGGCGGCTGACTGTGGCGTGGTGCCCGTGGCCCGAGAGAATGGGCCGATGGAGCACGTCGACATCGCCGTCATCGGCGGCGGTCCCGCCGGCGCCGCCACCGCCATCCGGGCGGCGCGCGCCGGCGCCCGGGTCGTCGTGTTCGAGAAGGGCGCCCACGGGCGCGACAAGGTCTGCGGCGACGGCCTGACCCCGCGCGCGGTCGGCGCGCTGCACGAGCTCGACATCGACCTCGACGGCGCCCACCGCATCGACGGCCTGCGCATGATCGCCGGCCGCCAGCGCCGCCAGCTGCCGTGGCCGGCGCACGGCCGCTTCCCGTCGCACGGCGCGGTGTGGCCGCGCCAGCGCCTCGACGCCCACCTCATCGAGGCGGCCGAGAAGGCCGGCGCCGAGGTGGTGTACGAGACCGAGGCGCTGCCGATCGTCGACGGCCACGTCGTGCGCGGCGTCACCGCCGGCGGGCGCACCGTCCACGCCGACCTCACCGTGGTCGCCGCCGGCGCCCAGGGGAAGGCGGCGCGGATGCTCGGCGCCGAGCGCGACCCGGACGAGCCCTTCGGCCTCGCGATCCGCGCCTACGTCGAGTCGCCCCGCCACGACGACCGCCACCTCGAGGCGTGCCTCACCCTGCGGGACCGCAACGGCATCTCCGTCCCCGGCTACGGCTGGATGTTCCCGTGCGGCGACGGCACCGTGAACATCGGCGTCGGTGCGCTGAGCACGATGAAGCGCTTCACCGACCTCAACCTCAACACGCTCCTCGACGACTACCGGGCGCTCGTGCGCGACGAGTGGGGCGTCGGCGAGTACCTCGACCGGCCCCGCGCCTGGCGGCTCCCGATGAGCTCCGTGAAGCGCCACGGCCCGGGCTGGGTCGCCATCGGCGACGCCGCCGGCCTGGTGAACCCGATGAACGGCGAGGGCATCGACTACGGCCTCGAGTCCGGGATGCTGGCCGCCGACCTGTTCCTCGAGAGCCCGTCGACCGCACCCGCCCGCTACGACATCGAGATCGGCGAGCGCTTCGACGCGTTCCTGCGCACCGGCCGGCGGTTCTCGTTCCTCATCGGCCACCCGTGGATCCTGCGCAACGGCCTGCGCGTGGCCGTCGGCACCCAGAAGGTCGCCGACATCACGCTGGCGGTCATGGGCAACCTCGTCGACAACGAGACCCCCGGCGCCGCCGGCCGGGTGCTCCGGCTCGCCGACCGGGCCCTCGCCGCCGCCGACCCCCTCCTGCGCAAGACCCGCGCCCCCGCCTGACCTGACTTTCGTGGGTTTGTCGTCGCCGGGACGACGAACCAACGAAAGACGTCGGGCAGGATGGCCGGGTGCCGAGCATCCACCGCCTGCTGATCGCCAACCGGGGGGAGATCGCGGTCCGGATCGCCCGGGCGGCGCGCGCCGAGGGCATCGCCACCGTTCTGGCCCACGCCGAGGACGAGGCCGGGGCGCCCTTCGTGGCGGCGGCCGACGAGGCGCAGCCGCTGGTGGGCGTGGGGCCGGCGGCGTACCTGTCGGTCGAGGCCGTCGTCGCCGCGGCGGTGGCGGCCGGGTGCGACGCCGTCCACCCCGGCTACGGGTTCCTGAGCGAGAACCCGGCGCTGGCGACGGCGTGCGGGGAGGCGGGCCTCACGTTCGTCGGGTCCGGCGTGCACCAGCTCGAGACGTTCGGCGACAAGCTGCGGGGGCGGGCCGCGGCCGAGGCCGCCGGCGTGCCGGTGCTGGCCGCCACCGACGGCGCCACCGACCTGGCGACCGGCGAGGCGTTCCTGGCAGAGCACGGGGCGCTGATGGTGAAGGCGGTGGCCGGCGGCGGCGGGCGCGGCATGCGCATCGTGCGCGAGCCGGGTGAGCTGGCCGCGGCGATGGACGCGTGCCGGCGCGAGGCGCAGGCGGCGTTCGGTGACGACGCCGTGTACGTCGAGGAGCTGCTGATCGGCGCCCGCCACGTCGAGGTCCAGATCGTCGGCGACGGCAACCGGGTCGAGCACCTCCACGAGCGCGACTGCACGCTCCAGCGCCGCCGCCAGAAGGTGATCGAGACCGCACCGGCGTGGACCCTGCCCGTCGACGTGCGGGGTCGCCTGCAGGACGCCGCCGTCCGGCTCGGCGAGCACGTGGGCTACGACTCGGTCGGCACGGTCGAGTACCTCGTCGCCGGGGAGCGCTTCGCGTTCATCGAGTGCAACGCCCGCCTGCAGGTGGAGCACACGGTGACCGAGGAGATCACCGGCCTCGACCTCGTCCGGCTGCAGCTCGGGCTGGCCGCCGGGAAGGGCCTCGGCGAGCTCGGCCTCTACTCGGCGCCGCCGGTGCGTGGCGTGGCGCTGCAGGCCCGGGTGCTCATGGAGTCGGTGGGGCCCGGCGGCGAGCCCGTGCCCGCCGGCGGCACCATCGCCGCGGTGTCGGTGCCGGACGGCGTCCGCGTCGACACCTTCGCCGAGGACCCCGCTGCGCTGGCCGGGTACACGACCAGCCCCCGGTACGACTCGCTGCTGGCGAAGGTGGTCGTCCACGCCGACGACCCCGCCGCGCTCCTCGACGCGGCCGCGGGCGCGCTCGACCAGCTCCGCATCGACGGCGTGGATACGAACACCGGCTTCCTCGCCGCGCTGCTGCGCGACCCGGCGGTGCGCAGCGGCGACATCGACACCACCTGGCTCGAGGTCAACGCCGCCCGCCTGACGGGCGGTCGGCGCCTCGCCGGCGCCAGCGTCGACCGTTCGGACCCCCTCGCCGTCCTCGACCACGGCCGCACCCCCACCGCTTCCGACCGGGCGGATCGACGAGATCCGGTCGATCGGCTGGGAGGGAACGAGTCGGGGGAGGGGGTCGTCGTGGTGCGGGCGCCCATGCAGGGCACGGTCGCCCAGCTGGCCGTCGCCGTCGGCGACGAGGTGGCCGCTGGCGCCACCGTCGCCGTCATGGAGGCGATGAAGATGGAGCACGTCATCGCCGCGCCGGCGAGCGGCGTGGTGCGCGCCATCGACGTCGAGGTGGGCGACGCCGTGTTCGCCGGCCACGAGCTCGTGCGGCTCGAGGCCGCCGACGTGGCCGCGAGCGCCGCCGACGCGGACGCCGACGTCGACCTCGACGAGATCCGCCCCGACCTGGCCGAGGTCCACGAGCGCCACGCCTTCGGCCTCGACGAGAACCGGCCCGACGCGGTGGAGCGCCGGCGGAAGCTCGGCAAGCGCACGGCCCGCGAGAACGTCGAGGACCTGATCGACGACGGCTCGCTCGTCGAGTACGGCCCGCTCGTGGTCGCGGCCCAGAAGAAGCGGCGCAGCATCGAGGAGCTGCGGGAGAAGACGCCGGGCGACGGGCTCGTGGCCGGCATCGCCACCGTGGGCGGCCACCCGGTGGCCGTGGCGTCCTACGACTACACCGTCCTCGCCGGCACGCAGGGCCTCAACAACCACCGCAAGAAGGACCGGCTGTTCGAGGTCGCGGAGCACAACCGGCTGCCGGTCGTGTTCTTCACCGAGGGCGGTGGCGGGCGGCCGGGCGACACCGATGGCACGGGCATCGCCGGGCTCGACACGCTCGCCTTCCACTACATGGGCCGGCTCTCCGGGCTGGTGCCGCTGGTGGGCATCGCCAGCGGCCGCTGCTTCGCCGGCAACGCCGCCCTGCTCGGCATGTGCGACGTCGTCATCGCCACCCGCGACTCGAACATCGGCATGGGCGGGCCGGCGATGATCGAGGGCGGCGGCCTCGGCGTGTACCGGCCGGAGGAGGTCGGCCCCATCGAGGACCAGGTCGCGTCCGGCGTGGTCGACGTGGCGGTCGAGGACGAGGTCGAGGCCGTCGAGGTCGCCAAGCGGTACCTCGGCTACTTCACCGAGCCGCACCGGGAGGGGTGGGACTGCGCCGACCAGCGGTGGCTGCGCCGGGCGATCCCGGAGAACCGCCTGCGCGTCTACGACGTCCGCTCGGTGATCGAGGCCCTCTTCGACTCGGGCTCGGTGCTCGAGCTGCGCCGGGGCTTCGGCCTCGGCATGGTCACCGCCCTCGCCCGCATCGAGGGCCGGGCCGTCGGCGTCATCGCCAACGACCCCGCCCACCTCGCCGGCGCCATCGACAGCGACGCCGCCGACAAGGCCGCCCGGTTCATGCAGCTGTGCGACGCCCACGACCTGCCGATCGTGTTCCTGTGCGACACGCCCGGGATCATGGTGGGCCCGGACGCCGAGCGCACCGGCCTCGTCCGCCACGCCAGCCGCCTGTTCGTGACCGCCGGCGGGCTGACCGTGCCGTACATGACCGTGGTGCTGCGCAAGGGCTACGGCCTCGGCGCCCAGGCCATGGCCGGCGGGTCCTTCCACGCCCCGATCTTCGTGGTGGGCTGGCCCACGAGCGAGTTCGGTGGCATGGGCCTGGAGGGCGCGGTGAAGCTCGGCTACCGCAACGAGCTGGCCGCCATCGAGGACCCGGACGAGCGCCGGCGCACGTTCGAGGAGATGGTCGAGCGGATGTACGAGGTCGGCAAGGGCACCTCGATGGCCGCCGCCTTCGAGATCGACGACGTCATCGATCCCGTCGACACCCGGCGGTGGATCACTACCGGCCTGCGGGCCGCACCGCCGCCCGCGCCGCGCACCGGCAAGAAGCGACCGAACATCGACACCTGGTGAACGCGAGGAGCAGCGTGCCCCCCACCTACGACCACTACCCGCGCTTCGACGAGGTCACCGAGCGCCTGCGGCGCGTGGCCGCCGACCACCCCGACCTGTGCCAGCTCGACGTGCTCGGCCGGTCGCACGAGGGCCGCGAGCTGTGGATCGCCACGCTCACCAACACGGCCACCGGCGCCCACGACGAGAAGCCGGCGGTGTGGCTCGACGGCAACATCCACGCCAGTGAGGTGACGGCCTCGGTGGCCCTGCTGCACCTGGTGGAGACGCTGTGCGCCCGCCACGGCG
>JBKHXT010000186.1:0-5172 GCA_046565885.1 Acidimicrobiia bacterium
GTGGCCTCCTCGTGCTCATCGGCGGCGGCATCGCCGGAGGCAACGGGGCCTTCATCGGCCTGGTGATCGGGCTCGTCTTCGTCGGCGGGTCCTACTGGTTCTCCGACAAGCTCGCCATCAAGGCGGCTCGGGCCGTGCCCGCCACGGAGGCCCAGCACCCGGAGTACTTCGCCACCATGCGCGAGCTCACCCAGCTCGCGGGCATGCCGATGCCGGCGCTGTACGTGTCGCCGAGCCCCCAACCGAACGCCTTCGCCACCGGGCGCAACCCCGAGCACGCCGCCGTGGCCGTCACCGAGGGCCTGATCCAGCACCTCAGCTGGGACGAGATCCGCGGCGTCCTCGCCCACGAGATCTCCCACATCGGCAACCGCGACATCCTCATCTCCTCGGTCGCCGCCGCCATCGCCATGGGCATCACCTTCATCGCCCGCATGGCCATGTGGGGCGCCATGTTCGGCGGCGGGCGCAGCGACGACGAGGGCAACAACCCCATCGGGCTGCTGGCCATGGCCCTGCTCGCCCCGATGGCGGCCATGCTCATGCAGATGGCGCTGTCGCGCAGCCGCGAGTTCCAGGCCGACGAGAGCGGCGCCAAGCTGCTCGGCACCGGCGAGCCCCTCGCCCGGGCGCTCGAGAAGCTCGAGGTCGCCGCCCACCGGGTGCCGATGGACATCGACCCGGCCCACGCCCAGGCCTTCATCGTCAACCCGCTCACCGGCCGCAAGGTGCAGTTCGCCGACCTGTTCCGCAGCCACCCGGCCACCGAGCAGCGCGTCGCCCGCCTCCGCCAGGGCACCTGGGCCGGTTGATCACGCCTGCGTGACGGTCCGATGACGGCCAGATGGCCGTCATCGGAAGGGATCCGCGCCATCGGTGGCGAACCCGTCACGGATGGCCGCCGACCGCCGACGAACCGACGCCCTCCTGGTGCTCGCCGTCGCGCTCGCCGTCCTGCTCGTGCTGGCGGTGGGCCCGGCCCAGGCGCAGCTGTTCGAGCCGGAGCCGCCGCCCTCCACCACCACGCCGCCACCGGACGGCTCGACCACCACCACCACGACCACGACCACCACGGCACCGCCGCCCAGCCCGGTGCCCACCGCGCCCCCGTCGAGCGAGCCGCCGCCGCCCTCGAGCGAGCAGCAGCCCCCGCCGGAGGGCGCCGACCAGGCGCCGCCGCCCGGCGGTGACGACGGCAGCACGTCCACCAGCGGGCCCCGCGGCGTGCCGCCGGAGGCCCAGGCGATCATCGACAGCATCCCCCGCTCGGCCGCCAACAGCTCGCGGGCGCTCTACGAGGCCGTGCAGGAGCTGGTCGAGCTCGGCCTGTCCGAGGAGGAGGCCATCCGGGTCGGCTTCGGGCGCTTCCCGATCGCCGGCGTGGCCAACTTCGTCCACGACTGGTACTTCCCGCGCTGGGGTCCCGGCTTCCGGTTCCACCTCGGCACCGACGTCTTCGCCCCCCACGGCACCCCGGTGCGCTCGCCCGTCGACGGCACCGTGACGGCCGGCAACGGCACGCTCGGCGGCCTCTACGTCAAGGTCTTCCAGCCCGACGGGTCGTACTTCTACATGGCCCACCTGTCCGGCCTGGTCGAGGGCTTCCAGAACGGCATGGCCGTGCGCACCGGCGACATCGTCGGCTACGTCGGCAACTCGGGCAACGCCCGCACCACGCCGCCCCACGTCCACCTCGGCGTCTACACCGCCGCCGGCGAGCCCACCGACCCCAAGCCCATGCTCGACCAGATGCTGGCCGACGCCATGGCCGCCCTCCCCGGCATCGTCGAGCAGGTGCGGGCCCAGCGGCCCGTGCCGGCGCCGGCGGCGCCCGCACCGGCGCCCCGGGTGCCCCGCTCGCTGCTCGCCACCGACCTGCTCCGCCCGGTCATCGACGGCCAGGCCGCCGGCGGCTTCGACGCCGCCGTGCTCCTCGAGGCGGTCGGCAACCCGTCCTCGGGCGGGCTCGCCGTCGCCGAGGCCGAGGCCAGCCGGGTGGCCAGCAGCATCGACTGGGAGGCCCGGGCGGCGCAGGGCCGCAGCGAGCGCGAGCTGCTCGAGCGGGCGAGCGAGCTGTTCCGGCTCGCGCTCGGCCCCCTCGCCCGCTGACCCCGGCGTCAGTCGCGGAAGTTCTGGAACTGGAGGGGCACGCCGAAGTCGCCCTCGCGCAGCGCGGCGATGACCTCCTGCAGCGAGTCGCGGCTCTTGCCGGTGACCCGCAGCTCCTCGCCCTGGGTCTGGGACTGGATGCCCTTGATGCCCAGGCCCTTGATGAACTTGTTCAGCTCGCGCGCCTTGTCCGAGGAGATGCCGGCCCGCAGGGCGATGGTCTGGCGGGCGGTGCCGCCGGCGGCCTCCTCGACCTTGCCCGGGTCGAGGACCTTCAGGCTCACCTTGCGCTTCACCAGCTTCTCCTCGAGCACGGTGCGCAGGGCGTTCAGGCGGTCCTCGCTCGCCGAGCGGAGGACGACGGCCTCCTCGCCCTGCAGCTCCACCGAGCTGTCGGTGCCCTTGAAGTCGTACCGGGTGGTCGCCTCCCGGGCCGCCTGGTCGACGGCGTTGCGGACCTCCTGGACGTCGAACTCGCTGACCACGTCGAAGCTGGGCATGCGCCGGAGGCTAGCGACCACCGGCTGGGAGGTCCGCCGGCGCCGCTGCTAGCGTGACCCGCCCCTGGGTCGGTGCCCGAGTGGCCAAAGGGAACGGGCTGTAAACCCGTCGGCGTACGCCTACGTTGGTTCAAATCCAACCCGGCCCACCTCTGGGAACTGGCAGCGGCTCCGTACCGCACGCCCTTCCGTGGTACGGAGGCGCTGCCGGTTCCGCCTAGAGCAGCAGCTGCATGACGACGACGTCGAGCCAGCGGCCCATCTTGCGGCCCACCTCGCGCTCGACGCCCACCTGCTCGAACCCCACGGCGGCGTGCAGCGCGATCGACGCCGTGTGCCCGCCGACGATCCGCCCGATCACCGCGTGGAACCCCCGCTCGCGGGCCACGGCCACGATCTCCTCCAGCAGCGCCCGCCCCACGCCCTCGCCACGGTGGTCGGGGTGGACGTACACCGAGTCCTCCACCGTGGTGCGGTAGGCGGGCCGGTCGCGGTACGGCGAGAGCGAGGCGAACCCGGCGATCTCGCCGCCGTCGACCTCGGCCACCACCACCTCGAGCGCCCCCGAGCGGGCGTCGAGCCAGGCCGCCTGCTCCTCGACCGTGCGGGTCACGAGGTCGAACGTCACCCAGGAGGTGGTGACCTCGTGGTTGTAGATGGCCGCCGTCGCGGCGGCGTCGGCGGGGGTGGCGGGGCGCAGGCGCACGGCACCACGTTCGCACGGCCCGCCGGCCGGCGGCGGCGACCTCAGGCCGGCACGCCCAGCCCGCCGGCCGTGATGGTCGGCGAGACCACGGCCACGGCGTCGCCGGCGTCCCCGGCCCAGGCCACGACGTCGGCGTCCGCCGTGACCACGAGCACCTGCTGCGTGGCGGCGCCGGCGGCCAGCACCTGCAGCAGCGACCGCTTGGCGTCCGGGTCCAGCGCCCCGAAGGGGTCGTCCACCACCAGCGGCAGCACCTCGTCGCCGGCGATCGTGCGCACGGCGTCGAGGCGGGCCACGACCGCGGCCGCCAGCTCGGCGCCGACGTCGGCGGCCGCCGACCCGACGCCCGCGGTCGCCACCGCCTCGGCGTGGCGCTCGGCGGCCTCGCGGATCCGCCGCTCGTGCTCGAGGGCGAAGGCGAGCGGCACCGGTCCGGCCAGGGCCTCCCACGCCTCCATGGCCCGGCGGTGGTCGCCCACGGCCCGGACGAAGCGCCGCCGCTCCCGGTCGGTGTCGAGCAGCGCGCTCACCCGCTCGTAGTGGAACGAGGAGTAGTCGTCGGCGCCGGCCCGGCGCAGCACGCTGCGCTCGGCGCGGGCGGCCTCGTCGACGGCGCGCCGGTAGCGCACGGCCAGCACCACGCCGGCCAGGGCGACGACCAGGAACGGGACCGCGGCCACCCGCCCCTCGAGGTTCGACAGGCCGATCGCCCCGAGGGCGCCGACGGTGCCGATCGTGAGCGCCAGCAGCCGCATCCGCTCGTAGGTGTCGGTGGCGGCGACCAGGGCGGCGTGGCGGGCCTCGATCTCCTCGACGATCGGCGCGTCGTCGATGCTCACGCCGCCGGCCGCCGCCTGCTCGAGCAGGCGCTCGGCGGCCAGGCACCGCATCGACGTGTCCCACAGCGCCTCCTGGTCGGCGGCGGCCAGGGCGGCGATCCAGGCGTCGGACTCGGAGCGGGCCACGAGGTCCTCCCGGCCGAGGCGCATCGCCCGGCGGGCCAGCTCGCGGTCGACGCC
Source organism: Acidimicrobiia bacterium (assembly GCA_046565885.1). GTDB lineage: Bacteria > Actinomycetota > Acidimicrobiia > Acidimicrobiales > Salinilacustritrichaceae > Salinilacustrithrix. Next base: position 4,335 of record JBKHXT010000186.1, read on the forward strand.
GACGGCGGCGAACAGGTCGATGTCGCCATCGGGCCCGAGGTGGGCCCCGGTCACGTCGGCCACCGAGCCGGTGTCGATCACCCGGTGCCGCCCGCCGGTCGGGCGGACCACCGCCAGGCTGCGGCCGCCGACCTCGACCTCGAGGTGCACGCCGGGCCGGGCGCCGGCGAGCGCGTCCAGCAGCTCGCCCACCAGGGCCTCGCGCACCGCCGCGTCGGGTGCGCTGAGGACGGTCAGACCCGGGGAGAAGTCCGTCGCGAGGGTGCGTTCCCCCGTTCCGACGACCAGGCGTTCGAGTCGCACCGCGCGCGTATCGGCACCTTCCCCGCCCCGCTTGAGCCGGCGGTCCGGAGCGTTCCCGGGCGCCGCCGAGCCATCTTTGCGGCGACTGGCGCCGTGCGTAGACTCGTCCGTCGCGCTGGCGGGGGCCTCGGCCCGCTCCGGCACGACCACCGCCCCGTTAGCTCAGTCGGCAGAGCACAGCCATGGTAAGGCTGGTGTCGTCGGTTCGATTCCGACACGGGGCTCGACGTCGCCGCTCCGGCGGTGGCGCCACACGGCGACGTAGCTCAGTCGGTTAGAGCACGCGGCTCATAATCGCGGTGTCGTCGGTTCGATTCCGACCGTCGCCACACATCCCGGGGGGTCCGCCCCCGCTGCAACCCGAGCCCCGGCGCCCCCGGCGTCCGCAACCCGAAAGGCAGCCACGCGATGGCCAAGGAGAAGTTCGATCGGTCGAAGCCGCATGTGAACATCGGCACGATGGGTCACATCGATCATGGGAAGACGACGTTGACGGCGGCGATCTCTCGGGTGTTGTCGGAGCGTGTGGAGGGGA
>JBKHXT010000187.1:0-6635 GCA_046565885.1 Acidimicrobiia bacterium
GCTGTTCGAGTCCCTCGACCACGGCGCCGACGGCTTCCTCGCCAAGTCCCAGGGACTCGACGAGCTCGTCGACGCCGTGGTGCGCGTGTCGCTCGGCGAGACCGTGGTGGCACCGCCGCTCGTGCCCGCCCTCGTCCGTCGCACGGCGCCCCGAGGCGGGCGCGACCGGGCCGAGCTCACGCCCCGCGAGCTCGAGGTGCTGCGCCTCCTCGCCGACGGCGTCGGCACCCAGGAGATGGCGGGCCGCCTCGCCGTCAGCCCGAACACCATCCGCAACCACGTCCGGTCGCTCCTCGGGAAGCTGGGCGCCAGCTCGCGCCTGGAAGCCGTCACCGTGGCCCGCCGCATGGACCTCATCCCCTCGGTCGAACCCTAGGACCACCCGTGCCGGACGAGCTCCCCCCCGCTCCCCACGCACCGACCGACACCGAGGTGCTCGGCCTCCTGCAGGCGTTCGCCGACGTGGGCTTCTGGGAGTACGACCTGCGCACCGACGAGCTGTACCTGTCGACGCAGGGCTTCGAGCTCATCGGCCTCGACGAGCCGTCGGTGCCCGCCTACCTCGAGCGCGTGCACCCCGACGACGTCGAGCTGCTCGGCCAGGTCCACCAGCGGGCCCGGGTCCAGCCCGGTCCCTACCGGGTCCGGCACCGCACCCGCGACGGCGAGCGGCTCCTGCAGCTGCGGGTGCAGTCGGTCGCCGACGACACCGGCCGTCCCGTGCGGTACCTGGGCGTGATCTCCGACGTCACCACCGAGTGGCAGCTCGAGCAGGCGCTCGAGGCCAGCAGCTCCGCCCGCCTCGCCGGGATCCTGGCCAGCGGTGCCGTGCACGACCTGAAGAACATCTTCGCCGTGCTGCTCGGGCACGCCCAGCTCGCGGTGGCGGCGGTCGAGCGGGGCGAGGTCCCGGCCGCCGAGTCCTTCGGCGCCCTCGAGCGGGCCGCCACCCGCGGCCTCGACCTCACCACCCAGCTCCTCCAGGTGGGTCGCGAGGCGCCGATCGCCGCCCGCCGGGTCGTGGTGGCGGACCTGTTCCGACGCCTCGAGGTGACGGCGTCCACCGTGCTCGGCCGCCACCGCCGGCTGGAGGTCGACCCCGGCCCGGGCAGCCACGACCTGCTCGCCGACGCCTCCCGGCTCGAGCGGGTCGTCGTCGACCTCGTGCTCAACGCCCGCGACGCCCTGCCCGAGGGCGGGTCCGTGCACCTGTCCTTCCGCCCGCTCGACGACGAGGAGGTGCGACGGCTGGTCGACGAGCGCGGCCTGCCGACCGGGTCCTTCGGCGTGCTCGAGGTGCGCGACACGGGCACAGGCATCGAGCCCGACCTGCTCGCCCGCGTCACCGACCCGTTCTTCACGACCAAGGGGGCGACCGGCGGCACGGGCATCGGGCTGCACACCGTCGCCCGCTTCGCCGCCGCCGCCGGCGGTCTCCTCGACATCGCCAGCGAGGTCGGCGTCGGCACCGCCGTGCGGCTGGTGCTGCCGACCCGTCCGTCGGCGGCGCAGCCCGTGCGTCGCCACCGCCGGCCCCTGCGGGCGCTGGTCCACGGCCACGACCGGGCCCGGCTCGACGCCCTGGCCGAGGCGCTCGCCGCCGCCCGGGTGCAGGTCGTGCCCAGCACCTCGACGATGACCTCGGCCGCCGTGCTGCGCACCGAGCCCATCGACGTCGTGGTGTCCGATGCGTCGCCCGGCGGTGACGCCACGTTGCTGCGCGTGGCCAGCGCCACGGCGACGCCCGTGATCGGCGTGGCCGCGGCCGCCGGGCCCGCCGCCGGCCCGGACCTCGACGACGGCGCCCTCCGCGCCGTCGTCGACGCCGTCGAGCGGCTCTTCGACCGGGACGGTCAGCGCCTCGGCGCGTGAGCGGCCGGTCCCTCCGCCAGCCACGCCGCCGCCCAGCGCAGGGGCTCGCCGTCGCACGGCGCCTGGCCGTGGGTCGAGGTCACCCGACCGGTGAAGGCCCGCTGGACGCAGTCGGCCCACGCCTCCTCCGGGCGTGACGACGGCGCCGGCCACCCCTCCGGCGGGGCGCCGACGTACTCGCCGGTCCCGTACCGGAACGCGATGAGGTGGCCGAACTCGTGGGCCAGGAGGTCGGTGAGGGTGTCGAAGCCGCCGTCGGCGTGGCTGCGGGCCACCTGGATGAGCCCGTTGGTGTGGGCCCAGGACCACTCGCCCTCGATCACCTCGAACCGCACGCTGATGGCCTGGCGCCACGCCGCCGGGACGCCCGCCTCGTAGGCCCGGACGATGCGCTGCTCGCGGCTCTCGGCGGGCGCCGGCTGCGGTGCCGGTCGGGGCTGCGGTGACGGCTCGGGCGACGGCTCGGGCGCGGGCTGCGGCGCCGGCCGCTCGGCCGGCGGCTCGCCCGCCGGCGGCGGCGGGGATGCCGGGGCCGGGGCGGGCGCCACGGGGGGTGCGGCGGGGGTCGCCGGTGCCTGGGGCAGCGGGGCGGGGGCTGCCGGCGCGGCGGGGGCCGCCACGGCCGGGGCCGGGGCTGCGGTGAGCGGTCCGGCCGGCTCGGCGGCGGCGGTCGCCGCGGCGGGAGGCACGACCGCGTGCGGCTGCTGGGGGTCCGCCGGAGCGCCGATCGCGCCGGCGGCGGGCGGTGCGGCGGCGAGCTCGAGCGGCGTCGGGGCGTCGGCCGCCGAGGTCAGGGCGAAGACGCCGCCGGCGAGGGTCAGCGCGACCGAGCCGGCCAGCGAGCGGACGAGGAGTCGGGGGGTGGTGGGCATGTCCGACGGATCGGACATACCACCCTCGGCGCGCAGACCCGTTCGGGTGGTCACGCTGGGCGCGAACCGCGCCCATCCGTTGGTGCAGGCGCGCCACCGGCCCGGCGCGCACGCTCCAGCCGGGCCGGCTCAGCGGTCGAGCGTCTCCAGCCCGATCGGCAGCTCGGTGCGGTCCCAGCCGAGGTGGCGCAGCGCCCGCTCGTGGGCGAAGCGGTCGGTCATGCCGCCCACGAAGGCCACGGCCTCCCGGTCGAGGTCGGTGGCCTCGGTGACCGCGCGGCCCTCGGCGACCAACCGGGCGGGGTCGACCCGGTACCACTCGACCAGCGCCCGCAGCAGGCGCTCGACCACCCGGGCCTGGCGCCGGGACTCGTCGCGCAGGTAGATGCGCTCGTAGTTGAAGGAGCGGAAGGCGGTGAGCGCCTCGGCGTGGTCGGGGTCCATGCCGACGGTGCCGGTGGCGGCCGTCGTCCGGACCAGCGCCTCGATGAAGGTCCGGAGCTGCGACCGCCGGTCGCGCCCGCAGCGCTCGGCGACGACGTCGGGCAGCTCGTCCTCGCGCACGACGCCGGCGAGCACGGCGTCCTCGAAGTCGTGGCACAGGTAGGCGATGCGGTCGGCCCAGCTGACCACCTCGCCCTCGGGCGTCATCGGCGCCGGGCGCGACCACGAGTGGTTGCGGATGCCGTCGAGGGTCTCGACGCACAGGTTGAGCGGGGCGAGCACGACGTCGGCACCCCAGGTGGCGTGGTCGTAGCCGCCGTCGACGAAGGGGGCGAGCGCGTCCTCGGAGGCGTGGCCGAACGGGCCGTGGCCGCAGTCGTGGCCGAGGGCGATGGCCTCGGCCAGGGCCACGTTCAGGCGGCAGGCGCGGGCGACCGAGATCGCCACCTGGGCGACCTCGAGGGCGTGGGTGAGCCGGGTGCGCTGGTGGTCGTCCGGGAAGACGAACACCTGGGTCTTGCCCGCCAGGCGCCGGAACGCGGTGCCGTGCACGATGCGGTCGCGGTCGCGCTCGAAGCAGGTGCGCCAGTCGTCCGGGGCCTCCTCGACGGCTCGTCGTCCGGCCCCGATCGCCCGGGTCGCGCCCGGCGCCAGCAGCTCGTGCTCGCGCGCCTCGCGGGCCTCCCGGGTGGCGATGTCGACCTCGCCCACCGAGGCGTGGGTGTCGGCGTGGGCGTGGCGGACCGCACCCTCACCGGAGGCGTGCGGGGCCATGGTCGCCGCCCAGCGGCGCTCGCGCTCGGTGAGGTCGGCGTCGTCGGTGGCCACGGAAGGAAGTCTCTCACGCACCACCGAGACCCCTAGCCTCCCCCCGGTGTCCCAGTTCGTCGACGAGTGCGGCCTCCACGTCAAGGGCGGCGACGGCGGTGCCGGCTCGGTCTCGTTCCGCCGGGAGGCCCACGTGCCCCGGGGCGGACCCGACGGCGGCGACGGCGGCAGCGGCGGTGACGTCTGGCTCGTGGCCGACCACAACGTGGCCTCCCTGCTCGCCTTCCGCGACCACCCGTTCCGCCGGGGCGAGGACGGCACCCACGGGTCGGGCAAGAAGCGCCACGGCCGCCGCGGCGCCGACCTCGAGGTGCCCGTCCCCGAGGGCACGGTCATCAAGGACCAGGACGGTCGCGTGCTCGCCGACCTGGTGCACCACGGCGATCGCTTCCTCGCCGCCGAAGGCGGTGTCGGCGGTCGGGGCAACGCCAAGTTCCTGTCCAACCGGCGCCGGGCGCCGGCCTTCGCCGAGCAGGGCGAGGTGGGGGAGGAGCGGTGGCTGCGCATGGAGCTCAAGCTGCTCGCCGACGTGGCGCTCGTGGGCTTCCCGAGCGTCGGCAAGTCCACCCTGATCTCGGTCATCTCGGCGGCCAAGCCCAAGATCGCCGACTACCCGTTCACCACCCTCGAGCCCAACCTCGGCGTGGTGCGCACCGACGACGGCGTCGAGATCGTCGTCGCCGACCTGCCCGGCCTCATCGAGGGCGCCGCCGAGGGGCGGGGCCTCGGTCGCCAGTTCCTCCGCCACGTGGAGCGCGCCCGGGTGCTCGTGGTGCTCGCCGACCTGGCGCCCACGGCCATGCACCCGCCCCGGGAGCAGGTCGACATCCTCCTGCGCGAGCTCGCCGACTACGACCCCGTGCTCCTCACCCGGCCCCGCATCGTCGTGGGCTCGCGCGCCGACCTCGACGACGGCACCTGGGACTGGGACGAGCACCGCATCGCCGCCGTCACCGGCGAGGGCGTCCCCCAGCTGGTCGGCCGGATGGTCCAGGAGGTGACCGAGGCCCGCCAGGCCATGCCCGAGCGCGAGGCCTACGTCGTGCACCGCCTGGAGGGCGAGGGCTACGAGGTCGTCCGCGACGAGTCCGGCGACTGGGAGGTGCGCGGGCGCGAGGCCCTGCGCGCCGTGCGCCTGTCCGACCTCACCAACCCCGAGGCGCTCGACGAGGCCCACCGCCGGCTCAAGTCCATGGGCATCGACAAGGCCCTCGCCCGGGCCGGCGCCAAGCCCGGCGACACCGTCCACATCGGCTCCCTCGCCTTCGACTACGAGGCCGACTCGTGAACCGCCAGATCATCGTCGCCAAAATCGGCTCGTCGTCGATCACCGGCGACGACGGCACCATCGACGAAGCCGCCATCGCCAAGTTCTGCCGCGAGGTCGCCGGGCTCCGCGAGCTCGGGCACCAGGTCGTGATGGTGACCTCGGGCGCCATCGCCGCCGGCCTGCCGGCCATGGACTTCGACGTGCGTCCCCGCGACGCCGTGACCCTGCAGGCGGTCTCCGCCGTGGGCCAGAGCCGGCTCATGGCCGTCTACGACCGCGAGCTGGCCGGCCACGGGCTCACCGCCGGCCAGGTCCTGCTCGCCCCGCTCGACTTCATGGTGCGCGAGCAGTACCTGCACGCCCGCTCCACGCTCGGCCGGCTGCTCGACCTCGGGGTCGTGCCGGTCGTGAACGAGAACGACGCCATCGCCGACGACGAGATCCGCTTCGGCGACAACGACCGCCTCGCCGCCCTGGTCGCCCACCTCATCCGGGCCGACCTGCTCGTGCTGCTCACCGACGCGCCCGGCCTGCTCACCGCCGACCCGCGCTTCGACTCGACCGCGTCGCTGATCGAGGAGATCCTCGAGGTCGACCACAGCCTCGAGGCCCTCGCCGGCGGCGCCGGCAGCGACCGGGGCAGCGGCGGCATGGCGTCGAAGCTGGCGGCGGCGAAGATCGCCGCCTGGTCCGGCGTGCGCGCCGTGATCGCCCAGGCCTCCCGCGACGACGTGCTCGCGCACGCGGTGGCGCGCGAGAGCGGCGTCGGCACCGTCGTGCAGCCCCGCCGCGACCGGCTGCCGGCCCGCAAGCTGTGGATCGCCTTCGCCGTCGGCTCCGCCGGCACCATCGTCGTCGACGACGGCGCCCGCTCGGCCCTGCTCGACCGGGGCGTGTCGCTGCTGCCCGCCGGCGTGGTCGAGGTCAAGGGCGGCTTCGACGTCGACGCGCCGGTCGAGATCGCCGGCCCCGACGGCCGGGCCTTCGCCAAGGGCCTCACCCGCTACGACGCCGCTGGCCTGCGGGCCGTGCTCGGCACCCGCACCGGCGACCTCCCCGAGGGCGCCCCCCACGAGGTCGTCCACCGCGACGACCTCGTCGTGCTGCCGTAGGGAGGGTTCGGAAACTGGCAGCGGCTCCGTACCGCGGCCCCAGGGGGCGGTTTCAACCGGTGAGCGCGACATCTCGATGGTGGAGGTGTCGTGGTGGGTGCTCCGCGGTGGGCCGAGTCGATGGTGGAGCAGGGTCTGCGGGCTCTTCGTGAGGGTTGTTCGTACGACGATGCGGCTCGTCTCGCGGGCATGTCGGTGCGGACCTTGTATCGGCGGGCCAAGGAGGCCGGCTATCGG
>JBKHXT010000188.1:0-11573 GCA_046565885.1 Acidimicrobiia bacterium
GACAGCGAGCTGCTCATCGTGAAGTCCGTGCTCGACGGCCTCGTGTCCGTGGTCTTCGCCGCCGTGTTCGGCTGGGGCGTCGGGTTCAGCGCGCTCAGCATCGCCGTGGTCCAGGGCTCGTTCACCGTGCTCGGCGTGGCCGTCGGCGAGTCGCTGCTCGACGACCGGATGGTCGCCGAGCTCGAGGCCACCGGCGGGATCATGATCGCCGGCATCGGCCTGCGCCTGCTCGAGCTGCGCGAGGTCAAGGTCGGCTCCTACCTGCCGGCGCTCGTGGTGGCGCCGGTGCTCGTCGCCCTCTTCGCGACCTAGCTGGACCGCGCCAGGAGGTCGGCCACCCGCTCCAGCCCGGCCGAGCGGCTCGCCTTCACGAGCACGGCGTCGTCGGCGCCGAGCGTGCCGACGGCCTCCGCGGCGGCTTCGGGCGTGTCGACGTCGATGCCGACGCCGTAAGCCGGGCAGGCCACGGTGACGACCTCGATGCCCAGCTCGTCGGCCAGCTCGCCCATCTCCCGGTGGCGGTCGTCGCTGGACGGACCGAGCTCGGCCATCACGCCCAGGACGGCCACCCGCCGGCCGGCGTCGAGCGCGGCCAGCGAGTGCAGCGCCGCCTCCAGCGCGGTGGGGTTCGAGTTGTACGAGTCGTTCAGCACCGTGGCACCCGAGGCGGTGCGCCGCATCTCCATCCGCCACGGCGACAGCGACGCGGTGCCGAGCCCCTCGGCCACCGCGTCGAGCGGAACGCCCTGCACCAGCGCCGCCGCCCCCGCCGCCAGGGCGTTGCCCACCTGGTGCACGCCGTGGACGCCGAGCTGCACGTCGGTCGTGCCCCACGGCGACGCCAGCCGGAACCGGGGTCGCAGCAGCTCGTCGACCTCGACGCGCTCGGCGACCACGTCGCCGCTGACGCCGTAGAAGAGCACCCGGGCGTCGGTGAGCCGGGCCATCCGGCGCACGCGGGGGTCGCTGCCGTTCAGCACGGCGGCGCCATCGACCGGCACCGCCTCGACCAGCTCGCCCTTGGCGATCTCGACGTCGTCGAGCCCGTTCGGGTACTCCGACGTGTGCACCTCGGCGACCATGGTGACCACGGCGGTCGTGGGGCGACCGACGTCGCACAGGGTGCGGATGTGCCCGATGCCGCGGGCGCCCATCTCCAGCACCGCGACCTCGGTGTCGTCGGGCGCGTTGAGCAGCGTGAGCGGCACGCCGATCTCGTTGTTGAAGCTCTTGGTGCTCGCGGTCGTGCGGAAGGTGGTGGCCAGCGTGGCGGCCAGCAGGTCCTTCACCGACGTCTTGCCCACCGAGCCGGTGATGCCCACCACGGCCTCCGGCAGCCGGTCGCGGGCGACGACGCCCAGCCGGGTGAGGGCCGCCATCGTGTCGTCGACGCGGACGGCGGTGGCCGGGCCCTCGACCGGCTCGCGGGCGGTCAGGTAGGCCGGCGCACCGCGCTCGAGGGCGGCGCCGACGAAGTCGTGGCCGTCGCGCTCGGCGACCAGCGGCACGAACAGCTCGCCGCCCTCGACGGTGCGCGAGTCGATGGCGGCGCCGTCGACCTCGACCGGTGGGCCGACCACCGACCCACGCGTTGCGGCGGCGATGTCGTCGACGGTGAGGCGCACGAGCGGAGTCTTACCCGCCTCGCGGACGCTCACCTACGCTCCGACGGATGCCCCTCCCCGACCGGATCCGCCTCGTCGTGCTCTTCGGAGGGCGCTCCGCCGAGCACGAGGTGAGCTGCACGACGGCGGCGCACGTGCTGCGGGCGCTCGACCTCGACCGGTACGAGGCGGTGCCGGTGGGCATCACCAGGAAGGGCGAGTGGCTGCGGGCCGACGACGCCATCGCCGCGCTCGCCGCCGGCGCCGCCGCGCTCCCCGACCGCCTCCACGCCACCGGCACCGAGGTGGCGCCGCTGCCCGCCGTGCAGCCCACGGCGGCCGACGTGCCCGTGGTGGTGCTGCCGCTGCTCCACGGTCCCTTCGGCGAGGACGGCACCGTGCAGGGGATGCTCGAGCTGGCCGACGTGCCCTACGTCGGCACCGGCGTGCTCGGCTCGGCGGTGGCCATGGACAAGGCGGCGGCCAAGGAGCTGCTGGCCGCCCACGGCATCCCGCAGTGCGACTGGATGTCGGCGCGCACCCACGAGATCGACGACGCCCTGCTCGACCGGGTGGCCGAGCGGCTCGGGTTCCCGGTGTTCGTGAAGCCGGCGAACATGGGCTCCTCCATCGGCATCTCGAAGGTGCACGACCGCGAGCACCTCGCCGCCGCCGTCGACGAGGCCGCCCGCTTCGACGAGTGCATCGTGTTCGAGGAGACCGTCGTCGGGCGCGAGCTCGAGTGCGCCGTCCTCGGGAACCTCACGCCCCGGGCGTCCGTCGTCGGCGAGGTGCGCCCCGGCGCCGAGTTCTACGACTACGACGACAAGTACGCCGACGGGGCCGAGCTGCTCATCCCCGCCCCGATCGACACGGCCGTCAGCGACGAGCTGCGCGAGCTGGCGGTGCGAACGTTCAAGGCCATGCGCTGCGAGGGCATGGCCCGCGTCGACTTCTTCTGGGAGGAGGGCGGCCGGGGCGCGCTCGTCAACGAGGTCAACACCATCCCCGGGTTCACGCCCATCTCGCAGTACCCGAAGCTCTGGGAGGCCAGCGGGCTGCCCTACGCCCGCCTCCTCGACGAGCTCGTGGCGCTCGCCCTGGAGCGCCACGAGCGCCGGTCGCGGCTGGCGACGGAGCGCTGAGCGAGCGGATCCGCGCTGCTGCTTGACGCCGGGCGGGTGCGGCGCGACCGTCGGAGGTCAGGGGGAAAGACAAGCGTGCCGGGGCCCACGGGCTCGGCGGACGTGGGCGTCGGCGAACGGACCAGGGGGCGTTCGCGATGACGATCAACACCGAGAGCACGGTCGACCTGCGCGTCGACGAGGAGAAGCTGCAGGCCTTCATGGGCCAGATGATCGGGCACATGACCGGGGGCGCGGTCTGCTTCGGGGTCTGGCTGGGCGACGAGCTCGGGTTCTACCGGGCGCTGGCCGGTGCCGGGCCGATGACCGCCGGTGACCTGGCGAAGCGCACCGGGTGCAACGAGCGGCTCGTGCGCGAGTGGCTCGACGGCCAGGCCACCGCCGGCCTCGTCGAGCGCCGCGGGGACGACTACGTGCTGCCGCCCGAGCAGGCGATGGCGCTCGCCGACGACACCTCGCCGGTGTTCGTGGCGCGCGGGATGAACGCCATCGGCTCGATCTTCCTCGACATCGAGAAGGTCGAGGCCGCCTACCGGGGCGACGGGGCGCTGGCCTGGGGTGACCACCACCACTGCCTGTTCGACGGCACCGAGTGGTTCTTCCGCACCGGCTACCGGGCGCACCTCCCCTCGGAGTGGATCCCGGCGCTCGACGGCGTCGAGGCCAAGCTGCGCGCCGGCGGCCGGGTCGCTGACGTCGGCTGCGGGCACGGCGCGTCCATCGTCGCCATGGCGGAGGCCTACCCGGAGGCCGAGTACACCGGCATCGACTCGCACGCCCCGTCGATCGAGACGGCCGGTGCCCGGGTCGCCGAGGCCGGCGTGGCCGACCGCGTGCGCTTCCAGGTGGCCGACGCCCAGGGCTACGACGGCACCTACGACCTCATCTGCTTCTTCGACTGCCTGCACGACATGGGCGATCCGGTGGGCGCCGCCCGCCACGCGCGTGCGCACCTGGACGCGGACGGGACCGTCCTGCTGGTGGAGCCCTTCGCCCTCGACGGCGTCGACGCCAACCAGCGGGACAACCCGATGGCGGCGCTGCTGTACCACGCGTCCGCCACCATCTGCGTGCCCAACTCGCTGTCGCAGGACGGGGCCGCCGGCCTCGGCGCCCAGGCCGGCGAGGGCCGGCTGCGTGCCGTGTTCGAGGAGGCCGGGTTCCGCTCGTTCCGGCGGGTGGCCGAGACGCCGATGAACCTGATCCTGGAGGCCCGCCCGTAGGCGGGCCTCCGGGCCGGGTGGCTACTTCTTGGTCTCGGCGAAGATCTCGGCGATCTCGTCGATGAGGTCGAGCAGCTGCTGGCCGACGGCCTCGTCGCTCGTCTTCTTCGCCTCGCCGGCGGTCTTCGTGGCTCGCCAGAACAGGTCGTGCAGCTGCGGGAACTGCTCGACGTGCGGGGGCTTGAAGTAGTCGGTCCACAGCACCCAGAGGTGCTCCTTGGCCAGCTCGGCCCGCTTCTCCTTGATGATGATGCAGCGGGTGCGGAAGTACTCGTCGTCCGACGCGTTGTACTTCTTCATGATCTCGAGCACCGACTCGGCCTCGATGCGGGCCTGGGCCGGGTTGTAGACGCCGCACATGAGGTCGCAGTGGGCGTCGACCGTGGCAGCATCGTCGCGGTCGGCGATGGAGAACGTGCGGCGGGACAGAAAGCCCATGGGAGCTCCTTCGGTCAGGTGGTGGTGAGGATGGACACTCGCGGTCGGACCCTAGCGGCGCTGGTCGGTGCCGCCACCGGGCTCGCCGTCGGCGTCGCCGTGGCCAGCTCGCTCGAGCGCCACCTCGTCCGCGGCGAGTCGATGGTGCCGGCGCTGCGGCCCCGCGACACGGTCATCTCCGTGCGCTCGGGGTCGGTGCTCGGCCGCCTCGTCCGCCCCCGGACGGCCCGCATCGCCGTCATCCGCCTGCCGTGGGAGCACGACCTCATCGGCGTGAAGCGACTGGTCGCCGGGCCGGGTCAGGCGTGGCAGGACGGCGACGACCGCGTCGCCGCCGGGCCCGGGTGGGTGGCGGTCGGCGACCAGCGGACGCTGTCGACCGACAGCCGCCACCACGGCCGGGTACCACCGGAGAACATCCGCGGGATCGTGGTCGGCCGGGTCAAGCCGCCGGGCTGACCCGCCGGCGGCGCAGCCACCAGGCCACCGCGGCGACGGCGGCGGCCACCGGTGCGAACGGCAGCAGGAACCCGAGCGCGGTCGCCGCCGCGGCTGCGGCCGTGGTGACGGCGTCCCACCCGGTGGAGAGGCCCTCGCCGAAGCCGGGCGGGCCGCCCGCCTCCTCCGGCTCGACCAGCGCCGCGGCGGCGTCGTCGACCAGGCGGAACTGGGCAGTGATCGTGCCGTAGCTGGTGCGGTCCCGCAGCACCCGCAGCTGGCCGGCGATGACGTCGTGCTCGGCCTCGCGCCGGGTCAGCTCCGACTCGAGCCGGCTGATCTCGTCGACGTTCGTCGCCTCGGCGAGGAAGCCCCGGATCCGGTCGATGCTGGTGGCCAGCGTCGCCTGGCGGCTCTCGAGGTCGACGAAGCGCTCCGTCACGTCCTCGGCCTCGATCTGCTGGTCGGCGATCTCACCGATGCCGACGATGGCATCGAACACGGCGTCGAAGCGGTCGACCGGCACCTTCAGCACCACCCGGCCGTCCCGCGGGCCGAGGTCCTGGGCGAACACGTAGCCGCCCTCCACGGCGGCGGCATCGCGCGCCGCCCGCACGGCGGCGCCGATGTCCTCGACGTCGGCGTGCGTGGTGCCGGTGTAGATGATCTTGCGGTCGACGGCGGCGATGGGCACCGCCTCGAGGTCCACGTCGGCGACATCGGCGACCTGGCCCGAGCCGCCGGCACCGGTGGCCGTCGTCCCGGCGTCGTCCGCCACCTCGCTCCCGTCGCCGACGATCGTCGGCTCGGAGGCCGACTCGTCGCCGGCGCTGTCCGTCGCCGTGTCGTCATCACCGGCGCCGCTGCAGCCGGCGAGCACCACGGCGAGCAGGGCGAGACCGGCGAGGAGGCGGTGGAGGCGCATGGTGGTTGGACGCCGCGGCGACCTGTCTCGGTTCCCGCCCGGGCAGCAGTCCACCGGAACGGTCGAACCCTGCCCGGGCGGACCGAGCCGTCGATCCCGCCCGGGCAGCAGTCCACCGGAACGGTCGAACCCGGCCCGGGCGGGCGGGGCCGGGCTACGGGACGAGGGCGGCGCGGAGCAGGTCGAGGAGCTGGTCGCGGCGCCGGACCAGCGACGCCAGCGTCGGCTCCTCGCCGAGGGCCCGCAGCACCTCCACCTCGGTGGCCAGGCCGGTCACCGACGAGTACGCCATGAGCACGAGCAGCTTCGGGTCGTGGCGGCGGAGCCGGCCGGCGTCCATCTCCCCCTCGAGCCAGGCAGCCGCCGCGGTGAGCAGCGGCGTGACCGCCTCGGTGAGCCGGGTCGACGTCGGCGGCCCGACCCGGTTGACCTCCCGCATGAGGCCGAGCATCGACGGGTGGCGGGCGGCGAGGCGGAACGCGGCCCGCACCACCGCCTCGATGCGGTCGAACCCCTCGCCGGTGGTGATCGCCCGGGCGAAGCGTCGCTGCAGCTCGTCGGCGCTGAAGTCGACCACGGCGTCGAGCAGCGCCTCCTTCGACGGGAACCAGTAGAGGATCGCCTGCTTGGTCATCCCGAGGTCGCGGGCGAGGGCGTCGAGCGACGTGCCGTCGATGCCGGTCGTCCCGAACGACCGCAGCGCCGCGGCCAGGATGCGGTCCGACGTCTTCACTTACCAGATGGTAAACACGGGGGCGTGGCGGAGCCCTCCACCCTCTCCATCGCCGACGCTCTGGACGGCCAGCGCATCGCCGTCACCGGCGGCACCGGGTTCCTCGGCACGGCGCTGATCGAGCGGCTCCTGCGCCGGGCGCCGGGCTGCGAGCTGGTCCTGCTCATCCGGCCGAGCCAGCGCCGGACGGTGGCCCAGCGGGCCCAGCGGGAGATCTTCCGCAACGACGCCTTCGACACCCTGCGCGCCCAGCTCGAGGGCTCGGCCGAGGACTTCGACGCCATGGTCGCCCGCCGGGTGCAGGTGATCGCCGGCGACGTCGGCTCCGACGGGCTGCTCCTCGACGACGAGGGCCGGGCCGTGCTCGCCACGTGCGACACGATCATCCACTCGGCCGCCACGGTGAGCTTCGACTCGCCGCTCGACCTGGCCGTCGAGGTCAACCTGCTCGGCCCGTCCCGCATCGCCGCGGTCCTCAACGAGATCTGCGACCCGGGCCGGCTCCCCCACCTCGTGGCCGTGTCCACCTGCTACATCGCCGGCAACCGCAAGGGCTTCGCGCCCGAGCAGCCGGTGGACGAGAGCGCCTTCTGGTTCCCCGTCGACTGGCGCGACGAGGTGGCCGCCGCCCGGCGCACCCGTGCCGACGCCGAGGCCGAGTCGCGCACGCCGGAGATGTTGCGCCGGTTCCGCAAAGACGCCCGCAAGGAGCTGGGCGCCGCCGGCACGCCGCTGCTGGCCGCCAAGACCGAGTCGTACCGGTCGTCGTGGGTGCAGGAGCAGCTGGTCGAGGCCGGCCGGGCGCGAGCCGCCTCCCTGGGCTGGCCGGACGCCTACGCGTACACCAAGGCCCTCGGCGAGAAGGCGCTCTTCGAGCAGCGGGGCGACCTGCCGGTGTCGGTGGTGCGCCCGGCGATCATCGAGTCGTCCCTCGCCGAGCCGAGCCCGGGCTGGATCCGCGGCTTCCGCATGGCCGAGCCGGTGATCATCTCCTACGCCCGGGGCCTGCTGAAGGAGTTCCCCGGCGTGCCGGAGGGGATCATCGACGTGATCCCCGTCGACCTCGTCTGCGGCGCCATCTGCGCCGTGGCCGCCGACGGCCCGGCCCGCCTCGACGACGGCAGCCTCGCCCCGCCGCGCATCGTGCAGTCGGCGTCCGGCTCGGCGAACCCGCTGCGCTACCGGCGCCTGGTCGACAACGTGCGGTCGTGGTTCACCGAGCACCCGGTGTACGACAGCGACGGCCAGCCCATCGTCGTGCCCGAGTGGAACTTCCCGGGCCGCGGCCGCGTGCAGGCCCAGCTCGAGCGGGCCCGCTCGGCCATCCAGAAGGCCGAGGACGCGCTGCAGGCGCTGCCGCTGCGCGGCAAGCAGGCCGAGTGGGCGGCGACGCTCGAGTCCAAGCGCGAGGACGCGGAGCGGGCGCTCACCTACGTCGAGCTCTACGGCGCGTACGCCGAGTGCGAGGCGATCTACGGGGTCGACAACCTGCTCTCCCTGTGGGACCGGATGGACGAGGCCAGCCGAGAGGCGTTCGGGCTCGACCCCCGGGTCATCGACTGGGACCGCTACGTCCACGAGATCCACCTGCCCTCGGTGGTGAAGCACGCCCGCGTGAAGACCACGCCGGGCAGCACCGACCGCGAGTCGCGCAGCGACCGGCTCCGCCGCCAGGTCCTGTCCCCCGACCGCCACGTCGCCGCCTTCGACCTCGAGAACACGCTCATCGCCAGCAACGTGGTGGCGTCGTACTCCTGGCTCGCCACCCGCCGGCTCGACGGTCGCGACCGCCTGCGCTTCGTGATGCGCACCCTCGCCGAGGCGCCGAGCCTGCTGTCGGCCGACCGCAAGGACCGCAGCGACTTCCTGCGCCAGTTCTACCGGCGCTACGAGGGCGCCCCGGTCGACCAGCTCGACCGGGACACGGTCGAGATGTTCAGCCACCTGCTGCTCACCAAGTCGTTCCCGGCGGCCATCCGCCGGGTGCGCGAGCACCGGGCCCTCGGCCACCGCACGTTGCTCATCACCGGGGCCCTCGACGTGGCGATCAAGCCGATCATGCCGCTGTTCGACGACGTCATCTGCGCCGAGATGACCGTGGGCCCCGACGGCACCTACACCGGCGAGCTCACCGACGTGCCGCCCACCGGCGAGGCGCGAGCCCAGGCGCTCATCGACTACTGCGACCGGCACGGCCTCGACCCGGCCGAGTCGGTGGCCTACGCCGACTCCACCTCCGACCTGCCCCTGCTCGAGGCCGCCGGCTTCCCGGTGGCGGTGAACCCCGAAGCCCGCCTTTCGGCGCTCGCCCGCAAGCGGGGCTGGCTGGTCGAGCACTTTGACAAGGCCGAGGGCGGCGCCCACCCGCTGCTGCCCATCGGGCCGGCGTGGACGCAGAGCACCTCGAAGGTCACCCACGCCGCCACCCACGGGGACGTCGTGCGATGAAGGCCCTGCAGTTCTCCCGCAAGCCCGCCCGGTACGCGGCCGCCATGATCGCCGGCGCCCTGCGCCCCGGCGCCGGCGCCTCGGTGGGGCCCCTGCGCCTGCGCGACCTCGACGAGCCCGAGCTGCCCACCGACGGCTGGGTGACGCTGCGCCCCCGGTTGTCGGGCATCTGCGGCTCCGACCTGTCGACGATCGACGGCCACTCGTCGCGCTACTTCGAACCGATCGTCAGCTTCCCGTTCGTGCCCGGCCACGAGGTGGTCGGCGACGTGGTGGGCGGCGACCTCGACGGCCAGCGCGCCGTGCTGGTGCCGGTGCTGCACTGCGAGGTCCGGGGCATCACGCCGCCGTGCCCGGCCTGCGCCGCCGGCGACGTGAACCGCTGCGAGCGCATCGCCTTCGGGCACCTCGAACCGGGCCTGCAGTCCGGCTTCTGCGAGGACACCGGCGGCGGCTGGTCCGAGGCCATGGTCGCCCACCCGGCGCAGCTGGTCCCGGTGCCCGACGCGGTGTCCGACGAGGCCGCCGTCGTGGTCGAGCCGGCGGCGTGCGCCGTGCACGCCGCCGAGGCCGTGCGGGCCGCCACCGACGAGGGCACCGACTCGGTGGTCGTCATCGGCGCCGGCACGCTCGGCCTGCTCACCATCGCCGCGCTGCCCGAGGGCCTGCCGATCATCACCGGCGCCCGCTACCCCCACCAGAAGCGCCTGGCCACCGAGCTCGGCGCCACCACCGTCGTCTCGCCGGGCGAGCTGAACGGCGCCGTCCGCCTGGCCACCCGTTCGATGAAGGTCGGCGCCGACCACGCCAGCGGCCAGCTGGCCGGCGGTGCCCGGGTCGTCGTCGACTGCGTCGGCTCCGAGGCCTCGCTGGCGCAGGCGCTCGAGGTCGTCGCCCCCGGCGGCACGATCCTCGTCGTCGGCATGCCCTCCACGGTGTCGCTCGACCTCACCGGCCTGTGGCACCGCGAGGTCGCGCTGCGGGGCGTGTACGCCTACCGCCGCGAGGACTTCGACACCGCGCTCGACCTCGTCACCCGGGCCGACCTCGGCCGGCTCGTGAGCGCCACCTACCCGCTGTCCCGCTACGAGGACGCCATCGTCCACGCCGCCGACGCCGGCCGGCGTGGCGCGGTCAAGATCGCCTTCGACCTCAGGAAGACCCGCTGATGCCCCGCCCCGGACTCGTCCTCGACGTCGACGCGTCGACGCCGCCGATCGTCTTCCACCACGGCGAGGGCTTCGCGCTCGAGAAGCTGCCCGCCGGCCGCAGCCGGGTGATCTACCCGGCCGAGCCCCACGAGGGCCTGCGCGACGTCGACGCCACCATCCGCCACGCGCTCGAGCACCCCCTCGGCGACAGCGAGCCGCTGTCCGCCCTGCTGTTCTCGGGCATGAAGCTGACGATCTGCTTCGACGACATCTCGCTGCCCCTGCCGCCGATGCGCAAGCCCGACGTCCGCCAGCGGATCATCGAGGCCGTGCTCGACACGGCGGCGGCCAAGGGCGTCGACGACGTCGAGATCATCGCCGCCCTCGCCCTGCACCGGCGCATGACCGAGGACGAGCTGCGCCACGCCGTCGGCGACCGCGTCTACGACGCCTTCGCCCCCAGCGGCCGGCTCTACAACCACGACGCCGAGGATCCCGACGGGATGCTCGAGATCGGCACCACCGACCACGGCGAGCTGGTCGAGATCAACAAGCGGGCCGCCACGTCCGACCTGATCGTCTACGTGAACATCAACCTGGTGGCCATGGACGGCGGCTGGAAGTCGACCGCCACCGGGCTGTCCGGCTACCGGTCGCTGCGCCACCACCACAACGTCCACACGATGCAGCACAGCCGCTCCTTCATGGACCGGCACTCGTCCGAGCTGCACCACAGCAACTGGCGCATGGGCAAGGTGCTGCGCGACGGCGGCGTGAAGATCTTCCAGATCGAGTCGACGCTCAACAACGACACGTTCGGCACCTCGGCGCTCGGCACGGCCAGCCCGCTGTCGATGCTGCAGAAGCGCGAGTGGGAGTGGACGGCCACCGACCGGGCCGCCTTCATGGCCGTGCAGGCCGGACTGAAGCGGATGCCGGCGCGGGCCAAGCGGGCCGCGTTCCACGCGTGGAAGGCGCCGTACGCCGTCACGTCGGTGCAGGCCGGCGAGGTCGAGGCGGTGCACGAGCGCACGCTCGAGAACACCCTCGCCCAGCACCTGGTGCCGGTCGAGGGCCAGACCGACGTGCTCACCATGGGCCTGCCCTACATCTGCCCGTACAACGTGAACTCGGTGATGAACCCGATCCTGGTCATGTGCCTGGGCCTCGGGTACTTCTTCAACCTGTACCGGGGGCGGCCGCTGGTGCGCGAGGGCGGCGTCCTGATCATGCGCCACCCCACGCCGTGGGAGTTCCACCCGGTGCACCACCCGAGCTACATCGACTTCTTCGAGCAGGTGCTGGCCGACAGCACCGACCCGAAGGTCATCGAGGAGCGCTACGAGAAGCAGTTCGCCGAGGACGAGTGGTACCGCCACCTGTACCGGACGAGCTACGCCTACCACGGCGTCCACCCCTTCTACATGTGGTACTGGGGCAGCCACGCCCTCCAGCACCTCGGCAAGGT
>JBKHXT010000189.1:0-13770 GCA_046565885.1 Acidimicrobiia bacterium
CCGGCGAGGATCTGGATGCGCCAGCTGTTGCCGCCGACGAGGCCGGCGATGCGCAGCGAGACGACGACGGCGCCGAGGCCGCTCACCGCGTTCATGAGCCCGAAGCCGGTGGAGCCGACGTCGAAGACCTCGGTGGCCACGAGCGGCAGGAAGGCGACGTAGGGGAACGTCAGCATGATCACCGCGTACGACGCCACGATCAGGAGCAGCACCGGTCGGTTGCGCCGGACGTAGCCGAGGCCGGCCCGCAGCTCGGCCGCCGGCGACGGGCGCAGGTCGCGGTGCACGGGCTCGTTGCGGGGGAGCGGGAACGTGAGCACCAGCGCCACCACCATGAGCACGGCCGTGAGCAGGTAGGTGCCGGCCGTGCCCATCCACGCCACGCCGATCAGGGCGCCGCCGGCGGCGGGGCCGACGATGCGGGTGGCGTTCATGCTCACCTGGCCGAGGACCACGGCGTTGGGCAGGTCGCGCCGGTCGACCAGCTCGCTGGTGAACGACATGCGGGCCGGCCCGTACAGCGAGAAGCCGGCGCCCTGCAGCGCGCTGGAGCCGATGAGCATCCAGTACTCGAGCGCGTCGAAGGCGTCGGCCAGCCCGATCCAGAAGGCGCTGACGACGAGGAGCCAGGACGACGCCAGCAGCACCGTGCGCTTCGGGAACCGGTCGGCGGCGACGCCGGAGAACGGCGTCAGCAGCAGCATCGGGATGGCGAAGCCGAAGAACACGCCGCCGAGGCCGCGGTTCGATCCGGTCAGCTCGGCGGCCAGCCAGCCCCGCACCACCTGCTGGGCCTGGATGGCGAGGAAGACGACGAGCCCCGACCCGAACAGGGTGCGGTAGGCGGGGTAGCGCAGCGACTGGAAGGTGGTGGCCCGCCGGCTGCGGACCGGCGTGGTGGTCGCCGCCACGGGCGCGACGGGGACCACCGAGGGCTCGCCCTCGGTGGCCCCGGCGGCCACGGTCCCGGGGACGTCGGCGTCGTCCCGATCCACGCGAGCGCTACTTCAGCAGCGGGTCGCGGGGCAGGCCGAGGATCCGCTCGCCGATCTGGTTGCGCTTGATCTCCGACGTGCCGCCGGCGATCGACATGCCCCGGTGCATGAGCACGAGCTGGTTGCCGATGCCGCCGGCGCCGTCCATGAACAGCGCGTCGGGCCCGTTCAGCTCGGTGACGATGGCCGCCGCCTCGTGGCCGACCTCGGAGATCACGAGCTTGGTCATGGCGCCCTCGGGGCCGGGCTCGCTGCCCTGCACGGCGCGGTTGGCGCTGCGCAGGTTCAGCAGGCCCATGGCCTGCAGCTCGGCGGCGTAGCGGCCGATGCGGGCGGCGCCGCCGTAGAGCCGGTCCGGGTGGGCGTCGAACATCTGCACGAGGTTCGCCGCCGGCATCGCCATGCCGCCGGTGCCGCCGCCGATGCTGACGCTCTCGTTGCCGAGCGTGGCGCGGGCCACGGTCCAGCCGCCGTCGACGGGGCCGACCACGTCGTCGTCGGGCACGAACACGTCGTTGAAGAAGACCTCGTTGAACTCGGAGCCGCCGTTGGTCATCTTCAGCGGCCGGACCTCGACGCCGTCGGCGTGCATGTCGATGGCCATCATCGTGATGCCGTCGTGCTTGGGGACGTCGGGGTTCGTGCGCACGGTGGCGAAGCCCATGCCGGCGTAGTGGGCGCCGGAGGTCCAGACCTTCTGGCCGTTGACCAGCCAGCCGCCCTCGACCCGGGTCGCCCTGGTCTTGACGCCGGCGGCGTCGGAGCCGGCGTCGGGCTCGGAGAACAGCTGGCACCAGATGACGTCCTGGCGCAGCGCGGGCATGACCCAGCGGTCGAGCTGGTCCTGGTTGCCGTGCTGGATGATCGTGAGGATGTTCCAGGCGGTGATCCCGTAGGCGGGGCGCTTGACGCCGGCCTTGGCGAACTCCTCCTCGATCACCAGCTGCTCGATGGCGCCGGCGTCGCGGCCGTAGGGCTTCGGCCAGTGCGGCATGACGTAGCCGGTCTCGATCAGGCGGTCGCGCTGCTCCTCGGCCGAGAGGTCCTTGATCGACTCGGCGAAGGCGCGCACCTCCTCGCGGATGGGCTCGGCCTCCGGCGGCAGCTCGACGGCCTTGGCCCGCTGCACGCCCTGGCGGGTGAGGTCGGCCAGCTCGGCGGCGGCCTGCTTGTGGTCGATCAGGTTGAGCAGCGACGTGGCCCGGCGCATGTAGAGGTGGGCGTCGTGCTCCCAGGTGATGGCGATGCCGCCGTGGACCTGGGTGTTGAGGTTGGCGCACAGGTCGGCGGCGGGCGCGGCCAGCGTGGCGGCGACGGCGGCGGCGTAGTGCAGCTGGTCGCCGCCGGTGGCGGCGGCGCGGGCGGCGTCCCACACGGCGCTGGTCGACAGCTCGGTGGCCACGGCCATGTTGGCGCAGTGGTGCTTCACGCCCTGGAACATGGCGATCGGACGGCCGAACTGCTGGCGGTCCTTGGCGTAGGCGGCGCCCATCTCGGTGCAGGCGCGGGCGGCACCGGTGGCCTCGGCGGCGAGCAGCGTGCGGGCCAGGTCGGTGGCGGTGCGGCGGGCGCCGGCGATCACCTGGGCGTCGGCGCCGTCGAAGGTGACCCGGGCCGAGCGGCGGCCGGGGTCGAGGCTCGGGGGCACCTCGATGGAGACACCGGACGCGGTGGCGTCGACCACGGCGACGTCGTCGCCCACCGGCACGAGCAGGATCTGGGCGAGGCCGCCGGACGGCACGACGGCGGTGCCCGAGAGGCGGCCGCCGTCGGCGGTGACGTCGGCGATGGTGGCGTAGGAGGCCACGGTGGAGCCGTCGGCGAGGCCGGGCAGGTGGGCGGCCTGCAGGTCGTCGCCGGCGGTGGCGGCCAGCACGGCGGCGGCGATCATCGTCGGGACGAACGGGCCGGGAGCGGCGACGGCGCCGAGCTGCTCGGCCACGATGGCCGCCTCCTCGATGCCGTAGCCGGAGCCGCCGTGGGCCTCGGGCACGTGGAGGCCGAGCCAGCCGTTGGCGGCGAGCTCGCCCCAGAACGCGGGGAGCTCGTCCTGCTCGGCCTCGAGGAGCGAGCGGTTGGCCAGCCGGGCTTCCTTCTTGGTGAGGAAGTCGGCGACGGTCTCGGTCAGTGACCGGTGTTCATCGGTGATCGCGATCGACATGGGCGGAGCGTACGCCCTCACTTGACCGGTCGGTCAAGCAGCGGCGATCAGCCCACGGGAGCGCAGTCGTGGCCGCACGACCCGGGCTCGCCCTCGCCCTCGGCCGGGCGGTGGAGCACCGCCTTGGTCGGCGTCAGGCGCACGACCTCCCCGTCGACGGCGGCCGACGCGTCGAAGATGAGCGAGTAGCCGCCGGGCTCGTCGGGCGGGACGACGACGCTGGCGTGCGGGCGCTCGCCGACGTTGCGCGCCGTGTGCCGCCCGGCGGGCGCCTCGAAGGCGTCGTCGACCCAGCGCAGGAACGTGGCGACCAGGTGCGGGGGGCCGTCGGCGCCGGCGGTGATGACGTACGCCGGCCGCTGCCGCTCGGCCAGCTGCTGGCGGAGGGCGTCGAGGTCCACGGGGATCGACATGGGCCGAGCGTAGGCCCGGCGCGGCGTCCCTTGACCCGCTAAGGCGCGTGCCTTACATTCGGCGGCGTGGGCGACGCCCGGAGCCGGATGATCGACGCGGCCGAGCGCATCGCCGCCAGCGAGGGCTTCGGCGCGATGACCCTGCGACGGGTGCAGGCCGCCGCCGGGCAGCGCAACAAGTCCGCCGCGCAGTACCACTTCGGCTCGCGGGAGGGGCTGATCGAGGCGGTGCTCTCCGCCCGGATGGCGCCGGTGAACGAGCAGCGCCGGCAGGTGCTGGCGTCGCTCGGCGCCGAGGCACCGATGCGCGACCTCGTCGTCGCCCTGGTCGAGCCGCTCGCCCGCGCCACCGCCTGCACGCCGGGCAGCCACTGGGCCCGCTTCCTGTTCCACGGCTGGGCCGACCCCGAGCTGCACGACGTCGTGCGCCGTTCGCTCGAGGCGTCCAGCTACCGGGAGGTGCGCGACCGCCTCGCCGCCGCCCTCGACCACCTGCCCGAGCCGGTGCGGCGCCGGCGCATCGACCAGGTCGTCGGACTCGTCGTGCTGTCGCTGGCCGCGGCCGAGGGCGGCACCGGTCGCCGGCGCCTGCCGATCGACGCCCAGGTCACCGACCTGGTCGACGCCTGCTGCGGGCTGCTCCTCGCGCCCTGCTCCGTCCCCACCGCCCACCTGCCCACCGCCGACGTGCCCGGCACCGACCCCGAGAGGACCGACCCATGACCAGCATCCGCGAGCTCGCCGAGCGCCACTGGGAGGGCGAGGGCGACCTCGTCCACGAGCACCACCCGGTGCAGGCGGTGAACCACCGCGGCGCCGAGGAGCTGGACGACGGCGTCCTCTACATCAAGTCGATCGCGTCCGTGTCGGCCCTCGACACGGGCGACGGCCTGGTGATGCTCGACACGGGCGGCTGGTTCGACGTCGACCACGTCTACGACTCGGTGCGGGGCTGGCGGGCGAAGGACCCGATGGCGGCCGCCGTCTACTCCCACCACCACGTCGACCACGTCTTCGGGACGAAGCGGTTCGAGGAGGAGGCGGCCACCGAGGGCTGGGCCCAGCCGGTGGTGTACGCCCACGAGGCCATGCCCGAGCACTTCGACCGGTACGTCAAGACGGCGGGCTGGAACTCGGCGATCAACACGCGCCAGTTCGGCTTCGGCCTCGACCGGCTGCCGTTCCCGACCGAGTTCCGCCACCCGGACGTGACGTACTCGGACCGCACGACGTTCGAGCGGGGCGAGCTCACCTTCGAGCTGCGCCACGCCCGAGGCGAGACCGACGACGCCACCTGGACGTGGGTGCCGGAGAAGAAGATCCTCCATCCCGGTGACCTGTTCATCTGGGCCGTGCCGAACGCCGGCAACCCCCAGAAGGTGCAGCGCTACCTGTCCGACTGGGCCACCGCCCTGCGGGAGATGGCGTCGCTCGGCCCCGAGGTGATGCTCGCGGGGCACGGCCTGCCGATCTTCGGGCGCGACCGCATCGTCGCCGCCCTCACCGACACGGCCGACCTCCTGGATGCGATCGAGGACCAGACGCTGGCGCTCATGAACGAGGGCAAGAACCTCGACCAGGTCCTCCACCAGGTCGAGGTGCCGGCGCACCTGATGGAGAAGCCCTACCTGCGCCCGGTGTACGACCACCCGCAGTTCCTGGTGCGCAACGTGTGGCGCCGCTACGGCGGCTGGTACGACGGCGAGCCCGACAACCTGCTCCCGGCGCCCCGCGCCCAGCAGGCCACCGAGTGGGTCGGCCTCGCCGGCGGCGTCGGCGCCGTGCTCGACCGGGTCCGCGCCCTGGTGGACGAGGGCGACCTCCGCCTCGCCTGCCACCTGCTCGAGTTCGCCGTGCTGGCCGAGCCTGGCTCTCGCGAGGCGCACGAGGTGCGGGCCGAGGTGTACCGGGCCCGCTCCGCCGAGCAGGAGTCCTCCATGGCCCGCAACATCCTCGGCCACGCCGCCATCTCCTCGGAGCAGGGCCTGCGCGACCACGCCGGGCAGTACTGAACCGGGACGTTCCGGACCCCCGGGGTAGCGGGGGTGGGTCCTCGGGTACGGAGCCGCCGTCCGGCCTCGTGACCCGTGGAGTGACATGTCCCCAGATCAGAACCGCCCCGTCGCCGTCGTCACCGGCGGCTCAGCCGGCGTCGGCCGAGCCGTCGTCCAGGAGCTGGCCCGCCGGGGCTACGACGTCGGCGTGCTGGCTCGGGGACGGGCCGGCGTGGAGGCCGCCGTCGCCGAGGTCGAGCAGGCCGGCGGCCGTGGCCTCGCCCTGATCGCCGACGTCTCCGACCACGCCGCGGTCGCCGAGGCGGCCCGGCGGGTGGAGGACGAGCTCGGCCCCATCGACGTCTGGGTGAACAACGCGATGACCACCGTCTTCGGCGCCGTCGAGGACGTGACCCCGGACGAGTTCCGGCGCGCCACCGAGGTGACCTACCTCGGGCAGGTGTGGGGGACGATGGTGGCGCTCGAGCACATGCGGCCCCGGGACCGGGGCACCATCGTCAGCGTCGGCTCGGCGCTCGCCTTCCGAGGGATCCCGCTGCAGTCGGCGTACTGCGGGGCGAAGTTCGCCGTGCGCGGGTTCCACGACTCGGTCCGCACCGAGCTCATCGACGCCGGCAGCAGCATCCGGCTCACCGAGGTCCACCTGCCGGCCGTCAACACGCCCCAGTTCGGCTGGTGCCGGTCGAAGCTCGACCACCACCCCCAGCCGGTCCCGCCGATCTACGAGCCCGAGGTCGCGGCCCGCACGATCGCCGAGGCCATCGACGACACGCCCCGCCACCAGCTGCTCGGCACCTGGAACTGGATGATCGTGCGGCTGTCGCAGGCGATGCCCGGCGTCGGCGACCACTACCTCGCCCGCACCGGCGTCGACAGCCAGAAGACCGACATGGAGATCAGCGCCGACCGGCCCGACGACCTGTTCGAACCGGTGGACGACGACCGCGACGTGGGCGCGCACGGCATCTTCGGCGACCAGACCGGCGGCGTGCTCCAGCTCGGGTTCCTCAAGACCCTGCCGAAGACGGTGTACGAGCTGGGCGCCTCCGTGGTCGGACGTGCCCAGCAGGTGAAGGACCAGCGCGGCTGATGGGGGCCGAGCGGACCGCCGACCTGTGGTGGAAGCACGCCGTCATCTACTGCCTCGACGTGGAGACCTTCGTCGACAGCGACGGCGACGGCCACGGCGACCTCGACGGGCTGCTCAGCCGCATCGACCACCTCGCCTCGATGGGCGTCTCGTGCCTGTGGCTCATGCCGCTCTACCCCACGCCGAACCGGGACGACGGGTACGACATCTGCGACTACTACGCCGTCGACCCGAGGCTGGGGAACCTCGGCCAGCTCGTGGAGGTCGTGCGCACGGCTCGCGACCGCGGCATGAAGGTCATCGTCGACCTCGTCATCAACCACACGTCGGACCAGCACCCGTGGTTCCAGGACGCACGCTCCAGCCGCGACAGCAAGTACCGGGACTTCTACGTCTGGAGCGACGAGCGGCGCGACGACCTGTTCGACATGGTCATCTTCCCCGACGAGGAGGACAGCAACTGGGACTGGGACGACGAGGCCGGGCAGTACTACCTGCACCGCTTCTACGCCCACCAACCCGACCTCAACGTCGCCAACCCCGAGGTGCGCGACGCCTTCGCAGAGATCATCGGGTTCTGGCTCGAGCTGGGGATCGACGGCTTCCGGGTCGACGCCGTGCCCTACCTCATCGAGATCGAGGGCATCCGGGCGACCGAGGGCGACCGCAGCGACGCGACAGCGGCTGGCGGCGAGGAGGGCGAGGGCGAGGGCGAGGCGTGGCACGGCCTGCTGCGCGACCTCTGCCGGTTCATGCGCCGGCGCAACGGGTCCTCGATCCTGCTCGGGGAGGTCAACCTGCCCGCCGAGGAGGCGGCGACCTACTTCGGGGACGCCGGCGACCAGCTGTCCCTCGTCTTCAGCTTCGACGTGAACCAGGCGATGTGGCTGGCGCTGGCCCGCCAGGACGCCGGGCCGCTCGCGGCGGCGCTGCGCGAGCAGCCCGGGGTCCACCCAGAGGTGCACTGGGCCAACTTCGCCCGGCTGCACGACGAGGCCAACGTCGGCCGGCTGACCCCGTCCGAGCGCGAGGAGGTGTTCGACGCCTTCGGTCCCGACGAGGACATGCAGATCTTCGGCCGTGGGCTGCGCCGGCGCCTGGCGCCGATGCTGGGCGGCGACGAGGACCGCATCCGCCTCGTGCACAGCCTGGTCCTGAGCCTGCCGGGCGCCCCGGTCATCTACTACGGCGACGAGATCGGGATGGGCGAGAACCTCGAGCTCCCCGGCCGGCTGGCCGTGCGGAGCACGATGCAGTGGACGGACGCGCCCGACGGCGGCTTCGGCCCGTCGGACGGCGCATCGTGCCGTCGGCACCCGCCCTCGGGCGAGTACTCGCCGGAGCACGTGAACGTGGCCGACCAGCGGGCCGACCCGGGGTCGCTCCTCAACTGGCTCACGGGTGCCATCCGGATCCGTCGGCTGATCCCCGAGCTCGGCGACGGGGACCTCGAGGTGCTGGAGGTCGACGACGCCTCCGTCCTCGCCCACTGCTGCCAGATCGACGGCACCCGGTTCGTCGCGGTGCACAACCTGGCGGGCGAGGAGCGTCGCGCCTGCGTCGGCGTGGACGATGCCCACGACCTGCACGCCGTCCTGCGCTCGCCCGGCCTCGAGGCCGAGCGCGGCGACGACGAGCTGCGGCTCCACGTGCCCCGGTACGGCTTCCTCTGGCTGCAGACCCCCAACCCGCTCCAAGGCCACGCGGAGGCGCTGCCCAAGACATGACCGACCTCGTGCGCACCCATCCCGACGGCTCCGTGACCGTGGCCGTCCACCCGCCCGACGACGACCGACCACCGGGCTGGGACCAGAACCCGAGCAGCTGGAGCCAGCGACTGCCCATCGTGGTGATCGCCATCTTCGGCGTGTTCGTCGCCGGCTGGCTGGCCCTCTACCAGCAGGAGCTCACCGACACCGTGTGGGAGCCGTTCTTCCCCGGCGGCACCGAGGCCATCGTCCGCGAGTCGGGCTTCTCCAAGTCGTTCGAGCGCTTCCCGATCGGCGATGCCGCCCTCGGCGCCATCGGCTACCTGCTCGACGCCGTCACCGGCGTCATCGGCGGGACGAAGCGCTGGAAGACCATGCCGTGGATCGTGGTCATCTTCGGCATCTTCATCGGCCCGCTCGGCGTGGTCAGCATCATGCTCGTCATCTTCCAGCCCGTCCTCTACGGCGCCTTCTGCACGCTGTGCCTCGCATCCGCCGTGATCTCGCTGGCGATGATCGGCCCGGCCGCCGACGAGGTGCTGGCCAGCCTGCAGTACCTGCGCGACGTCAAGGACGAGGGCGGCTCGGTGTGGAAGGCGTTCTGGGGCAGGGAGCAGCAGCTGACGGGGGTCGCGTCGTGATCACCAGCGGACGCCTCGCCCGCATCGCCGCCGTGGCCGTCGGCATCTGGCTGATGGCGGCGCCGGCCGTGCTCGGCTACGCCGACCAGCGCGCCGCCGACGTCGACCGGATCCTCGGTCCGGTCGCCGGCGGCCTGGCCTTCGTCGCCATCTGGCCCTTCCTCCGCATGGTGCGGTGGGCCACCGTGCCCGTCGGCATCGCCCTCGTGGCCGCCCCGCTGCTCGGCTACCCGACTGACGCCACCGTGAACAGCATCGCCTGCGGCCTCGCCATCATCGGACTGGCCTTCGTGGAGGGCGAGCCCGAGGGCGCGTTCGGCGGCGGGTGGAGCGTGCTGTGGAAGGGCCGGCGCCGGGAGCCGCTTCAGGGCTGACCGACGGTGACGGCCGTCAGGTCGTCGCCGAGCACGATCTCGCCGTCGAAGCGCTCGGCCGCCACGGCGCGCCACTCGTCCTCCTGGCCCCGGGCGAGCGGCGGCACGTAGTGGGTCAGCACGAGCGTGCCGACGCCGGCTCGGGCGGCCGTCTCGCCGGCCTGGGCGACGGTGGAGTGGTAGTCGAGGATGTCCTGCAGGCGGGCGCTCGGCACGTTGCGCACCAGGTCGTCGCGGATGACGGTCTGCACGTACGCGTCGGCGCCGGCGCACAGCTCGTCCAGCCCGGGGCAGGGCACGGTGTCGCCGGCGACCGCCACGACGGTGCCGGCCTGCTCGATGCGGTAGCCGAGCGTCGGCTCGACCGGTCGGTGGTCGGTGGCGTGGGCGCAGATGCGACAGCCGCCGAGCTCGAACTCGTCGCCGGGACGGTGCTCGACGACCTCGACGTCCGGGCCGGCGGTGAGGTCGTCGTGGTGGGCGAGCCGGTACCGCACGTCGGGCCCGAGCATCGCCAGCATCCCGGCCACCACCTCGGCGGTGCCCACCGGGCCGTGCACGGGCAGCGGCGTGGGACCGGGGCTCGTCACCCAGTGCGAGGTGACCACGTCGTTCAGCCCGCAGAGGTGGTCGCTGTGCAGGTGGGTGAGCAGCACGCCGGTCACCGCGCTCGGGAAGAGCCCGGCGCCGGCGAGGCGCATGACGACGCCCCGGCCGGCGTCGACGAGCAGGTTGGCGCCGCCGGCCTGCACGAGCGTCGCCGGGCCGGCGCGGTTGGGGTCCGGCAGGGGGCTGCCCGTGCCGAGGAGCGTGACCGTCATGGACATCGGCACAGCGGAACATCTGCAAGTCTCGCTGTCAAATGTTTCGACCCGCCGGGGCGTTGCAGCGGTCATGGACACCGACGCCCTCCACCAGCTCGTCGCCTCGAAGCACCAGGGGGTGCTGGTCACGCTCAAGCGCGACGGCCGCCCCCAGCTGTCGAACATCAGCTACCACCTCGGCGACGACGACGTGATCCGCATCTCCGTGACCGACGGCCGGGCGAAGACGGCCAACCTGCGCCGAGACCCGCGGGCGAGCCTGCACGTCACCCGCGACGACTTCTGGGCCTACGCCGTCGTCGAGGGCACGGCCCGCCTCCTTCCGGTGGCCGAGTCGCCCGACGACGCCACCGTCGACGCCCTGGTCGAGTACTACCGGGCCGTCGCCGGCGAGCACGAGGACTGGGACGACTACCGGCGGGCGATGGTCGCCGACCGCCGCCTGATCATCGAGCTGCCCGTCGAGCGGGTCTACGGCATGGCGTGATCGGCGGCGGCCCGGTCGGCCCCGTCGGTCGCCTCCTGCAGGGCCTGCGCCAGCGACGGGGCGGCGTCGATCGTCCGCGTCGGGAACGGCATGTCGATGCCCTCGGCGTCGAGGCGCTGCTTGACCGCCTTCAGGACCTGGTGCTGCACCCGCCGGACCGTGGGCTGGTGCGGCTCGGTCCAGTACCGGAGGTCGAACACGACGGCGTTGTCGCCCAGCTCGGTGAGGTAGGCCTCGGGCGCGGGATCGGCGGCGACGCCGTCCACCGAGCGGCAGGCGTCGAGGATCGAGCGCTCGGCGTGGTCGAGGTCGTCGTCGTAGCCCACGCCGACCACCAGGTCGGTGCGGCGGTGCTCGAAGGCCGTGCGGATCTTGATCGCGTTCTTGTAGACGTCGGCGTTCGGGATGAGCACGCGGATCCCGTCGAAGGTCTTCAGCGACGTCTCCCGGATGGAGATGCCCTCCACCGTGCCCACCAGCTCGTTGACCTCGATCTGGTCGCCCCGCTCGAACGGCTGGCGGATGATCAGCAGCACACCGGCGAGGAGGTTGGACAGGATGTCCTGGAAGGCGAAGCCGATGGCGATGGTGAAGATCCCGAGGCCGGCGATGAAGTCGACCGGGCGCACGCTCGGGAAGACGATGGTCACCGCGGCCATCCCGGCGACGACGTAGACGGCCCAGGCGATGAGCCGGGAGAAGACGTCGCCGAAGCTGGGCGTGCGCCGGGCGGCGAGGCGCGGTCGCAGCAGGCCGCGCAGGACCCAGCCCAGCACCAGCCCGCCGACGAACACGGCGAGGGCGAGGCCGATCCGGGTGAGGGGTTGATCGGTCAGGTTCAGCGCCAAATGCACGACGGGCTCGTACCCGTGCGGTCCGGGCGCCAGACGCGGCCGCCCGCCGGGTCAGGGCAGCGGGGTGAGGGTGGCGTAGCCGACGGCGAAGGCCTCGGCCTCCGTGCGCCCGGGCGGCTCGGTGCTGCGGCAGTCGGCCCGGACGTCGGTGCCCGGCGGGGTCCCGGCGCGGGCGGCGTGGCGCCCGCGGAGGATCCCATGCTCGCACGAGGGCACGGCGAGCCGGTGGACCCCGGGGTCGGCGAGCAACGTGGCCAGCTCGAGGTCGAGGACCTCGAGCAGCTGCATGGTGGCGGCGGCGTGGTCGGGCGGATCGGCGTGCTCGGCGCCGACGACGAGGGCCGGGACGTCGAGCCGGGCGGCGGCCGTGGCCTCGACTGACGTGGCGCCGATCCCGTGGCCGTCGGTGACGCCGACGACGACGAGGTCGACCTCGCCGGCGGCCTGGTCGATGGCGGCGGCCACCGCGTCGGCGGCGGTGGCGCCGGTGGCGGCGACCGGGAACCCGCTCATCGTCGCGTCGCCGGTGCCGGCGGGGACGGCGATCCGCACGGCGATGTCCGGGCGCTGGGCGAGGGCGGCGGCGGCGGCGTCGAGGCCGGGATCGCCGGCGCCGGCCGGGTGGGCGAGCACGACGGTGAGCGCGCCGGCGGCCGGCGGCGCCGGCGGCAACGTGTCGCGGACGCTCACCAGGTCGGTGCGGAGGCGGTCGGCGGGCTCGGCGTCGGCGGCCCGCGTGGCGTCGGAGCCCCCGTCCGTGCCGCAGGCGCCGAGCAGGAGCGCCGCAGCGGCGACCCATCCCCCGAGCCGTGACCGCATCCGCCGGCCAGTGTGGACCTCGGCACCGGGCGGCGGGTGGATGGTGCCTCGGTACGCTCGGCCGCCGTGGACATCGCCGAGTTCCAGGCCACCATCGCCGCCACCTACGGCGAGCGCGACGCCGACCGGGGCACCGCGCCCACCGTCGCCTGGCTGTGCGAGGAGGTCGGCGAGCTGGCCCAGGCGGCCCGCAAGGGCACGCCCGAGCAGCAGCTGCACGAGCTGGGCGACGTGATCGCGTGGGTGGCGTCGCTGGCCCACCAGCTCGGGCTCAGCCTCGACGAGGCCGCGCGGCGCTACGCCGCCGGCTGCCCGGTGTGCTCGTCGATGCCCTGCGACTGCTGACGCCGCTACGACGGCCCCCGGCCGACGAGGTCGCCCACGGCGACGACGAAGCCGGGGGCGGCCACCAGCACGACGGCGGCCAGGCCGATCTGCGCCGCCCGCACCGGTCGCGGCGACGCCGTCCAGCCACGGACGCGGTCGACGACCGGGCCGCCGAGCACGTACAGCAGGCCGCCGGCGACGGCCGCCAGTCCGAGCGGGAAGAGGGGGATGAGCAGCAGGAGCAGCGCGTACGACAGCGACCGGGGGTCGCGCCCTGGCAGCGGCAGCCAGTGGCTGAGCCGGGCCGAGAAGGCGGCGAGCGCCACGCCGTGGGCCAGCGCCAGCAGAGCGAACACGACCACGGCCAGCCACCACGGACCGACGATGTCGAAGTCCACGTTGTCCGCCCGGAGCGGGTCGTTCCTGGTGCCGAACACCACGAGCAGCGCGGCGCCGAACAGCAGTCCGCCCACCCACCGGCCGGGGAGGAACCGGCGCACGGCGAACCACAGCAGCGCCGTCCCGAAGCCGGTGATCAGGCCGACGAAGACGATGAAGCCGACCGTCCCCTCGATCGTGACCTTGCCGACCACCTGGTCGGCCTCGGTCAGGCGCCGCTGCGCGGTGTCGCCGGCCGTCGCGGCCAGGAGCCGCATGGCGAGCCGGCCGCCGGCGCCCACGAGGAGGATGCCGGGGAGGACGGCGGTGAGCAGCCCCAGCTGCACCCACCAGACCCACCGGCGCAGCCGGTCGACCTTCGCGATCGCCGGCGGCGGATCGAACCGCGCCACGTCACGCCACCGGTACGAGCACACCAGCGCGACGACGACCATCGCACCGCACACCAAGGACACGCCCACGGCCGGAGAGGATGGCAGCCGGCAGGCCGCCGGCCCGCCACCCAGCGCGGGATTCCTCGTGGAGGGTTCAGGCCCGGCCTGACCCCTCCACGACAGATCAGGTCAGCCCCGCCGGCGACGCAGCTCCTCGGCGATCTGGATCGTGTTGAGGGCCGCGCCCTTGCGGAGGTTGTCGCCGGAGAGGAACAGCGCGAGGCCGTG
>JBKHXT010000190.1:0-6049 GCA_046565885.1 Acidimicrobiia bacterium
CGCCGAGCGCGAACCGCCGGGCGATGCGGCGGCGCCGGTCGGTGAGGTGGGGCCCGCGCACGGCGGGCGAGCGTACTTCCACGCCGGGAGCCGCCCCGAATGGCTCAGCGCTGGTGGCGCGGGCAGCGGTAGGTGGTGCGGCCCCCGACGCGCAGCCGCTCGACGGGGGCCCCGTCGCGCGGGCACGCCGCCCCGGGCACCCGCGCCACCTGCAGGTCGCCGGTGTGGCTCCCGCCCCGGGCGAGCAGGTCGGCGACGGTCGACCGGACGACCGAGGCCAGCGCCTCCACCTCCACGTCGGCGAGGTCGCCGGCGGGGCGCTGCGGGTCGACGCCGGCGCGCCACAGGCACTCGTCCACGAGGAGGTTGCCGAGGCCGGCCACGCGCGACTGGTCGAGCAGCCGGGCCTTGACCGGTGCCCGGGATCCGGCGAGGGCGGCAGCGAGCTGGTCGGCGGTCACGGTGCTGGCCTCGGGCCCGAGCCGGGTGGTGTCCGGGTCGACCTGGAGGCCTCCGAGGCGGCGGGGGTCGCGGATGCGCAGATCGGTGCCGTCCTCGAAGGCGAGCACGTAGCGGTCCCACGCCGGGTCGTCGCCCTGCCCGCCGTAGAGGAGCCCGTGGATCGAGGCGCCGCCGTCGACGAGCAGGCGGCCGGTCATGCCGAACCGGAGCCCGATCGTCGGCCCGTCGGTGCGCAGCAGCAGAAGCTTGCCGATGCGGTCGGCGGCGGTGACGGTGTGGCCGACGACCTCAGCCCGCACGGCGTCGGGGTCGGCGCCTCGCAGCCCGAGCGGGTCGAGCACCGGGGCGTCGGCGATCGTGCGGCCGACGACCGCCTCGGCCTGGCGCCGGTAGGTCTCGACCTCGATCAGCTCCGGCACGTCTACAGGCAGCCCACCACGTCGGCGATGACGTCGTCGGGGTGCTCGAGGCCGACCGAGATGCGCAGCATGCCGTCGGAGATGCCCATGGCGGCGCGCTCGTCGGGCGGCAGGGTAGCCGCCGACATCGACGCCGGGTGGGTGACGAGGGTCTCCGGGCCGCCGAGGGACACGGCCGGTAGGCACAGCCCGAGGCGGTCGACGAAGGCGACGCCGGCGTCGTAGCCGCCGGCCAGCTCGCACACGACGATGGAGCCGCCGCTTCGCATCTGGCGCATGGCCAGCTCGTGCTGGGGGTGGCTCGGCAGGCCCGGGTAGCGGACGGCGGCGACGGCCTCGTGGGCCTCGAGGCGCTCGGCCAGCGCCTGCGCCGTCTCGCACGCCTGGCGCTGGCGCACGTGCAGGGTCCGCAGGCCGCGCAGGCCGAGGAAGGCGTCGAAGGGCGAGGCGACGGCGCCGTGGACGACGTGGTGCGCCCACAGCACGTCGATGAGCTCGCGCTCGCCCGTGACCACGCCGAGGAGGGCGTCGTTGTGCCCGGCGATCGCCTTGGTCGCCGAGTGGAAGACGAGGTGGATCCCGAAGTCGTGCGGGTTCTGCACCGCCGGGGACGCCATCGTGGAGTCGACGACGGTGAAGGGCCCGGCGAGGGCGCCGACGGCCTCGAGGTCGACGATCCCCATGGACGGGTTCGCCGGCGTCTCCACCCACACCAGCTGCGTGGGCGCGGCCGCCACCGCCTCGCGGAGGGCGTCGGCGTCGAAGGCGTCGACCAGGTCGACCCGGATGCCGAAGCGGTCGCAGGTACGGGTGAGCAGCTGCGCGGTGACGGAGAACATCGACGTCTGGGCGACGATGCGGTCGCCGGGCGAGCACAGGCCGAACACGATGGTGGCCGCCGCCCCCATGCCGGAGCCGAAGGCGATGCCGGCCTCGGCCCCCTCGACCTCGGCCACGGCGTCGGCGAAGGCCTGGGCGGTCGGCGTGCCGTTGCGGGCGTAGAACTCGGTGCTGCGCGGCGCGGACGCCATGCGGGCGCTGGCCTCGAGGTCGCGCAGCTCGTAGGCGGTGGACGGCCAGATCGGGCTGGCCACCGAGCCGTGGTTCGGGGTCCGTCCGCTGCGGATGGCTCGGGTCTCGCGGTGGTCGCTCACGCGTCGCTCCTGGTGGGGGTCGACAGGGGGTCGTCGAGGAAGGGCACGAGCACGTCGCGCACCGCCTCGTGCTCGATGAGGAAGGCGTCGTGGCCGTGGGGGCTCGAGAGCTCGTGGTAGGTGGCGGGGACGCCGGCGGCCCGGGCGAGCTCGGCGATCTGCGCCGACTGGTGCGCCGGGTAGAGGATGTCGCTGCTCACCCCGATGGCGAGCACCGGGCAGCGCAGGCGGGACATGGCGGCCTCGACGCCGCCCCGGCCCCGGCCGACGTCGTGCAGGTCCATGGCCTTGGTGAGCACCAGGTAGCTGTTGGCGTCGAAGCGGCGCACGAGCTTGTCGCCGTGGTGCTCGAGGTAGCGCTCGACCTGGAATCGCTGCCACAGGTGGAAGCCGTCGAGGGGCTCGACCAGCTCGCGGCCGAAGCGGTCGGTGAACACGTCGTCGGAGCGGAAGGTGATCTGGGAGACCATGCGCGCCAGCGCCAGGCCCTCGTGCGGGCCCTCGCCGGGCGGGGCGTCGTAGTAGTCGCCGCCGCGCCAGGCCGGGTCCATCCGGATGATGCGCCGGCCGGTGGACCACCAGGCGATCTGCTGGGCGGAGGCGGCGACGGTGGACGCGAGCACCACGACCGAGCCGACCCGCTCGGGGTGCATGACCGCCCACTCCAGCGCCTGCATGCCGCCCATCGAGCCGCCGACCACGGCGTGCCAGCGGCGGATGCCGAGCTCGTCGGCGACCACGGCCTGCGAGCGGACCATGTCGCGCACCGACACCACGGGGAAGCGGGCGCCGTAGGGCCGGCCGTCGTCGGGGTGCGGGGAGGCGGGCCCGGTCGAGCCCTGGCAGCCGCCGAGCACGTTGACGCACACGACGAAGAAGCGGTCGAGGTCGATGCCGGCACCGGACCGCACGACGCCGTCCCACCAGCCGGGCGCCGGGTGGCCGGGCCCGGCGGCGCCGGCGACGTGGCTGTCGCCGGTGAGGGCGTGGCAGACGAGCACGGCGTTGGAGGCCTGGTCGTCGAGGGTCCCGAACGTCTCGTAGGCGACCCCCACGTCGGGCAGCAGGCCACCGCCCTCGAGGGCGAAGGGCCGCCCCCGGCTCACGGTGGCGAACCGTCGGTTCCCCACCTCGTCGCCCGGCTGCCAGGCCCCGGAGGCGGGCAGCGTGCTCGGGTGGGCGCGACGGCCGAGGTCGGCGAGGGGCCGGTCGGACGCGGCGGCGCCGGCCACGGGGCCGCCCAACGCGCCCCGGGTGATCCCGTCGTCCGTCATGTCCACCTCCCTCCGGAGGGCGGACACCTTCGACGCTTCGGGTACGACCCGGACGCTTGGTTGCCCCTCGCGGGGCCGCATCCCCACCCGGAGGAGGGAGGCACCTTGGGTGTCCGTTCCCAGGTTGCCGGACCCGGTCGCCCGGGCCGCTCGTGATGCAGAGACCGCGGGAGCATACGTGGCCGCCCCGGCGCCGCACACACCGGGTTGTGAGGAACCTCCCAGGAAGTCGCGGTTCACTGGGCGCCATGGCCGAGGCCCCCGACGTGCTCGTGGTCGACGACGAGGTCTACATCCGCGACCTCGTCACCAGCGCGCTGCGCATCGCCGGCATGGCTCCCCGGGCCGTGGCCGACGGCGACGCCGCGCTGCGCGCCGTGGCGGACCGCCGACCGGACCTCATCGTGCTCGACGTCGGCCTGCCCGGCCGCGACGGCTTCGACGTGTGCCGGACCCTGCGCGACCAGGGCGAGCAGGTCCCCGTCGTCTTCCTCACCGCCCGCGACGCCAAGGAGGACGTGCTCCAGGGGTTCACCAAGGGCGGCGACGACTACCTGACCAAGCCATTCAGCCTCGCGGAGCTGGTGGCGCGGGTGCGGGCGGTGCTGCGCCGCACCACCCCGGCCGACGCCGAGCCGGAGCGGCCCACGCTCGAGTACGCCGACCTGGTGATCGACGAGGCGGCAATGCGGGTGACCCGCGGCGGGACGGCGATCAGCCTCTCCCCCACCGAGTTCAAGCTGCTGCGCTTCCTGCTGCGGAACAAGGAGCAGGTGGTGTCGAAGGGCCAGATCCTCGACCACGTGTGGGAGTACGACTTCGACGGCAACGCCAGCGTCGTCGAGAACTACATCTCGTACCTGCGCAAGAAGATCGACGACCGCGAACCCCGCCTCATCCACACCGTCCGCGGGTTCGGCTACGTGCTGCGCGCCGAGCCGTGAGGCGCCGGTGATCCGTCGACGCCTCGTCCTGGCGGTCTCCGCCGTCGCCGCCGTGTCGCTGCTGCTCGGCGGCTGGTTCGTGCTCGTCGCGCTGGAGGACCGCCTGGTCGCCGCCGTCGACCGGGACTTCCGCGGCGGCACGCTGGCCGACGACGTGCGCGAGGCGGTGACGGCCGGGCGGGCCGGGCCGATGGGCCGCGACCGGCTCGACCCCGAGCGCGACGTGGCCGTGATCGCCTACGACGCCGCCGGCCGCGTGGAGGCCGCCTACCCGGCGGGCCGCCTCGACGATCCCGCCCCGCTGCCCGACGCCCCGGACCTCGAGCCCGCCGACGGCATCCGCACCGTCGGCGCCGAGGGCAGCGACCTGCGCTACCGGGCCGTGGCCGTGCGCGCCCCGGCCGGCGGTCAGGTCGTCGTGGCCCGCTCGATGGCGACCGTCGACGAGACCCTGCGGGACGCCCGCCGGGTGCTGCTCGCCACCGGCCTGCTCACCACCGGGCTGATCGGCCTGCTGTCGTGGGCGGCGATCCGCCGCGCCCTCGCGCCCATCGACGGGATGATCGGCACGGCCGACCGCATCGCCGCCGGCGACCTGACCGAGCGCACCGACGTGCCCGACGACGGCACCGAGGTCGGGCGCCTGGGCACGGCGCTCGACCGCATGCTCGACCGGATCGAGGAGGCCGTGGCGGCCAAGACCGCGTCGGAGGAGCGCATGCGGCGCTTCGTGGCCGATGCGTCGCACGAGCTGCGCACGCCGCTGACGTCGGTGCGCGGGTACGCCGAGCTGTTCCGGCAGGGCGCCCGCGACGAGGAATCCGTGGCCACCGGGATGGCCCGCATCGAGGCCGAGGCCGCGCGCATGAGCCGCCTCGTCGACGACCTGCTGGCCCTCGCCCGCATGGACCGCACGCCGGGCGACCGCCGCGAGCTCGTGGACGTCGGGCTCGTCGCCGCCGAGGCGGTGGACGCCGCCCGGGTCGTCGACGGCGCCCGCACGTGGGACCTCGACCTGCCGGACGGGCCGGTGGCCGTCGTGTCCGGTGACGCCGCCCGCCTCCGCCAGGTGGTCGACAACCTGCTCGCCAACGCCCGGGCGCACACGCCGCCCGGCACCACCGTGCGGACCAGCGTCGCCGTCGCCGGCGACCGGGTGCGCCTCGGCGTCGCCGACGACGGACCCGGGATCGCGGCCGAGGACCGCGAGCGGGCCTTCGACCGCTTCTGGCGGGCCACCCGCGCCGACGAGAACCCGGGCGAGGGCACCGGTCTGGGCCTGGCCATCGTGCGGGCCATCGCCGTCGCCCACGGCGGCGCCGCGTGGCTCGAGGACGTCGCCCGGGGCACGTCGGTGGTCGTCGAGCTGCCGGCCGCGTCGGCGCCCGCTCAGCGCTGAGGGCGCCGACGCTCCCACCACGTGCGCACGCCGGGGTCGCCGGTGCGGTAGGCGCGCTCGGCGGCGGCGGCGACCTCGTGGACGGGCGCACCGCCTCGTGACGCCCGCTCCGCGAGGTCGGCGGCGGCGTCCCACGCCGGGCGGTCGGTGGGCAGCGGGAGGGCGGAGAGCAGCGCGGCGGTCGGGCGGCAGGCGTCGGCGGAGCGGGCGGTGCCGGCGCTGCGACGCAGCAGCCACGCCGAGGCGGTGGGCGCGGTGAGGGCGGCGGCCAGGCGCCAGACGTCGGCCGGGTCCCGCGGGCGGACGACGACCACGGGCACGGAGCCGAGCAGCTCGCCGGACGGATCGGCCACCACCTCGAGCACCCGGGTCTGGCTGCTGACGAGCAGCTTGGGTG
>JBKHXT010000191.1:0-3481 GCA_046565885.1 Acidimicrobiia bacterium
TGGGCCGGCGAGACCGTCGAGCTGCTGGTCGACTTCTCCACCGGCGTCGGCGCCGGGTTCCAGTCCGAGGGGCTGCTGTTCCGCACCGACGGCGGCGGCCCGATCCGGGGCATCCACCCGATGCACCAGGCCGTCCCGATCGCCCTGGTGGCCGACGGCGACGGCTCGCTCGACGTCCTGGTCGAGGCGGCGGCCAACCCCGTGGTGGCCACGTCGTACCGCCCGACGCACCTGGGCGACCCGGCCACCGCCGGCGACGACCTGCTGTACCGGCTGAACCGCGCCGAGCTCGCCGTCCGCCACGACGACGTCTGGCACCTCGACCTCGACCTGCAGGTGCTCGGCGGGCTGATGCGCGAGCTCGGCGTCGACGACCCCCGGCGGTGGGAGCTGCTCCGCGGCATCGACGCCGCCATCGACGCCTACGACCCCTCCCGCCCGGCCGTCACCGCCGCCGACGCCCGGGCCGTGCTCGCCCCGCTCTTCCAGCGCCACGCCACCGACCACGCGCACCGGATGTCGGCCGTCGGGCACGCCCACATCGACTCGGCGTGGCTGTGGCCGCTGCGGGAGACCGTGCGCAAGTGCACCCGCACGTTCTCGTCGGCGGTCACGCTCATGGACGAGTACCCCGAGCACCGCTTCGCCGTGTCGCAGGCCGTCCAGTACGCCTGGATCGAGGAGCACCAGCCCGAGCTGTTCGCCCGCATCGCCGAGAAGGTGGCCGACGGGCGGTTCCTGCCGGTCGGCTCCATGTGGGTGGAGGCCGACGCCAACCTGCCCTCCGGCGAGTCGCTCGCCCGCCAGCTGGTCTGGGGCCGGCGGTTCTTCCTCGACCACTTCGGCGACGGCATCGAGCCCGGCAACCGCATCGTCTGGATCCCGGACGTGTTCGGCTACGCCGGCAACCTGCCCCAGCTCATGGCCCAGGCCGGCTGCGAGTTCTTCCTCACCCAAAAGCTGTCCTGGAACCAGACCAACGCCTTCCCCCACCACACGTTCTGGTGGGAGGGCATCGACGGCACCCGGATCTTCACCCACTTCCCGCCGGCCGACACCTACAACGGCGAGGTCGTCCCGGCCGAGCTGGCGTACGCCGTGCGGAACCTGCGGGACAAGGGCTCGGTCACCCGCTCGATGTACCTGTTCGGCCACGGCGACGGCGGCGGCGGCCCGACGCGGGAGATGCTGGAGCGCGCCCGGCGCGTGCGGGCCGACGGGCAGGGCCTCGACGGCCTGCCCCGGCTCGAGATCGAGTCGCCCGCCGAGTTCTTCCAGGCCGCCCGCGCCGAGCACCCCGACGCGCCCGTCTGGCGCGGCGAGCTCTACTTCGAGATGCACCGCGGCACCTACACGTCGCAGGCGAAGACGAAGCAGGGCAACCGCCGGGGCGAGCTGGCGCTGCGCGAGCTCGAGCTGTGGACCGCACCCGGATCGCCCACGGGCGCCGAGGCCCCGCTCGCCGACCTCGAGCGCCTCTGGAAGGTGCTGCTGGTGCACCAGTTCCACGACATCATCCCGGGCAGCTCCATCGCCTGGGTGCACGACGACACCGAGGCCGACCACGCCGACCTCCTCGCCGAGGTCGAGGACCGGATCCGTTCCTGTCACGCGGACCGACGTCCCGACGTCGGGACGCGTGAAGGGAACGGGTGGGGGGTGGCGAACGCGTCGCCGTTCGGGCTCGCCGGGGTGATCGACACCGACGACGGGGCGGTGTGGGCCGAGGCGCCGGCGCACGGCATCGGCACGTCGTCGACCGAGCAGCCCGCCGGCGTGGCGCCGTGCCGGATCGAGGGCGACGCCGACGCCGTCGTGCTCGACAACGGGCTCGTGTCGGTGGCGATCGCGCCGGACGGCACGCTCGCCTCGGTGCGCGACCTGCGCGCCGACCGCGACGTGCTCGCCGGGCCGGGCAACGTGCTCCAGCTCTTCCGCGACCTGCCCAACACCTACGACGCGTGGGACGTCGACGAGCACACGCTGCGCCTGGCGCCCGAGCTGCTCACCGACGTCGACCACCTCGAGGTCGTCGAGCAGGGCGCGCTGCGGGTGGCCGTGCGCGTCCGGCGCTCGTTCGGCGCGTCGACCCTCGAGCAGACCTACGTGCTGCGCGCCGGCTCGGCCCGGATCGACGTCGTCACCGACGTCGACTGGCAGGAGCGCGAGCGCCTGCTGAAGGCCGCGTTCCCGCTCGACCTGCGCACCGACGACGCCCGCTACGAGGTCCAGTACGGCCACGTCCGGCGGCCGACGCACCGGAACACCTCGTGGGACGCCGCCCGCTTCGAGGTGTGCGCCCACACGTGGGCCGACGTCTCCGAGCCGGGGTTCGGTGCGGCGGTGCTGAACGACGGCAAGTACGGCCACGACTGCCTCGGCGACGCCGCCTCGACCACGATGCGGATCACCCTGCTGCGCAGCGCCTGCTACCCCGACCCCGACGCCGATCGGGGCCGCCACCGGTTCACGTACTCGCTGCTGCCCCACGACGGCACGCTGCACGAGGTGCTGCCCGAGGCGTGGTCGCTCAACGTGCCGGCCCGCGTCGTCGACGCCGACCCGACGCCGTCGGTCGCCGCCGTGGACCACCCGGGCGTGGTGATCACCGCGGTGAAGGCGGCCGACGACGGCTCCGGCGACCTCGTCGTGCGCCTGCACGAGGCGCTCGGCGGGCGGGCACGTGCGGCGGTGACCACCGCGGCCGTGTTCTCGTCGGCGGTGCGCTGCGACCTGCTCGAGCGGCCGATCGCCGAACCGGAGGCGGTCGACGGCGGGCTGGCGCTCGAGCTGCGGCCGTTCGAGGTGCGGACCCTGCGGTTCACGGCCGGCTGAGCATCGGCGGCGGCCTGTGCGGGCAGGGAGGCGCCCATGACCACCCACCTCATGCGCCGAGCGCTCGCAACCGGCTTCGCCGCCGCCCTCCTCCTCGGAGGGGCCGCCTGCGGCGACGATGACACCACGGGCGAGGGCGAGGATCCTGGTGTCGTCGACGGCATGGGCGGCACCGACGACCAGGGCGACCCCGAGGACTCCGGCACGGGCGACGGCATGGGCGGCGAGGGCGACGACTCGGGCATGGACGCCGGCGAGGGCCTCGGCGGCACCGAGGACGAGTAGCCGGCGGTTCTGGCACGCCGGTGCCACGGGGTACGGCCGGGGCGGCGCAGAGCCGCGCCACCCCCACGATCCGGAGGACCTGACGTGCCCAAGACCTTGACCACCCGTGCCCTCGGTGTCGGCTTCGCCGCCGCCCTCGTGCTCGGAGGCGCCGCCTGCGGCGACGACGACACCGGCGAGGAGCTCGACGTCGAGAACCCCGTCGAGGGCGAGGACCTCGGCGGCGAGATGGAGGGCGAGATGGAGATGGAGGAGGAGTAGCCCTCCCCGCTGCGCCTACGGGTGCAGCACCAGTCCGTCCTCCACCGACCCCGACGCGGGCACGACGTCCGTCGAGCGCCGTCGGGCGAGCCGGTGGCAC
>JBKHXT010000192.1:0-35176 GCA_046565885.1 Acidimicrobiia bacterium
GGGATGCTGTCGCTCGGGATCATGATCGTCTCGCAGGCGCAGGGCTTCGCCAACGAGGTGACCTCCCTGCTCTTCGGCGACGTGCTCGGCGTGACCGTCGACGACATCCGCGGCCAGGTGGTCGCCACCGCCATCGTCCTGGTGGCCACCGTCGCCCTCTACCGGCCGTTCCTCGCCCTGACGTTCAACCGCGACAAGGCGGCCACGCTCGGCATGCGCCCGGCGCTCGCCCAGGCGGCGCTGCTGGCGCTGCTCGCCGTCAGCATCGTCGCCAGCTTCCAGGCCATCGGGACCCTGCTCGTGTTCGGCCTGCTCGTCGGCCCGCCCGCCACCGCGACGCTCCTCGTGCGACGGGTCCCCTTCGTGATGCTCGTGTCGGTCGTGCTCGGGGCGCTCGCCGTCACCGGCGGCCTCCTCGTCAGCTTCCACCACGGCACGGCCGGTGGCGCCACCATCGCCGGGCTGAGCGTGGCCCAGTTCTTCGTCGTGCTCGCCGGGCGCGAGCTGGCGGGCGTGCTGCGCCGGTCGCCGTCGCCGGGCGCCGCGACGGCCTGAACCCGGATCACCGGTACCGTCGGCAGCCCGACGCCCCTGGGAGCCCTGTGTCCGACCTGCCCCCGCCGCCCCCCGGCGACCCCCGCTACCCCTCCGGACCCCCGACCCGCCCGCCGTCCGACGGCGGCGGGTGGACGGCTCCCGGGTCCCCGCCGCCGGGCCCGCCGGCGGCGCCCGCCTCGACCCCGGAGCCCGATGGCGGATCGCCCGGCGGCGGCGGTCGGCGCCGGGTCGGGCTCGCCGTCGCCATCGTGGCGGTGCTCGCCCTGCTGGCCGCCACCGTCATGGTCGTCACCCGCGGCGACGACGCCGACACCGCCCTCGACGACCCCGCCCTCGATCGAGGGGCGACCACCACGGCGCCGGCCCCCGAGGAGGTCCCCCCGAGCACCGAGGCGCCGCCGGCGGAGGATCCGGCCGACGAGCTGTCCGAGGACGAGCTCCGGGTCCTGGTCGACGACCTGCAGGCCTACGTCGCCGAGGCGCGCGGCCTCGAGTTCCTGCGCCCCGTGGTGGTCGAGCTGGCCGCCGACGACGAGTTCGAGGCCCGCCTGCGCGAGAAGTTCGAGGAGGACCTCGACCAGATCGAGCAGGTCGAGGTCTTCTACCGGGCCCTCGGCCTGATCGAGCCCGACCGCAGCCTCGTCGACCTGCTGCGCGACCTCTACGCCCAGGGCGTCCTCGGCTTCTACGACCCCGAGACCGACGAGCTCGTCGTGCGCGGCACCGAGCTGAGCCCGTACGTGCGCCAGACGATCGTGCACGAGCTGGTGCACGCCCTCGACGACCAGCACTTCGAGCTGTTCCGCGAGCAGTACGACGAGCGGGACGACGAGATCGCCACCGGCTTCACCGCGCTCGTCGAGGGCAACGCCCGCCGGATCGAGCAGCAATGGCTGGCGGACCAGCCCACCGACGTGCGCGAGCAGGCCCGGGAGGAGGAGCAGGCGTTCGGGAGCGGCATCGACGTCGAGGCGTTCCCCGAGATCCTGCTGTTCGAGATCGGTGCGCCGTACGAGCTGGGCGAGATCTTCGTCGACGCGCTGGAGGCCGCCGGCGGCGAGCGGGCGGTCGACGCCGCCTTCCAGGATCCGCCGACCACCTCGGAGCAGGTCCTGTTCCCGCCGCTCTACGTCGCTCGCGAACAGCGCATCGAGGTGCCGCCGCCACCGGCCGACGGCGAGATCATCGACCAGGGCGTGGTCGGCGCCCTGTTCTGGTTCGGGCTGTTCACCACCGGCGACTCGACGGTGGCGCCCCAGGACGCCTTCGGCGCCATCCAGGGCTGGGGCGGCGACTGGGCCGTCACGTGGGAGGACGGCGACGCCGCCTGCGTGCGCATCGACGTGGTCGGCGACACCGAGCAGGACACCGCCGAGCTCGAGGAGTCCATGTCGGCGTGGGCCGACGGCAGCGGCGTCGCCGACGTGCAGACCGTCGACGGCCGGGTGCGCCTCGAGAGCTGCGTGGCCGGCGCCGCCGGCGGCAACCCGCAGGTCTGACCGGGACGGTCAGGGGGCGTTGGCGATGACCTCGTCGCCGTAGCGCGCCAGGGCGTCGGCGGTGTCGGACCAGAACGCGAACGCGGGAACGACCACCCGGTCGACGCCGACGTCGGCCAGCTCCTTCACCGCCTCGAGGGCGCGGCTGCCCATGACGGCGCCGCCGGCGGTGAGCTCGATGGCGTCGGGGTCGCGCCCGTGGTCCTTCGCCGTGGCGCGCACCAGGTCCATGCCGCGGGCGAGGTCCTGGGGCGTGCCCTTGCCCGGGAAGAACCCGTCGCCGAGGCGGCCGGCCCGGCGGGCGGCGATGTCGGTGTGGCCGCCGACGTGCACGGGGATGGTGCCGTTGACCGGCCGGGGCCGGGAGATGCAGTCCTCGAACGACGTGAACTCGCCGCGGTAGGTCG
The DNA here is from genome assembly GCA_046565885.1 of Acidimicrobiia bacterium. Classification (GTDB taxonomy): domain Bacteria; phylum Actinomycetota; class Acidimicrobiia; order Acidimicrobiales; family Salinilacustritrichaceae; genus Salinilacustrithrix. The sequence goes on from JBKHXT010000192.1 coordinate 2,465, forward strand.
CCTTCTGCTCACCCCAGAGGGCCCGCAGCGCGCCCACGTGGTCGTCGGTGCGGCGCCCCCGCTCGGCGAACGGCACGCCGATGGCGTCGAACTCCTCCTCGAGCCACCCGACGCCGATGCCGAGCTCGACACGACCGCCCGACAGGTGGTCGAGGGTGGCCAGCTCCTTGGCGAGGACCACGGGGTTGCGCTGGGGGAGGATGAGGATGCCGGTGGCGAGGCGGATGGTCGAGGTGGCCGAGGCCACCCAGCTGAGCCACACGAGCGGGTCGGGGATGTCGAACTCCTCGCCGCCGGGCATCTTCCCCGACGGGTCGTAGGGGTAGGTCGACTCGTAGCCCGAGGGCACGACGACGTGCTCGACGGTCCACAGCGACTCGAACCCGGCGGCCTCGGCGGCGCGAGCCATCTCGGCGGCGGCCCGCCCGTCGGCGAAGGGCCCGGTGTTGGCGAAGACGATCCCGAACTTCATGGCGGCGGAACGTAACCCACGCGCCCGGGAGGAGGTGTCGTCCGTCACGTCGAAGCATCGCGGGGTCGGGTCGCCTGACCCGGGGGTCAAGACGGAGAAGGGGGAGCCCATGCGCACGTCGTGGGTCCGGTTGTACGCACCGTTCCTGGTGCTCGCGCTCGTCCAGGGGCTGTTCATCGCCGTGGCCCCCAGCCGCGGCGGTGGCGACCAGGCGCTGTCGACCTTCGGTGCCGGCGCACCCCTCGAGGGCGGCGGCGGCTTCGACAGCTCGGGCGACCCGATCTCGGGCGCCGGCGACTTCGACACCGGCACCTTCTCCGGCTCCGGCTCCTCGGTGGGCGGCTCCGGCGCCTCGGTCGGCGGCGGCGCCGGCGGCGGTGGGGGTGGGACCTCCGGCGGCGGCGGTGGGAACGCCACCGGTGGCACCTCCGGCGGTGGCGGCGGTGGCGGCGACGTGCAGGCCGCCCAGGGCGACACCAGCCACTGCACCCCGGAGGGCCAGCAGTTCGCCATCATCCGGGGCGGCGGCCCGCCGTGCGTGCCGAAGTGGGCCGACGGCGCCGACAACGGCGGAGCCACGTACAAGGGCGTGACTGCGGAGACGATCCGGGTCGTGTACTTCTCGTCCGAGCCGAACGAGCAGGTGAACGCCGTCCTCCGCCCGCAGGGCCTGGCCACCACCGAGGAGGAGAACCTCGCCGCGGCCGAGGCCTACACCGAGTTCCTCAACAAGCACATCGAGACCTACGGCCGGAAGATCGAGCTCGTGCGGGTCGTCGGCGACTGCCCCACGACCCCACCCGACGTCGACGCCTGCATCGCCGCGGCGCAGGAGGTCGTGAAGCTCCAGCCCTTCGCCGTCATCTGGCCGACGTCGCTCTACGCCTCGGTCTTCGACGTGTGGGCGAAGAACGGGATCATCGCCCTCGGCGGCAACCACTTCGACGAGCGGTTCTTCTCCCAGCGTCGCCCGTTCCGGTACGACACCTTCATGGACGGCACGCAGAGCGCCGACCACATCGTCGAGTACTACTGCAAGAAGCTGTCCGGCGGGAACGCCTCCCACGCCGGCCAGCTCATCCACCCCCAGATCGGCGGCCGCAACACGGCCCGCAAGCTCGGCGTGATCGTGCCCGAGATCGAGGCCAACGTCCTCAACGCCCAGCGGGTGGCGGCCCAGGTGAAGGCCTGCGGCGGCGGCGACGTGCCGGTGCTCACCTACGAGTCCGACATCGAGCGGGCCACCGAGCAGACCCAGGCCACGGTGTCGAAGCTCATCGCCGAGAAGGTCACGACGGTGGTGTGCATGTGCGACCCCATCGCCCCGGCCTTCCTCACCGCCGGCCTCAAGAGCAACCGCTACATCCCCGAGTTCCTGATGCCCGGGCTCGGCCTGCTCGACTACGACCTGCTCGGCCGGCTGTACGACCCCGAGATCATGGCCCACGCCTTCGGGCCGTCCCACCTCGGGCTGAACGTCCCCCTCGACGACGCCGACCAGGCCCGGGCCTGGCGGGACGTCGGGCGAGAGGGCCACCCGTGCGGGAACAACGGCTGCGGCGTGCTGTGGAGCTACTACCGGATGCTCGGCAACGGCATCCACCTCGCCGGGCCCGACCTGAACCCGCTCAGCTTCGAGGCCGCCCTGCTCGAGCGCATGCCCGACTACGGCGGTGCGCCGGACCTGCCCCTCGTGGTGCTCGCCGGCGGCGACTACACCGCCGTGGACGACGCCAAGGAGGTGTACTGGTCCGCCACCGCCCGCTCGTCGATCGACGGCCAGGCCGGCGCCTACGTCCCGGTGGCCAACGGCAAGCGGTACCGGCTCGGCCAGTGGCCCGGCGGGCTCGAGCAGATCCCCGTGCCGGCGTCGTGAGCGCACCCGCCGTCCCCGACGTCGTGCGCGACGCGTGGGCCCACCCCCGCTACGGGTGGCTGCTGAAGGCGGCCGTCCTCTACGTCGTGCTCGTCGAGGTGCTGGTGCAGCTCGTCTTCGGCCGCATCGACATCCCGCTGGTCGACGTCGGCTTCGTGGAGGTCGGCCGCTACCCGCAGAGCCTGCCCCGGGAGGTGCTCATCGACGGCGGCGTGGTCGGCGCGCTCTACGCCCTCGTGGGCATGGGGCTGATCCTCGTCTACCGGGCGAACCGCATCATCAACTTCGCCCAGGCCCAGCTCGGCGCCGTGCCCGCGGTCATCGCCCTGCTGCTCATCGCCAAGCGCGGCGTGCCGTACCTGGCGGTCATCCCCATCGTGATCATCGGCGGGGCGCTGCTCGGCGGCATCACCGAGGTCACGCTCGTCCGGCGGTTCTCGAACGCCCCCCGGCTCATCCTCACCGTGGTCACCATCGGCGTGAGCCTCGTGCTGCTGATCCTCGAGTTCTACGCCAAGCAGTGGGTGGGCGGTGAGCTCATCGACAGCCTCGCCTTCGAGTACAACTCGCCGCTGTCGGGCTTCGAGTGGCGGGTCGGCGTGGCCACGCTCACCGGCGACCACCTCATGACCATGGTCGTCGTCGGCGTGATCGTGGTGGCGCTGGGCGCCTTCTTCCGCTTCACCGACATCGGCATCGCCGTGCGCGCGTCGGCCGAGAACGGCGAGCGCGCCTCGCTGCTCGGCATCCCCACGAAGCGCGTGTCCACCATCGTGTGGATGCTCGCCGCCGTGCTGTCGGCGGTCGGCGTGTTCCTGCGGGGTCCGCTCATCGGCATCCCGCTCACCGGCTTCGTCGGCCTCACCACGCTGCTGTTCGGCCTCGCCGTGGCGGTGATGGCCCGCATGGAGAGCCTGCCCATGGCCTTCGGCGCCGGATTGTTCATCGGCGTCGTCGACCGGGCCGCCATCTTCGCCACCAACCGGTCGTCGCTCGCCACGGCGGCGATGTTCGCCGTGATCACCGCCGCCCTGCTCATCCAGCGCTCGAAGCTGTCGCGCGCCATGGAGCTGGGCGCCTCGTCGTGGCAGGCGGTGAAGGAGTTCCGCCCCATCCCCGCCGAGCTGCGCGACCTCCCCGAGGTCCGCAACGCCCGGTTCGGGCTGTGGGCGCTCGTCGCCGCCCTGGCGCTGGCCGCGCCGTTCATCTTCGGCGACGTCCGCACCCCACAGGCCACGCTGATGGTCCTCTACGCCATCATCGGCGTCTCGCTGGTCATCCTCACCGGGTGGACGGGGCAGATCTCGCTCGGCCAGTACGCCATCGCCGGCGTCGGCTCTGCCGTCGCCGGTGGCCTCGCCGCCAACCACCAGTGGGACTTCTTCGCCGCCGTCTTCACCGGCGCCATGGTCGGCGCCCTCGTGGCCGTGCTCGTCGGCCTGCCCGCGCTGCGCATCCAGGGCCTGTTCCTGGCGGTCACGACGCTGGCGTTCGCCTTCGCCGTCGAGGGCTTCGTGCTCAAGCGCGAGTTCTTCGGCTGGCTGCTGCCCGAGGACGGCGCGTTCGTCGCCCGGCCGAACCTGTGGGGCCGCCTCGACCTCGAGGCGGAGACCGAGCTCGGGCCGCTCACCATCCTCCCGGACGCGAAGTTCTACTACCTGTGCCTGGCGTTCCTGCTGCTCACCGTGGCCATGGCCCGGGCGCTGCGGCGCAACCGCACCGGTCGCATCCTCATCGCCGCCCGCGACAACGGCCGGCTCGTGCAGGCCTTCGGCGTCAACCTCGCCGCCACCCGCATGGCCGCCTTCGCCGTCTCCGGCTTCATCGCCGGCATCTCCGGTTCGCTCATCGCCTACCAGAACACGGTGTTCTCGCCCGGCGGGTTCACCGCCGACAAGTCGGTCGAGCTCTTCGTGATGAGCGTCATCGGCGGCGTCGGCTCCATCGCCGGCGCCGTGCTCGGCGCCATCTACGTGGTGGGCCTGCCGCTGCTGCCCGGCCTGCGCGACATCGAGTTCGTCCAGTTCCTCACCACCGGCCTCGGCCTGCTGGTGCTGCTCATGGTCCTGCCCGGCGGCCTCGCCGAGGGTGCCTACCGGGTGCGCGACGCGCTGCTGCGCAAGGTGGCCGACAAGCACGGCATCCACGTGCCGAGCCTGGTGGCCGACTCGCTCCAGGACGAGGAGGTGACCGTCCCCGACGGATCGGCCGACCTGCCCGACGACGAGCCGCCGGCGCCGCAGGGGCCCACGATCGTGGTCGACGAGCCGGTGCCGTCCACCAACGGGCACCGCCCGGTCCAGCCCGTGGGGGGTGCCCGATGAGGTTGCGCGAGCGGCTGAGCGAGATCACCGGCGGGGCCGCGGCCGCGCCGCTGCTGGTGCTGTTCGGCCTGAACTTCGTCGACGAGCTCGACCAGATCCTGTTCAGCATCGCCACCCCCGAGATCCGCGACGACCTCGACCTGGGCGACGGCGGCATCATCCTGATCGCCGCCCTCGTGTCGGTGTTCGTGCTGTTCGCCGTGCTGCCGCTCACCTACGTGGCCGACCGGTTCAACCGCGTCCGCCTGGTGTTCTTCGCCGCCCTCGGCTGGATGTCGATGTCGGTGCTGACCGGCCTGTCCGGGTGGGCGGGGCTGCTGTTCCTCCTCGTCATCGCCCGCATGGGCTCGGGCCTCGGCCGGACGATCAACGACCCGGTGCACGCCTCGCTGCTCACCGACTACTACCGGCCCGAGGTGCTGCCGAAGGTCTTCCAGCTGCACCGGGCCGCCAACCCGATCTCGCGCGTCACCGCCGTGCTCATCGGCGCCGGCGCCGGCTTCCTCGGCTGGCAGGCGATGTTCCTCGTGATCGCCGCCCCCACGGTGCTGCTCGTCGGCGCCGCCGCCCGCCTGCCGAACCCCCGGCGGGGCTCGGGCTCCTCGGCGGTCATCGACCTGGTCGACGGCGCCGAGACCATCGACCTCGTGGCCGACGCCACCACCGCCGCCGGCGTGGGCGAGCGCGAGCAGGCCGACCAGCCCGACGAGCCCGACCCGGTCTCCTTCGGCGAAGCGCGGCGCACGCTGTTCGCCATCCCGTCGATGCGCCGGCTGTACCTCGGGTCGTTCCTGCTCGGCTCCGGGTTCCTCACCGTCGGCACCATCTCGGCGCTGTTCTTCGAGGACATCTACGGGTTCACCCCGCTCATGCGCGGCGTGCAGGCGTTCCTCGCCGGCGCCGGGACGCTGGCCGGCCTCGCCTACGGCCAGCGGCTCGCCAGCCGGGCCATCGCCGCCGGCAACCTGCCCCGGCTGTCGACGATCACCGGGCTGTCGTTCACCGCCGGTGCCGCCGGCCTGGTGCTCATGGCCGCCATGCCCTTCGCCGCCGGGTCGCTGCTGTTCTCGGTCCTCGCGGCCACCGGCTTCAGCGCCTTCCAGCCCGCCTACTACCCGCTGGTGTCGATGGTGACGCCGGCACGGATCCGCACCCAGGCCTACGGCTGGTCGCTCATCCTCGTGGGCTGCGGCGGCGTCATCGGGTCGCTGGTCGTCGGCGGCCTGGCCGAGTCGTCGTACCGGACGGCCACCGTCGGCCTGGCCACCATGGTCGGCCTCGCCGGCCTGTGCGGGGCGTCGTCGGCCCGATTCGTCGCCCGCGACGTGGTGCAGGCCCAGCAGGCGCTCGACGCGGCCGCCGAGCTCGAGGCGGCCCGCGCCGCCGGCGCCGACGCGCTGCTCGTGTGCCGGGGCGTCGAGGTCGCCTACGACCAGGTCCAGGTGCTGTTCGGCGTCGACATGGTCGTCCGCCGGGGCGAGTGCGTGGCCCTGCTCGGCACCAACGGCGCCGGCAAGTCGACGCTGCTCAAGGCGATCAGCGGCGTGGTCGACCCCATCGGCGGCACCGTCGTCTTCGACGGCCGCGACATCACCCACCTCGACGCCGCCGGCACCACCGCCACCGGCGTGATCCAGGTGCCGGGCGGCAAGGCCGTGTTCCCGACCCTCACCGTCGCCGAGCACCTGCGGGCGGCCGGCTGGCTCTACCGCGACGATCCCGCCCACCTCGAGGCGGCCACCGCCGAGGTGCTCGAGACCTTCCCCCGCCTGCAGGAGCGCATCGACCAGATGGCGGGCAACCTCTCGGGCGGCGAGCAGCAGATGCTCGCCCTCGGCATGGCGTTCATCGCCAAGCCCAAGCTGCTCGTCATCGACGAGCTGTCCCTCGGCCTCGCGCCCACCATCGTCGAGCAGCTGCTCGGCATCGTCCGCCGCATCCAGGCCTCCGGCACCGCCATCGTCCTCGTCGAGCAGTCCATCAACGTGGCGCTCACCGTGGCCGACCGGGCGTACTTCATGGAGAAGGGCGAGGTCCGCTTCGAGGGCCCCACCGCCGAGCTGCTCGAGCGCGACGACATCGTCCGCTCGGTGTTCCTCGAGGGCGCCGGCTCGGTGTCGGCCAAGACCGAGACCGGTGCGCAGGCGGTCACCACCCGCGAGCGCTTCACCCCGCCCGCCGACGCCGAGCCGATCCTCTCGCTCGCCGGCGTCACCAAGCGCTTCGGCGGCATCACCGCCGTGGACGACGCCTCCTTCCACCTCCACCGGGGCGAGATCCTCGGGCTCATCGGCCCGAACGGCGCCGGCAAGACCACCATCTTCGACCTCATCTCCGGGTTCCTCATCCCCGAGCAGGGCACGATCCGGCTGGAGGGCGAGGACGTCACGAAGCTCGGCCCCGACAAGCGGGCGTGGATGGGCCTGGGCCGCTCGTTCCAGGACGCCCGCCTCGCCGGGTCGCTCACCGTGGCGGAGAACATCGCCATCGGCCTCGAGCGGCACCTCGAGATCCGCGACCACCTGGCGTCGCTGCTGAACCTGCCGCTCGTGGTGCGCCAGGAGGAGGACGTCGCCTGGACGGTCGACGACCTCATCGAGCTGATGAACCTCGGCGCCTTCCGCGACAAGTTCGTGCGCGAGCTGTCCACCGGCTCCCGGCGCATCGTCGACCTCGCCATGTGCGTCGCCCACGACCCCTCGGTGCTGCTGCTCGACGAGCCGTCGTCGGGCATCGCCCAGCGCGAGACCGAGGCGCTCGGCCCGCTGCTCACCCGCATCCAGGCCGAGACCGGCTGCGCCCTGCTGGTCATCGAGCACGACATGCCGCTGATCACCGGCATCTCCGACCGCATGATCGCCCTCGAGCTCGGCCACCCCATCGTCGAGGGCACGCCCGCCGAGGTGATCGCCGATCCCCGGGTCGTCAGCAGCTACCTCGGCGGCGACATGGCCACCATCAACCGCTCGGGCGCGGCGCCGGCGGCCGCTTCCAGCAACGGCAACGGCAACGGCAACGGCACGGCGAACGGGAACGGCCGGGCTCGCCGGCGCGAGCCCCTGCGGGCGTCGACGTGAGGCGTCTCCTGCGGCTCCCCGCCGCCCTGCTGCTCGGCCTCGGCGCCTGGCTGGCGGTGCCGGCGCCGGTGGCCGCCGTCGACTCGCCGACCATCGACGACGTCGGCTGGTGGGGCCGCCTCAACCAGCAGGCCCTGCCCACCGGCGGGCTGCTCTACAACGACGTCACCACCGGCCAGCTGCTGGTGGAGGGCACGCCCGAGGGCGCCACGGCCATCGCCGCCGTGCGGGCCACGCTCCCCGAGGGCACCGGCGACCCGGTGCTGACGCTGCAGGCGTCGTCGGCCGCCGGCGCCGAGACGGCGGTGCTGCTGGCCTGCCAGGCGGGGTCCGGCTGGACCGGCGCCCACGCCGGCGCCTGGGACGCCAAGCCGAGCCCGGACTGCAGCGCCTCGGTGCAGGGCGTCCCCGCCGAGGACGGCTCCTCGTTCACCTTCGCCCTCGCCCCGCTCCAGTTCGGGGACCAGATCGACGTCGTCCTCACCCCGGGCGTCCTCGCCGAGGGCCAGGGCTCGTCGACGTTCCGGGTCGTGTTCGAGCGGCCCGGTCCCGAGGCCCTCGTGGTCAGCGAGGCGGCCTCACCGCCACCCGCCTTCCCGGCGCCCAGCTTCGGCGGGTCCGACACGGAGGTCCCGGTCACGCCGGCCTCGCCGTCGTTCGCCCCGTCGGCGCCCAGCTCGTTCTCGGTGCCGACGCCGCCCACGCCGTCGCAGCTCGCCTCCCAGCCGGCCCAGGCCGCGCTGCCGCCGACCGAGCAGGGCGCCACGGCCACCGCGCCCCGGCTCGCCCCGCAGCCGCTCGCCGCGCCGCCGGTCGAGGTCGCCGGCACCGAGGGCCGGGCCCTCGGGGCGCTCGTCGTCCTCGCCGCCGGTGGGTTGCTGCTGTGGACCAGCCAGCAGCCGGTGCCCGATCGCCAGGTGCTCAGCCGCTTCGCCACCGCCGCCGTCGGCACCGGCTCGGTCGCGGCCGCGCCCGAGCCCACCCTCGGCGGGCTGGGCCGCTTCCGACGCGAGCGGTCGGGACCCGCCCGCCGCATCGGCTAGGTCTCGAGCGGGCGCACCACGGCGGCGACGTCGGTCAGGTGCTCGCCCCAGTCGGCGGGCTCGCCGATCGGGACCACGACGAACTTCGAGGCGCCGGCCTCCACGAAGCGCTCGAGCAGCGGCGCCAGCGACGCCAGGTCGCCGGCGACGACGTCCTCGACGGCGACGTCGGGGCGGCGCCGGGCGAGGAACGAGCGCAGCACGTCGGGGATGCCGTCGAGGGCGTAGGGCACGAGGGCGCCGAAGTGCTCGGGGTCGATCTCGCGGTCGTGCTCGGCGGCCACCCGCTCGATCTCCGGCCGGCCGGCGGCGACGTCGTCGGGCGTGCAGAAGCTGGGCAGCCAGCCGTCGCCGAGTCGGCCCGTGCGACGCAGCTCCGACGGGGCGATGCCGCCGAGCCAGATGTCGATGGGCCGCTGCACGGGGAACGGCCGTACCCGGGCGGCCTCGTAGCGGTGGTGCGCACCGTCGTGGTCGACGGCGTCCTCGGTCCAGAACCGGCGCAGCAGCGGCAGCACCTCGTCGAAGATCGCCGCCCGCTCCCCGCGCTCGACGCCGAACGCCTGCTGCTCGCCGGGATCGACCTGACCGAGGCCGAAGGCGGGCAGCATCCGGCCGCCGGAGAGGCGGTCGAGGGTGGCCAGCTCCTTGGCCAGCAGCATCGGGTTGCGGCCGGGGAGCACGAGCACGCTGGTCCCGAGCTTGAGGCGGGTGGTGCGGGCGGCGGCGAAGGACAGGGCGACGATCGGGTCCGGGCAGTCGTCGGTCACCTTCTCCGACAGCCACAGCGAGTCGAAGCGGTGGGCCTCGAGGGCATCGACCAGGGCGGCGAAGCGCTCGGCGTCGTTGGTGGTGGTCCGCGTGCCGAGGCCGAAGCCGACCCGGACCTTCACGGCAGCAGCGACCGGAGCAGGTCGCGGGTGCGGGACCGCTCCTCGTCGGTGGAGCCGAACTCGCTGGCGGCGAGGTCGGTGACGCCGGCGTCGGCGAAGGCGGCAACGCGCTCGCGCACGGTGTCCTCGTCGCCGATGATCGGGAGGTCGGCCGGGCCCTCGAGGCCCTCCCGGTCGAGCATCGCCCGGTACGACGGCAGCTGGCCGTAGACGGCGTAGACCTTGGCCGCCCGGGCCCGGGTGCCGTCGACGTCGTCGGTCACGCAGACGGGCACGCCGGCGGTGACGTGGGGCTCCGGGTTGCCGGCGTCCTCGGCCGCCGCCCGCAGCGTCGGCACCGTGTGGTCGGCGATGGTCTGCGGTCCGGTCATCCACAGGATCGTCCCGGCGGTGCGGGCGCCGGCCAGCTTCAGCATCTGCGGACCGAGGGCGGCGACCTGGACGGGCACGGGCTGGGGGGCGGGCACGTCGAGGGCCAGGTGGGCCGAGAGCGTCTCGCCGTCGGCGTTGGCCGGCTTGCCGTCGACGAGGGGCATGAGGATGTCGAGGTACTCGCGCAGGTGGCGCACCGGCTTGTCGAAGCTCATGCCGAACATGTGCTCGATGACCGGCTGGTGCGACAGCCCGATGCCCAGCGTCAGCCGCCCGCCGCACGCCTGCTGGGTGGTCAGCGCCTGCGCGGCGAGCATGGCCGGGTGCCGGGGGTAGGTGGGGATCACGGACGTGCCGAGCTCGATCCGCTCGGTCTCCCGGCCCACGACCGCCAGCAGCGTCAGGGCGTCGTAGCCGAAGATCTGGGGCACCCAGTAGGCGTGGAAGCCCTGCTCCTCGGCCGTGCGGACGTCGGCGACGACGTCGTCGATGGAGCCGGTGGCGGCCAGGCCGCCGAAGATGCCGATGCGCACTCGCCCTCCTCGATGCCGGATGTTCCGTGGCTGCTGCCAGAACCGGGGCGCAACCTAGACGGGGACGTCGGTGGCGGGGCTGGTGCGCGGCCTCGGCGTGCGGTCGAGGGCGGCGACGGTGACGCCGACGAGGAGGAGCCCCACGCCGACGGCCGAGGCGAGCGTCAGCGCCTCGCCCACGACGGTGATGCCGAGCACCACGGCGGTGACCGGCTCGGCGAGCGAGAGCAGGGTGGCTGTCGCCACCGGCGTGTCGCGCACGCCGCGGGTGAACAGGGCGTAGGACAGCGTGGTGGCCACGAGGCCGAGGTGCAGCGCCATGAGCACGCCCCGGCCGGTGAGCAGCGGTTCGAGCGCCGAGGTCCCGCCGGCGAGCAGCGCCACCGGCGCGAGCACCAGCGCCGCCCAGGCGAAGGCGATGGCGGCGACCCGGTCGGCGTCGCCGGCCCGGGCCAGCTGCTGCAGGGCGTAGGCGTAGATGGCGTAGGAGGCGCCGGCGGTGACCGCCAGCAGCAGCCCGAGGCCGGGTCGCTCGGCGTCGCCCGGCTCGCCCGCCACCAGCACGGCGCCGGCGATGGCGATGGCGGCGGCCACGAGCCACCGGCGCGACGGCGCCGTGCCGGCGAAGCGCCAGTCGACGAGGCCGCCCCAGATCGGTGCCGAGCCGATGCCGACGGCGGTGCCGAGGGCGACGCCCGCCAGCCGCACGCCGCCGAAGAACGCCAGCTGGTAGGTGGCCACGGACACGACGGCGGTGACCGCCCAGCCGAGGGGCAGCGGGGACGATCGGGTCCGGCGGGCGGCGGCGATGCCGACGAGCCCGACGGCGCCGATGGCCAGGCGCACCCAGCCGACGACCAGCGGGTCGATGCCGTCGGGCCCGAGCGCCTGCGCCGTCCCGGTGGTGCCCCACAGCACCGCCGCCAGGACGACGAGGAGGGCGGCGGGCACCCCTACGGGCGCTTCGTCTTCAGGTCGATGGGCCGGCTCACCGAGTCGAAGAAGTCGTTCCCCTTGTCGTCGACGATGATGAACGCCGGGAAGTCCTCGACCTCGATCTTCCAGACCGCCTCCATCCCGAGCTCGGGGTACTCCAGCACCTCGACCTTGCGGATGTTGTCCTGGGCGAGGCGGGCGGCCGGGCCGCCGATCGAGCCGAGGTAGAACCCGCCGTGGCGCTTGCAGGCGTCGGTGACCTGCTTCGAGCGGTTGCCCTTGGCGAGCATCACGAACGAGCCGCCGGCCGCCTGGAACTCGTCGACGTAGGAGTCCATCCGCCCGGCCGTGGTCGGACCGAACGAGCCGGACGCGTAGCCCTCGGGCGTCTTGGCCGGCCCGGCGTAGTACACGGGGTGGTCCCGCAGGTACTGGGGCATGGGCTCGCCGGCCTGCAGCCGCTCCTGGATCTTGGCGTGGGCGATGTCGCGGGCGACGACCATGGTGCCGGTCAGCGACAGGCGGGTCTTCACCGGGTACTTCGACAGCTCGGCGCGGATGGCGTCCATGGGCTGGTCGAGGTCGATGCGCACGACCTCGTCGGACAGGTCGTCGTCGGTGATCTCGGGCAGGAACCGGGCCGGGTTGCGCTCGAGCTCCTCCAGGAACACGCCGTCGGCCGTGATCTTGGCCTTCGCCTGGCGGTCGGCCGAGCACGACACCGCCACGGCGACGGGCAGCGAGGCGCCGTGGCGGGGCATGCGGATGACGCGCACGTCGTGGCAGAAGTACTTGCCGCCGAACTGGGCGCCGATGCCGAACTCCTGGGAGAGCTTCAGGACCTCGGCCTCGAGCTCGTGGTCGCGGTAGGCGTGGCCGAGCGGGCTGCCCTGCTTCGGCAGCGTGTCGAGGGAGCGGGCGCTGGCCAGCTTGGCCGTCTCCAGCGCCATCTCCGCCGACGTGCCGCCGACCACCACGGCGAGGTGGTACGGCGGGCAGGCGGCGGTGCCGAGGCTGCGCAGCTTCTCGTCGAGGAAGGCGAGGAGGCGCTCCGGCGACAGCAGCGCCTTGGTCTCCTGGTACAGGTAGCTCTTGTTGGCCGAGCCGCCGCCCTTGGCCATGAACAGGAAGCCGTACTCCATCCCGTCGACGGCGCTGATCTTGATCTCGGCCGGCAGGTTCGTCTTCGTGTTCACCTCCTCCCACATGGTGAGCGGCGCCATCTGGGAGTAGCGGAGGTTGTCGCGCTGGTAGGTCTCGAACACGCCGCGGGCCAGGGCCTCCTCGTCGCCGCCGCCATCCGATCCCAGGCTCGTGAGCACCCGCCCGCCGCGCTTGCCCTTGATGATCGCCGTGCCCGTGTCCTGGCACATCGGCAGGATGCCGCCGGCCGACACGTTGGCGTTCTTCAGCAGGTCGGTGGCCACGAAGCGGTCGTTCGCCGACGCCTCGGGGTCGTCGAGGATGTTGCGCAGCTGCTGCAGGTGCGACGGGCGCAGGAGGTGGGCGATGTCGTGCATCGCCTCGGCGGCCAGGGCGGTGAGCGCCTCGGGGGCGACGCGCAGGAACGCCTCGCCGCCCAGCTCGACCGGCTCCACCCCGCCGATGTCGAGCCGGCGGTAGGCGGTGTCGTCGCCCGAGGTGGGCAGCAGAGGCGTGTACGTGAACTCCGTGGGGGACTCGGTCACCCCGAGAGCATCGCGCGAGCGGTGCGCTACCTCTTGCGTCGGATGAGGCGCACGACCCGGCGGACCACGAGCACCGTGGTGACCGGGCCGACGAGGGCCAGGCCGATCGGCGAGAACGTGCGCCGCTCGTCCTTCGACCCCGCCTTCGACCGGGCCTCGGGCTGCGCCGGCTCGTCTTCCTGGCGACGGGCCTTGACCTTGCTCGGCGCGTCCTCGAGGCGGGTCACCGTGGAGGCGTCGTCGTCCTCGACGTGGGGCGCGTCCTCGGGCTCCTCGCCCTCGGGGACGATGCCCATGCGCTCGGCGAACTTGTCGAGGTCGGGCTTGTCCTGCTCGTGCTCCGGGTGGTGGCCGGGCTGCTGCTCCTCGGGGATCGGTCCCCGCTTGCCGCCCTTGGCCTTCGGCCGCTCGTGGGCCTCGAGGTCGGATTCGGTGGCGTCGGGGTCGAGCGCCGGCACGAAGCCGGATCGACGCAGCTCGGGCTGCTGGGGCTTGGCCATCTTCTCAGCGCTCCTCGGTGTCGAGCGGCTCGGGGACGGTCTCGGCGGTCGAGTCCTCGTCGCGCAGGTTCTGCGGCGACTCCTCACCGGGCAGCCGGTCGTAGCCGGTGCCTCCGGTGCCCTGGCCGCGGGTGGTCGTGAGGTTCGCCCAGTCTTCGGGATCGTCGGGCGTCTGCTGGTCGCGGTCCTTCGGCATGGACGGCTCCGTACCCGAGGGTCGGAGGGGGCATGCGATGCCGGCGGTCACGCCGGCCGGGAACCCGGGGCCTACGAGGAGAGGGCGGGCGCCCCGGCGTAGGGGCGGGGGTCGCCGGGCGCCGGGATGTCCGGGGCCTTCCACGACATGATCTTGGCCAGGTTGTCGATGACCGGGCGCCACAGCTCTGGGTCCCAGCCCTCGGCGTGGCCGAGCAGGCTGCCGTCGATGCCGAGGTGCACGAGCGCCGGCAGCGTCTCGAGCTGCACCGCCTTCACGAACGCCTTCTCGGGGTCGCAGAGGACGAACAGCCGGTCGGCCCACGGGCCCACGAACTGGCGGGCGTCGTCGGGCGTGGCGGTGACGACGAAGCCGACCCGCACGTCGGCCTGGCGGAACACGTCGAGGATGCGACCGGCGGTGTCGAGGAGCCAGGCGCTCTCGTACTCGTACGGGTCGAGCACGACCACGCAGAGGTGGAACGTCGTCAGCCAGTCGTCGAGGGGGAGCTCGACGCCGGACAGGTGGGTGAGCGTGACGTCGCCTGCGGGGTCGGTCGGCACGGCGGGGCAAGGTAGCGCAGTAGGTTCCGAACGAGCAGATCCGCCCGCCCCCGGAAATGGAGCCCGCCGATGGTGTTCGCAGCCTTCCGCGACGACACGTACAACCTGTTCCTGTTCCTCCACATCGTCGCCGTGGTGGTCACCTTCGCGCCCGCCGTCATCAACCCGATGCTGGAGCGCTACTTCGCCCGCAGCGGCGGCGAGCCGGTGCTGCAGAACTGGGCCGGCTTCACCGCCACCTACACCCGCACGTTCTCCCTCGGCGGCCTCGTCGTGCTGCTGCTCACCGGCATCGTGATGATCATCCTCTCCGACGAGGTCATCGAGTTCTCCGACACCTGGATCTCGCTCAGCTTCCTGCTCTGGTTCGCCATCGGCGGCGTGGTGAGCGCCATGATCCTGAAGGGCGAGAAGCAGGTGGCCGGCGGCGACATGGGCGGCGCCAAGCTCATCGCCCGGGGCGGGGCCATCGCCACGGTGCTCGGCCTCGTCGTGCTGTACCTGATGGTCTTCAAGCCGGGCGCCTGACGCCGCGCTGATGCACCCCATCGAGCGGCTGCGCTACGTCGCCCGCAGCGGGGGCGCCGACCACGGCGCCCTGGCCGAGGAGACGGCGCGCGCCCTCGCCGGGTTCGTCGACGACCCGAGCGGCCTGGTCACCGCCTGTCGCCGCATCGTCGACCGGCACCCGACCTCGGGCCCGATGTGGTGGCTGGCGTCCCGGGTGCTCGCCACCAACGACCCCCGGGCCGAGGCCTTCCGGTGCGTGTCCACGCTCCAGGACGACCCCACGCCCGCCGCCCTCGCCTACGAGCTGCCCGACGACGTCACCGTCGCCGTCGTCGGCTGGCCCGAGCAGGTGGCGGCCGCCCTGCTGCGGCGGGGCGACGTGCGGACGCTGGTCGTCGACTCCCTGGGAGAGGGCGCCGGACTGGTGCGGCGGCTGGAGCTCGCCGACTCCGAGGCCGAGGAGGTCCCGCCCGCCAACGTCGCCGGGGCGGTGCGCTGGTCAAAGATCGTGCTGCTCGAGGCGTCGGTCGTCGGCCCCGAGGCGTTCGTCGGCGTGGCCGGCTCGCACGCCGCCGCAGCCGTCGCCCGCGACACCGACGCCGAGGTGTGGCTGGTCGTCGGCGAGGGACGGGTGCTGCCGGAGCGGCTGTTGGAGTCCGTGGCCGACCGGCTCGACCAGGCCGGCGAGCCGTGGGAGCTCGACGAGGAGGTCGTGCCCCTGTCGCTGGTCGACCGGGTCGTGGGTCCTCGTGGCCTCGAGTCGGTCGACGCGACGCTGCGCCGCACCGACGCCCCCGTCGTCCCCGAGCTGCTGAAGCCGTCGCGCTAGCCGGACATGGCCTCCGACGCCCCGCCGGCGACGGTCGACGTCGTC
This sequence comes from Acidimicrobiia bacterium, assembly GCA_046565885.1. Taxonomy (GTDB): domain Bacteria; phylum Actinomycetota; class Acidimicrobiia; order Acidimicrobiales; family Salinilacustritrichaceae; genus Salinilacustrithrix. The sequence goes on from JBKHXT010000192.1 coordinate 18,322, forward strand.
ATGCCGGCCCGCAACGAGGTGACCACCGTCGCGGCCAACGTGGCCGCCGCCGCCGGCTGCCGCCACGTGCGGGAGGTGATCGTCGTCGACGACGGCTCCACCGACGGCACCGCCGCCGCCGCCGAGGCGGCCGGCGCCCGGGTCGTGTCGCTCCCCGGCTCGGCCGGTTCCAAGGCCCACGCCATGGACGCCGGCGTGCGGGCCAGCGACGCCACCCACGTGCTGTTCGTCGACGCCGACTGCACCGGCCTGACCAGCGCCCACCTCGACGCCATCTGCGAGCCGGTGCTCGCCGGCGACGCCGAGATGAGCCTCGGCGCCTTCGACTACGGCTGGCTGAACTGGCTCGTGCTGATCTGCCCGCCGCTCAGCGGCGAGCGGATCATCCCCCGCTGGGTGTGGGAGGCCATCCCGCCGCACAAGCTGGCCGGCTACACCATCGAGGTCCGCATCAACGAGGTCATCGCCGAGGGGCGGCACCGCACCAGCGCCCGCACCATGCGCGGCGTGTTCCACCGCACCAAGCGCGACAAGCTCGGCAAGCTGCGGGGCCTGCGGGGGACGGTGCGCATGTACGTCGACCTGTTCGGCCTGCTGAAGCCGATCGGCGACATCCGCTGGCGCACCTACTGGTGGTACCTGCGGGGTCTCACGATCGAGCGGGGCTGAGCCCCGTCAGGCGGCGGCGCGGGACTTGGCGTCGGCGACGAGGCGGCGGGCGATGACCTTCAGGCACAGCGTCTCGTCGGCGCCCTCGAAGATCGACAGCACGCGGGCGTCGACCCAGTAGCGGCTCACCGGGTACTCCTCGGCGTAGCCGTAGCCGCCGTGGATCTGCAGCGCCTCGCGGGTGACCCACTCGGCCGCCTTGCACACGTAGGCCTTCACCAGCGTGGCCTCCATGGCGCCCTCGCCCTTGGCCATCATCTTGGCCACGGCGTAGGAGAACTGGCGGCTGGCCTGGATGATTACGGCCATGCGGGCGAGCTTCACCTGCGTGAGCTGGTACTCGGCGATGGGCTGGCCGAACACCGCCCGGTCCTGCGCGTACTGGACGGCCTCCTCGTAGGCGGCCTGCATGACGCCCACGGCGCGGGCGGCGGTCTGCAGGCGGCCGTTCTCGAAGCCCTCCATCTGCAGGTAGAAGCCGCGGCCGAGGCCGTCCTCGCCGCCGATCAGGTTCTCGGCGGGCACGAACCAGTCGTCGAGGGCGATCTCGTAGGAGTGCATGCCCCGGTAGCCGATGGTGTCGATCGGGCGACCCTCCATCTTCCCGCCGTGGCCGTCCTCGAACTCGAAGCCGTGGCCGTCGCCCTGCGGCTTGGGGACGATGAACATCGACAGACCCTTGTGGCCGAGCGACCGGTCGGGGTCGGTGCGGGCGAGCAGCAGCAGCACGTCGGCGCGGGCGCCGAAGGTGCACCACGTCTTCACGCCGTTGATGCGCCAGCCCTCGGTGCCGTCGTCGAGCGTGGCCCGGCTGGCCGTGCACTTGATGCCGGCGACGTCGGAGCCGTAGTCCGGCTCGGTCACGGCCACGGCGCACATGACCTCGGTGGTGGCCAGCTTGGGGAGCCAGTGCTCCTTCTGCTCCTGCGTGCCGCCCTTCTCGACGGCCCGGGTCATGATCTCGGGGCGGGTGATGAGCGAGCCGCCGATGCCGAGCGAGCCGCGGGACAGCTCCTCGGTGGCCACGACCATGCCCATGTAGTCGGACTCGCCGCCCGAGGCGAAGCCGCCGAACTCCTCGGGGATGGAGAGGCCGAAGGCGCCCAGCTCGGCGAGGCCGGAGATGACCTCCTCGGGCACGTCGCCGTTGGTGCGGTGCACGTGCTCGGCGTGGGGCTTGATCTGGTCCTCGGCGAAGCGCCGGAACGTGTCCTGCACCATCTCGAAGTCGTCGTCGAGGTGCCGGGGGCCGGCGCCCTCGATGGAGGTGAGGAACTCCGGCGAGCGGAACTCGCCGACGAAGTCGCGGGCGCCGTCCAGCGCACCCGGCTCGACGCCCCACTCGGCCTCCCGGCCGAAGACCTTGGCGGCCAGCTCGCCGACGGCGTCGGCGGCGAAGGCGCAGGCGATGCGGGCCTCGGTGTCGCCCTTGGACCCGTAGTCGAGCAGCGTCGCCGACATCTCGACGGCGGCCGTGGCGTGCGCCAGGTCGTAGGCGAGCACCTGGTTGGCGTCGAGGTCGCCGAGCTCGGCCAGCCGGGCGGAGGCGGCGCCGAGCACGCCTCGGGCGACGTCGATGGCGGCGGCGGCTCGGTCCAGATCGGGGGCGGTCATGGCCGAAGGGTACCGGCGGGTAACCGACCCCTTCCAAGGCAGGCCCGACGTCGCTCAGCGCTCCGTCACGGCTCGGCGGGCGTCGACCAGGGCGAGCAGGTCCGGTGCCGGCACGGGCCGGCCGACCAGGTGACCCTGCAAGTCGTCGCAGCCCAGGTCGCGCAGCAGCTCGAGGGTGCGCACGTCCTCCACGCCCTCGGCCAGGACCCGCAGGTCGAGGTTGTGGGCGAGGTCGATGATGGTGCGCACGATCACCAGGTCGTTGCGGTCCTCGGCCATCTGGCTGACGAAGGACCGGTCGATCTTGATCTCGTGGACGGGCAGCCGGCGCAGGTAGCTGAGCGACGAGTACCCGGTGCCGAAGTCGTCGATCGAGGTCTGCACGCCGATGTCGCGCAGGCGGCCGAGGACCTCCAGCGCGAGCACCGGGTCGTCCATGAGCTCGGACTCGGTCAGCTCGCACTTGAGCGACGAGGCCGGCACCCCCAGCTCGTCGAGCAGGGCACGGATCCAGTCGGTGAGGTGGCGGTCCGACAGGTTCCGGGCCGACAGGTTCACGGCCATGGTCAGGTCCAGGCCCATCGAGCGCCAGCGCTGGACGGTGGTGATCGACTCCCGCGCCACGAACCGGGCCAGGTCGTGGACCAGGCCGGAGACCTCGGCGAGGCCCACGACCATCTCGGGGTCGAGCCGGCCGAGCACCGGGTGCTGCCAGCGCAGGAGCGCCTCGACGCCGGTGATGCGGTCGGCCGCCAGGTCGAGCACGGGCTGGTAGTGCAGGTGCAGCGGGCCCGGCCGCTCGAGGGCCTGGTGCAGGTCGGCGAGCAGGGTGAGGCGCTCGATCGAGGACTGGTCGTCGGCGGGGGAGTAGGCCCGCCAGCCGCCGCCGGAGCGCTTGGCGGCGTACATGGCCACGTCGGCGCGCTGGGTCAGCAGGTCGGCGTCCTCGGCGTCGTCGGGGAACGAGGCGATGCCGAGGCTGGCGGTCGACTTCACGGTCACGCCGTGGAGCACGAAGGGCTCGGCCATGGCGGCTGTGACCTTCTCGACCACGTGGACGGTCCCGGCGTCGGTCGCGTCGGTCAGGAGCAGGGCGAACTCGTCGCCGCCGAGGCGGGCGATCGTGTCGCACTCGCGCAGCAGGTGGCGGAGCCGGTCGGCGAAGGCCATGAGGAGCTGGTCGCCGTACTGGTGGCCGAGGGCGTCGTTCACGTCCTTGAAGTGGTTCAGGTCGAGCAGGATCAGCGACACCCGCTCGCTGCGCCGCTTCGCATCGGTGAGCGCCTGCTGCAACCGGTCGCGGAGCAGGGTGCGGTTGGGCAGGCCGGTGAGCCCGTCGTGCAGCGCCTGGCGCCGCAGCGCCGAGGCGACCATCGCCGCGGCGGTGACGTCCTCGAAGGCGAGGCCGACGGCGCCGCCCGGGAGGCCGAAGGCGCGCACGGAGAAGGTGCGCGTGTGGTCGACGCCCACGGGCTCGACCCGTTCGATCGTGAACCCGTCGCCGCCCCGGGCGACGAGGTTGGCCCGCAGGATGACCTCGTCCCCCGGCGCACCGGGGAGCGCGGTGAGCGGGAGGCCCACGAGGTCCTCGGCGTCGCTGCCGAACACGAGGCCCGCCGCCGGGTTGGCGGCCTCGACCACGAGGCCGCCGTGGAGCGCCTCGCGCGGCCGGGCGACCACGATCGCGGTCTCGATGTGCTCGACGACCTGGTGGTACAGCGCCCGCTGCTCCTCGGCGTCGCGTCGGGCGGTCACGTCGACGACCACGCCGCGCACCCGGGCCGGCTCCCGCCCGCTGGCCGGTTCGGCGGCGAGCACCTCGCGCAGCCACCGCCACGTGCCGTCGGCGGCCTGCATCCGGTAGTCGACCTCGGCGCGGGCGCCGGTCCGAAGCACCTCGTGGCGGGCGTCGGTGAGCGGCCCCCGGTCCTCGTGGTGCACCCGATCGAACCAGCCGTCGACGCGGACGAGGTCCTCGTGGGGCAGCCCGAGGATGCGGCCGGCGCCGGGGGACAGCGACCCGTACGCCACGGCGCCCTCGGCGAGCCACCACACGATGGCGTCGGCGCTCTCGAGCAGGTCGCGGTGCTCCTCCTCGAGGTGCGAGCGGCGGGTGGCGACGGCGGTGAGCGGGATCGTGCTGAGGATGGCGGCCGCAGCGAAGCCGATCAGGGCCACCATGGCCAGCTGGGTGCCGGGCGCACCGTCCACCAGCTCGGTGCCGGCGATGGTGAAGCCGGCGACGGCCAGCACGACCATGGCGCCGGCCACGACCGGGCTCCGCGCACCGGCCCGCCCGCGGGCTCGCCTCATCGATCGCTCTCGCACCGGCCCTCCCGCGCCTCTCCGCCTGCCGGCGTCACGCCGGCTACGCAGTCCATCGGCACCTCCCGGCGAGAACTGGAGCGCGAGGTCGCCGCGCTCCTACCGTCCGGCGCCATGACGAAGACGAACCCGGGCAACTTCTTCGAGGACTTCCGCATCGGGCAGGTGATCGAGCACGCCACGCCGCGGACGGTCACGAACGGCGACCGCGCCCTCTACACCGCCCTGTACCCGACCCGGTTCGCCATCCCGTCGTCCGACGAGTTCGCCGCCTCGGTCGGGCTCACGCCCGCCCCGGTCGAGGAGCTCATCGGGTTCCACGTGGCGTTCGGCAAGACGGTGCCCGACATCTCCCTGAACGCCGTCGCCAACCTCGGCTACGCCGAGTGCCGCTTCCACCAGCCGATCCGCCCGGGCGACACGCTGCGCGCCCGGTCGGAGGTCATCGGCCTCAAGCAGAACTCCAACGGCAAGACCGGCGTCGTCTACGTCCGCTCCACCGCCACCAACCAGCGCGACGAGGTCGCCATCGACTGGGCCCGCTGGGTCATGGTCCGCAAGGGCGACGTCGACGCCCCGGCGCCGGATCCGGTGGTGCCGGACCTGGCCGACGCCGTCGCCGCCGAGGACCTCGTCGTCCCCGACGGCCTCGACTTCACCGGCTACGACTTCGCCGCCGCCGGCGAGCCGCACCGCTTCGGCGACTACGAGGTCGGCGAGAGGATCGACCACGTCGACGGCGTCACGCTCGAGGAGGCCGAGCACATGCTGGCCACCCGCCTCTGGCAGAACACCGCCAAGGTCCACTTCAACACCGAGGCCCGCGACGACGGTCGCCGCCTCATCTACGGCGGGCACATCATCAGCCTCGCCCGGGCGCTGCAGTACAACGGCATGGCCAACGCGGCGATGATCGCCGCCATCAACGCCGGCGCCCACACGGCGCCTGCGTTCGCCGGCGACACGGTGTACGCCTGGTCCGAGGTGCTCGACAAGGCGGTGCTGTCGGAGGTGGGGCTCGACGCGCCCGGCGTCGGCGCCCTGCGGGTGCGGCTCGTGGCCACCAAGGGCCGGGACGAGTCGATGACCCTCCGCGGCGAGGACGGCACCTACGCCGACGGCGTGCTCCTCGACCTCGACACGTGGGTGCTCTGCCCGATCTGACACGCGCGGTGACGATGGGCGGCCGCCGGCAGGGGTGCGGGGCGCGCCCGGCGAAGGGTCCGTCGTGCGCCTCCGCCGCCTGACCACCGCCCTGGCCGCGCTCGCTGCGCTGGCCGTCCCCGCGGCCCACGCCGTCGCCCTGCCACCCGACCACGCCCGGGCCGGCGGCCTCCGCGCCCAGGCGGACCCCGCCTGGTCGATCGACCCCGCCGCCGTGGCGGCGGACGCGGTCGACTGCGTGACCTTCGACGACGCCCCGGCCGATGCCGACACCGTGGTCCTCGTGCACGGCACCGGCACGACGGGCCACCAGGAGTACGACTGGAACTACGCGCTGCGCCTCGCGGACGAGCGCCTGCCCCACTGCATCGTGACGTACCCCGAGCGCGGGTTCGTCGACATGCAGCTCTCCGCCGAGTACGTGGCCGTCGCCGTGCACGAGGCCGCCGCCATCAGCCCGAGCGGACGCGTCGACGTGGTCGGCCACAGCCAGGGGGCGACCATGCCCCGCTGGACCGTCAAGTACTGGCCGTCGGTCCAGGGCGTCGTCGACGACCTGGTGATGCACGCCGGCCCGAACCACGGCACCGTGGTCGCCGACGAGCCGCTGGCGCCGCTGCTGACCTCGACGCCGCTGGCGCCGCTCGGTGCCCGGCCGCCGGTGCTGTGGCAGTTCCGCACCGGCTCGGCGTTCAACCGCCACCTCAACCACGGGGACGAGACGCCGGGCGACATCGACTACACGAGCATCTACGCGCAGACCGACGAGCTCGTGCAGCCCTCCGGCCCGAACGGTCCCGCGACGGCCGCCCTCCACGTCGACCGGCCGGACAAGGTCGTCAACGTCGACGTCCAGGCCGTGTGCCCGGGCCGGCTCGTGGAGCACCTCTCCATCGGGACCACCGACCGGTTCGTCATGGAGCTGACCATCGCCACCCTGCGCGCCCCGGGGCCCGCCGACCTCTCGGCCATCGACACCACGCGCTGCTCGCTGCCCGACCAGTACCTGGCCCCGGCGAAGCTGCCGGCGCTGCTCGGCGGCGGCGACGCCTCCTCGTACGAGGAGGGCTCGGCCTGGCTCGACCCGTCGCGCTACGTCACCGAGGAGCCGCCGATCCGCGACTACGCCGTGGCCCGGGACGGGAGCGCAGACTGACCGGGTGCGCCCGGTCCAGCGCGACCTGATCGAGTGGTGGTCCCGCGAGGGCCGCGACCTGCCGTGGCGGCGCTCCCGGGATCCGTGGGCGGTGCTCGTCTCCGAGCTGATGCTCCAGCAGACGCAGGTGAGCCGGGTGGTCGACCGGTACGTCCGGTTCCTCGAGCGGTTCCCGACCGTCGCCGCCTGCGCCGCGGCGCCCGTGGGTGACGTGGTCGACGAGTGGGCGGGCCTCGGCTACAACCGCCGAGCGGTGCACCTGCACCGCACGGCGACCGCCTGCGTCGAGCGGCACGGCGGCCAGCTCCCCGACTCGCTCGCGGAGCTCCTCCGGCTGCCCGGCGTCGGCCCGTACACGGCCCGGGCCGTGCTCGTGTTCGCCCACGAGCGCGACGTGGGCCTGGTCGACACCAACGCCGGTCGCTTCGTCGCCCGCTGCCTGGCCGGCCGGCGGCTGTCGCCGAGGGAGGCCCAGGGCACGGCCGACGCCGGCGTGCCCGAGCGCTGGGGGTGGACGTGGGGCCAGGCCGTGTTCGACCTCGGCGCGTCGATCTGCCGCAAGCGCGGCCCCCGCTGCGACGACTGCCCGGTCCGGCGGCACTGCGCCTGGGCGGCCGCCGGCTTCCCCGAGCCCGACCCGATCGAGGGCTCGGCCGGCATCAGCGCGCCCCAGCCGCCGCTGGAGGGATCGGACCGCCAGGGTCGGGGCCGCCTCGTCGACGCGCTGCGCTCGGCACCGGTGCCCCCCGACGGCCTGGCGGCGGCCATGGGCTGGCCGGACGACCCCGACCGGGCGCGACGGGTGGCCGCCGGCGTGGTGGCCGACGGCCTCGCGGTCGTGGACGGCGGGGTCTACCGCCTGCCCTGAGCCGGCTCAGGGCGCGGTGAGCGCGGCGACGACCTCGTCGAGGGCGGCGTCGGCGAGCGCCCGGACCTCGTCGTCGGTGCGGTCCTGGATGGGGTGGGCGACGAAGACGCGGGCGGCGTCGAAGCCGAGCGCCGTGGCCTGCGCCCGGGCGGCGTCGACGAACTCGGTCGACGCCACGAACACGCCCGGCACGCCCCGGCGCTCCAGATCAGCGATGTCGTGCACACTGCACGACGTGCACGACCCTCAGTCGGCGAGGGCCTCGATGACCAGGTCGCACTTGGTCGAGATCTCGTGGCGGAGGTCGACCGGCGCCGGCTTGGTGTAGGTCGGCTTGGCGAAGCGCACGACGTCGGCCACGCCCCGGCGGCGCAGGCCCTCCTCGAGGCGGTCGAGGAAGACGTCGCCCCGGGGCTTGGTGATGTCGAGCAGCCCCACGACCTTGCCCTCGAGGCTGGCCGGGCGGTCGAGGCGCGCCCGTTCGGCGGTCTGCTGCTCGCCGGTGGGATCGAGCACGGTGGTCATGGCCGGCATCCTCTCACGAACCGATGGGGACCGTCACCGGGTCGGACCCCTCCTCGCCGTTCACCCAGCCGCCCAGCACGGCCGAGAACAGGCCGGCGCCGCCGCCGGCGTGGCAGACGAGCAGGCCACCCTCCCGGAACTTCGGCAGCTGCATGCCGGCGAAGGCCTCGGGGATGCCCTCGGCGATGCCGCCGGCGCCCTGCACGAGCTCGTCCGAGTCGAGCAGCAGCAGCTCGCCGAGCCGCTCCATCAGCTGCTCGCGAGACCAGCCGGCCTCGCGGTAGATGCGGCCGTGCTCGGGGCTGATGACGAGGACGGCGTCGATCTTGAGGGGCAGCTTCGGGTGGGCGTTCGCCCGGAGCACGGCGGCGAACGAGCGGGTGAGCGACTCGGGCTCGCGGGAGCGCTGGTCGATGATCGACGTCGGGCCGTGGCCGGCGAACAGCGTCACGGCGTCCTGGCCCGGCTCCATGCCCCGCGCCACCGACAGCGGCGTGAACGGCGAGCCCTCCTCGTCCTCGGCGAAGCAGAACCCGAGCTTGCCGGGCGAGCCCATGGTGGCCCGGTCGACCCCGCCCGGGCGGCCACCGCCCACGTTGCGCACGACGAGCTGGAGGGCCCGACCGATCGTGGCGTTGGCCCGGTTGCCCTGGCCGAGCACGTTGACGCCCGAGTTCATCCCGAGGCGCTGGCGGACCGGCCCGTTCACGATGAGGATCGGCCCGGAGAAGAACGTCGTGGCCAGCAGGCCGTGCATGTTGAACTCGCGGGTGCATGCCGCCTCCAGCGCGGAGAGCACGACGGGCAGGTGCTCGGGCAGGCAGCCGGCCATCACGGCGTTCACGGCCACCTTCTCGACCGTGCACTCCACGAGGTCCGGCGGCACGACCGCCACCACCTCGTCCGGCGCCCTGGTGGTGCCGGTGAGCATGCGGGCCACCCGCGCCTCGGTGGGCGGGACGAGCGGCAGGCCGTCGCTCCAGCCCCGGTCGTACATCGCCTCGAACTCGTCCTCGAGCTCGGCGAAGTCGATCCGCCGGCTGCGCAGGCCCGACGCCGAGAACCGGGCCGTGAGCTCGTCGGTGCGCGACGGGTCGACCGACAGCGACCCGCACCCCGGGCGCCAGTCGGGCAGGCCGGGGCCGAGGTCGGGCGTACCGGTCAGCTCCTCCCACTGCGCCCGGTCCCAACCGACGATGCGCTCGACCTCCTCGCCGTCCTCGATGCGCAGCAGCGTCGGCACCGTCTCGATGTCCCACAGGTACGAGATGGCCAGGTCCTCGTCGAAGCGGCACTGGGCGCCGGCGCCGGCGGAGGACAGGTCGGGGAACGTGGGGTCGTCCTGGGTCACCACGGCCACGAGGGCGGCGGCGTCGGCCAGCTGCACGAGCACGGGTTCGACGAGCTGGCACGTCGGGCAGTCGCGCTTCACGACGGCCACGAAGCCGTCGGGGAGCGGCGGCCGGCTCACGACCCGAGCTCCTGCAGGAAGTCGAGGATCTCGGCGTTCACCCGCTCGGGCCGCTCGAGCTGGAGGAAGTGGCCGGCGCCGTCGACGATGACCGTGCGGCTCGCCGGGTGGGTGAGCAGCGCGGCGGCGCCCTCGGCGAAGCCCGGGCCGACGCAGCCGTCGTCGGCGCCGTGGAGGTAGAGGAACGGCGACTCGACCGGCTGGGCGCCGGCGGCCTGGATGGCGTCGTAGCGCTCGTCGAGCCCGACGCCGCCGAGGGTGGCCCGGTAGTAGCCGAGCGCCGCCGCCAGGTTCTCCGGTGCCCGCAGCGCGTCCTTCACGTGCTCGACGGCGGTGGCGGCGACGCCCGGGTCGAGGCCGGGCGACCAGTCGGCCCACAGCCGGTCGATGAAGGCGAGGTCGTCCTGGGCCACGATCGCCTCGGCGAGCGGGTGCTGGAACACGAACATGTAGAAGGACCGCTTCAGCTGCTCGTAGTCGAGCAGGAACGCCGCCATGGCGGCCGGGTGCGGGACGGCCATCGCCACCGCGGCCCGCCACCGCCCCGGGTCGTGGTTGACCGCCGGGTAGACGGCGGTGGCGCCCCAGTCGTGGCCGATCAGGACGGCGTCGGCGTCACCGCCGAGCGCCTCGTGCAGCGCGTTGGCGTCGGCGGCCAGCGCGCCCTGCTGGTAGCAGGGCGCGTCGGGGACGGCCGTCGGGGCGTAGCCGCGCATCCACGGGGCCACGGCGCGGTACCCCGCCTCGGCGAGCGCCGGCAGCTGGTGGCGCCAGCCGTGGGGCGTGTCGGGGAAGCCGTGCAGGCAGAGGGTGAGGGGCCCGGAGCCCAGCTCGAGGTAGGAGAAGTCGACGTCGTTGGCGCGGACGCGGCCCGGGGACGGTTCCATGGATGCTCCTGGTCGGCGGTGTGTGACGGGTGCAACACCGAAGTGACGGGGTGGTGGACCGTGAGTACCCTGCCACCTCCAGACCGCAGGGGGACCGAGTGCACGTCACGTTCTTCGGGGTCCGGGGATCCACCCCGTGCCCGCACGACGACAACCACCGCTACGGGGGCAACACCTCCTGCGTCGTCGTCGAGAGCGCCGGTCACGACCCGATCGTGCTCGACCTCGGCACCGGTCTGCGGCTATGGGGCGACGCGCTGCCCGTCGGCGAGCCGTTCCGCGGCCACGCCCTCGTGACCCACGTCCACTGGGACCACGTGCAGGGCCTGCCGTTCTTCACGCCGGTGCTGCGCCCCGGGTCGTCGATGCCGGTCTACGGCCCGCCGCCGGACCCGCCGGGCACGTCGACGCTGGAGGAGTGCTTCAACACCTTCATCTCGCCGCCCCTGTTCCCGGTCACGCTCGAGCAGCTGCCGGGCGACATCCGCTTCCACACCGTGCGCGACACCGAGGTCGAGGTCGGCTCGGCGCAGGTGAAGGTGCGCGACGTGCCCCACACCGGCGTCACCAACGGCTACCGCATCGAGCAGGACGGCGCGACCGTGGTCTACATCTCCGACCACCAGATGCCCCACGACGGGAGCCACGTGGTCACCGACGGCGTGCTCGAGCTGTGCGACGGCGCCGACCTGTTGATCCACGACGCGCAGTACACGCCCGAGGAGTTCACCACGAAGCGCGACTGGGGCCACTGCACGATGGAGTTCGCGGTGCACGTCGCCGCCGAGGCCGGCGTGCGCCGCCTGGCCCTGTTCCACCACGACCCCACCCACGACGACGCCTTCCTCGACTGCTTGCGCGACCGCGCCAAGGTCGAGGCCGGCGACCGCCTCGAGGAGGTCCTCGTCGCCTCCGAGGGCCTCACCGTCGTCCTCTAGGTTCCAGCGCCATGAGCGCGATCGACCAGGCGACCTACCGGCAGGTGCTGGGGCACTTCCCCACGGGCGTCACCGTGGTGGCCGGCATGGACGGCGACGAGCCGGTCGGCCTCGCCGTCGGCTCGTTCTTCTCGCTGTCGCTCGAGCCGGCGCTGGTCGGGTTCTGCGTCGACAAGGGGTCGACGTCCTGGTCGCGCATGGAGGCCGGGGGCAGCTTCTGCGTCAACGTGCTGGGCGAGGACCAGGAGGACGTCTGCCGAGCCTTCGCCACCAGCGGCGACGACAAGTTCGCGGGCATCGGCTGGAAGGCGGCCGAGTCCGGCTCCCCGCTGCTCGACGGCGTCCTCGCGTGGATCGACTGCGAGGTCGACGCCGTCCACGAGGGCGGCGACCACCACATCGTGGTGGGGCGCGTGCTCGGGCTCGGCGTCGGGGCCGAGACCGGCCCCCTCGTGTTCTTCCGCGGCGGCTACGCCAACCTCGCCTGAGCCCGCAACCGCCTTGACCGTCGGGTCAAGGACTGGGGTACGTTCCTCCCCATCGAGGGGACGGACACACGCGCCGGCTGGCGGTTGATCGCCGACACGCTCCGCCCACGTCGAGCCGGGGTCATCGCTGGGGTCGTGGTCGGCCTCCTGTGGTCGGTCACCAAGGTCAGCGTGGGGGTGCTGCTCCAGCGCGCCATCGACGAGGGCATCGAGCGCGACGACATGGGCGCCCTCGCCCTGTGGGCCTCGCTGATCTTCGTCGTCGGCGTCGCCTCGGCGATCCTCACCGGCACCCGGCGCTACCTCGCCTTCCGCGAGGCGCGGCTCGCCGAGAAGACCCTGCGCGACCGACTCTTCGCCCACGTGCAGCGCCTGCACTTCGCCTACCACGACGAGGTCCAGGCCGGGCAGCTGATGAGCCGGGGGAACATCGACCTGCAGCACCTGCAGAACTTCATCGTCATGATCCCGCTGACCATCGCCAACTTCATGACGGTGCTGGGCGTGACGGTGATCCTGCTGATCATCGACCCGCTCCTCGCCGTGCTGTCCCTGGCCGCGCTGCCGTTCATCAACGTCGTGGCCAAGGTCTTCGGCAGCCGCCTGTTCCCGTCCGTCATGGGCATCCAGCGAGAGTCGGCCGAGCTGGCGTCGGTGGTCGAGGAGTCGGTCGCCGGCGTGCGGGTGGTGAAGGGCTTCGGCGCCGAGGACGTCGTGCGGGGTCGGCTCGGCCGCACCGCCGACGACGTCTACCGCGAGTCGATGAACGCCTCCCGGATCCGCGCCACCTTCCTCCCGGCGCTCGAGCTGCTGCCCAACATCGGGCTGATCACGGTGCTCGGCGTCGGCGGCCACCGGGTCATCAACGGCGACCTCAGCATCGGGTCGTTCGTGCTCTTCAACTTCTTCATCGTGCTGCTCATCTGGCCGCTGCGGATGCTCGGCATGATCATCGCCAACGGCCAGCGGGCCTCCGCCGCCGCCCAGCGGGTTGCCGAGGTGCTGTCCACCGATCCCGTGGTCGTCGACCCGCCCGACGCCCGACGCCTGCCCGAGGGCAGCGGCGAGATCCGCTTCGAGGCGGTGCAGTTCTCCTACGGCGACGGCAGCGTGCCCGTGCTGCACGACTTCGACCTCGTGGTCGAGGCCGGGACCTCGGTCGCCCTCGTCGGCGCCACCGGCTGCGGCAAGTCCACGGTCGGCCGGCTCATCCCGCGGTTCTACGACGTCGACGGCGGGCGGGTGCTGCTCGACGGGGTCGACGTGCGCGACGTCCGCATCACGGAGCTGCGCCGGGCCATCGGCATCGTCTTCGAGGACACGTTCCTCTTCTCCGACTCCATCGCCGCCAACATCGCGTTCGCCGACCCGGGGGCGTCGATGGAGGACATCCGCCGGGCCGCCCGCCTGGCCGGCGCCGCCGAGTTCATCGAGGCCCTCGAGCACGGCTACGACTCGGTGATCGGCGAGCGCGGCTACTCGCTGTCGGGCGGCCAGCGCCAGCGCATCGCCATCGCCCGGGCCATCCTCGCCGACCCTCGGGTCCTGATCCTCGACGACGCCACGAGCTCGGTGGACCCGACCAAGGAGCACGAGATCCGCGACGCCCTGGCCGAGGTGATGGAGGGGCGCACCACGCTCGTCATCGCCCACCGGGCCGCCACCATCGCGCTGGCCGACCGGGTCGTGCTCATGGACGACGGCCGGGTCATCGCCACCGGCACCCACGACGAGCTCATCGCCACCAACGACCGCTACCGCGAGGTCCTGGCGGCGGCGGCGCTCGAGGACGTCAGCCAGCAGGAGGTGCCGGGCTGATGTGGATGGCCGGCGGGGTGGACGAGGACGAGCAGCTGGATCGCGGCGCCGCCGTCCACGTGCTCAAGCGGACCTACGGCTTCCTGCGCCCGTACCGGCGCCGGCTGGTCGTCGCCGGGCTCTTCGCCGTCCTCTACACCGCCTCGACGCTGGCCGGACCGTTCCTCGTCAAGATCGGCATCGACCGGGGGATCAAGCCGCGCGACGTCGACGTGGTGAACCAGGTCGTGGTCGCGTACGTCGTCGTCGCCGTCGTCGCGTACGTCGTGTACCGGCGCCAGGTGCTGGCCGTCGCCCGCATCGGCGAGGACTTCCTGCGGGCGCTGCGCGTCCGCGTCTTCGACCACCTGCAGCGGTTGTCGATGCCGTTCTACGACCGGGAGAAGGCCGGCGTCGTGGTGTCGCGCATGACGTCCGACATCGACTCGCTGTCCGAGCTCGTGCAGATGGGCCTGCTGATGTTCGTGCAGAACGGGCTCCTGCTCGTGGTGTCGGTCGTCGTGCTCGGCGCCGTCAGCTGGCAGATGCTGCTGCTGTCGCTCGTGGCCGTGCCGGGCGTGGTGATCGCCAGCCGCAAGTTCCAGCGGGAGTCGAACGAGGCCTACCTCGACGTCCGCGACGGCATCGGCGCCACCCTCTCCCAGCTGCAGGAGGGCATCTCCGGCGTGCGGGTCGTGCAGGCGTTCGCTCGCGAGGACGTGCAGACCACCCGGTTCGAGGCCCGCAACCGCGACCTCTACGACGCCCACATGCGCTCGGTGAAGATCTCGGCCTGGTACCTGCCGGTCATCGAGATCGCCGGCCTCGGCACCACCGCCGTCGCCGTCGGCGTGGGCGGCTGGTGGGTGCACGAGGGCCACCTCACCATCGGCACCGTCACCTTCTTCATCCTCACGCTGTCGAACCTGTTCGAGCCGATCCAGCAGCTGAGCCAGCTGTTCAACACGGTGCAGTCCGCGGGCGCCGGCCTCCAGAAGCTCTACGGCCTGCTCGACACCGGGGTCGACGTCCCCGAGCGCCCCGGTGCCGTCGACGTGCCCGCCGGAGGCGCCATCGCCGTGTCCGGCGTGGGCTTCCACTACGCCTCCGACCCGGACAACCAGGTCCTGCGCGACGTCGACCTCACCATCGAGCCGGGCGAGCGCTTCGCCCTCGTCGGCCCGACCGGCGCCGGCAAGTCGACGCTGGCCAAGCTGATCGTGCGCTTCTACGACCCGACGGCGGGCACGGTCTCGATCGGCGGGCTCGACCTGCGCGACGCCACGCTGTCCTCGCTGCGGCGGCGCATGGTGGTCGTGCCCCAGGAGGGGTTCCTCTTCAACGGCACCCTGCTCGAGAACGTGCGCCTCGCCCGGCCGGACGCCACCGACGCCGACGTCGTCGCCGCCATGGACTCCATCGGGGTGCTCGACCGCTTCGCCGTGCTGCCCGAGGGCCTCGACACCGAGGTGCGCGAGCGGGGCAGCCGGTTCTCCGCCGGCGAGAAGCAGCTGGTGTCGCTCGCCCGCGCCGCGCTCGCCGACCCCGAGATCCTCGTGCTCGACGAGGCCACCTCCTCGCTCGACCCGGGCACGGAGGCCGTGGTCGAGGAGGCGATGGAGCGCCTGTCGCAGGGCCGCACCACGATCGTGATCGCCCACCGGCTCACCACCGCCGCCCGGGCCGACCGGGTCGCCGTCGTCGCCGGCGGCTCCATCGCCGAGGTCGGCACCCACGACGAGCTCATCGCCCGGGGCGGCCACTACGCCGCCCTGTTCGCCGCCTGGGCCGGCGGCCAACCCGTCTAGGCCGGTCGCCGGCGTGGCGCTCGACCCGGACATCGCCGCCCAGGTGGCGCACCTGTTCGACGCCACGTGGGCGCAGGTCCTGTCGGGCGAGGTCGCCGGAGCGCCGGTGGCGGGCCCGATGCGCCGCCACGACGTCGACCGCCACGACGCCGAGGTGCCCGGTCCGGCCGGGCCGATCCGGGTCCGCTGGTACCGCTCGGTGGCGCTCGACGAGGACGAGCTGGCCCCGGCGCTGGTGTGGGTCCACGGCGGCGGGTGGCAGTACGGCGACCTCGACATGCCCGAGGCCGACTCCGTGGCCCAGGTGGTGGCCGGCGACCTGCCCGGCGTCGTCGTCTCGGTCGACTACCGGTTGGCGCCGGCGCACCGGCACCCGGCCGCCCTGCGCGACGTGGTCGCCGTGCACGAGTGGGCCGTCCGGGAGGGCGCGGGCCACGGCGTCGACCCCGGCCGAGTGGCCCTCGGCGGAGGATCGGCCGGCGGCCACCTGGCGTGCCTCGCCGCCCTCGCCCTCGCCGCCGCGGGCCGCGCCCCGGCAGCCCTGCTGCTCGCCTACCCGGTGACCGATCCGGTGGGCGGGCCGTACGACGAGCGCCACCCCGACTGCCCGCCGCCGCTCTGGCTCGGGCGCGACGGCACCGCCGGGCTCTTCGCTGCCTACCTCGGCCACGACCCCGCCGACGCGGCCGACGACGTCATCCCCGCCCGAGCTGACCTCGCATCCCTGCCGCCCACGCTCGTGACCACCGCCGAGTGCGACAGCCTCCGGGCCCAGGCGGTGCGCTTCGTCGAGCTGGCCCGCTCGACGGGGGCGGACGTCGACCACGACGACGTGCCGGCGGTGCTGCACGGCTACCTCAACACCGTCGGCGACAGCCCGCCGGCCGACGAGGCGCTCGCCCGCCACGTCGACTGGCTCCGCCAGCGCCTCGTCGGCTGACGCCGGAGCGTGCCGGCGTCACCACGCTGGCGAATTCGGTCACATCGGTGCGAAAGGAACGACGTCAGACGCCGTTCACCTGCCCGGAGGGGGGCACACGGGTGCCGCCACGAGCAGAGGAGCACACGATGCAGAAGCGGTTCTTGGCGATCCTGGCGATGGTCGCCACGGTGTTCGCCTTCGGGGTCGGGTCCGCCCTGGCGCA
>JBKHXT010000193.1:0-6282 GCA_046565885.1 Acidimicrobiia bacterium
CGATGTTGACCTGCGCGCTGAGGGCACCGGCCTGGGAGACGATGGTCTCGAGCTCCGCGGCCCGCCTCGTGCGCTCGAGCGGGATGACCGAACCCGGTTCGAGGCGGCCGTCGCCCTCGGGCACGAGAGCCACGAAGTACTCTCCGAGGAGCGAGGTCTGGCGCAGCTCGACCCGCGTGCCGGCAGGCAGGTCGACGTCGTCGTCCACCTCGAAGTCGATCCGGGCGGGGAGGCCCTCCAGGCCGATCGACGTCGCCTTGCCGACGATGATGTCGTTGAGGCGCACGTCGTTGCGGGGTACGAGCCCGGATGCGTCCTTCACCATCGCCGCGTAGGCGGGCCCGGATTCGGGCCATGCGGACCACACCCCGAGACCCGTGGCCATCACCACGACGACCGCCAGCACGAGCCGGATGCGCTTCGCCAGGGTCAACGTCGACATGGTCGGTCCTCCTCGCCTCGGGTCACCCGGCACCACCGGTGCCGTCGGCATCGACGTCGACGGGGCCGAGCGACATCGACGGCAGCAGCGGGCCGCTGCCGAGCAACGGCGTGGTGTCGATCTGGTCGGGGACGGCTGCGCCGAGCGGCGAGTCGCCGTAGTCGATGGCCGGGACGAAGCGGTTGTCGAAGTCCTCCGACCCGACGCCGCCCCGGGAGTTCATGTTCGGGAGGAACGGCTGGACGAAGGTGCCCGTGACCTGGGGCTGGAGGTACCAGCGGTCGCCGTCTTTGTTGATGGCCCGGGCGAAGCCGTAGGAGGCCATCGGGAGGTAGTGCACGATCTGGTCCAGGTCGTCGCGGTGGGCGGCGAGGACGGTGCCGATGGTGGAGAGGTCCCCGGCGAGGTTCGTCAGCGCGCCGCGCTGCTCGCCGGTGAAGGTGGCGAGGTCGCCGACGATGCGGTCGATGCTGGTGACGGCGGCGTCGAGCGCGCCCTGCTGCGCGAGGAGCGCCTGCGAGACGGTGGTGCCGTTGCGCAGGACGGACACCACGGTGTCGTCCTTCTCGGCGAGGGTCGCCACCGCGGTGTCGAGCGAGCCGATGAGCTCGTCCAGCTCGTCAGCCTGCCCCGCCACGGCCGCACCGGCATCGGCGAGGTCGTCGAGCAGCGCTTCGACGGCGGCGCCGTCGCTACCCACCACGACGGCGAGCTCGTCGATCACCCGGGCGAGTGCCTCGCCGTCGAGCTCGCGCGAGACCCGGGCGGCCTCGTCGAGCACGTCGGTGATCTCGGCCGGGACGACCGTGCGCTGCAGCGGGATGACGTCGCCGGAGCCGAGTCGCTCCCCGTCGCCGGTCCACACGTCCGTGAGCTCGACGTAGCGCTCGCCGATGAGGGATCGGAGCCGCAGGATGGCCTCCGTGTCCGCCCGCACGGCGACCTCGTCGAGGGTGAGCTCGACGACGACGCGGTCGGGCCGCACGTCGATGCCGGTGACCTCCCCGACCTCGACACCGTCGGCCACGACCCGCGACTGCTCGTAGAGCCCGACGGCCCGCTCGAACTCGGCGGTCACCACCGTCTCCTCGGGGGCGAAGGGGTTGTCGACCTCCACCCCGAGGGCCACGCCGGCCAGGCCGGCGGTGCTGAGGGAGAAGGCGAGCAGCACGACGGCGGCGACGGCCCGGCGGGCCAGAGACGTGCGCACGGGCTCGGTCATCCGTAGAAGCCCTCCGGCGCACGGACGGTCCGACCGTCCTCGGTGTCGATGTCGATCCCGCCGATCTCGGTGCTGGGCAGGAGCTGGGGCGGGTCGACCCACACTCGGGGTGGCCCGCCGGTGACGCCCGGCTCACCGCTGGAGGAGCCCAGGTCGACGGGGTTGGCCACATACGGCGTGGCCACGAGGCCCACGATGTACACGTTGACCCAGGATCCCTCGCTGGTGACCGCGTAGAAGCGCTCGGCCAGGCCCGGCAGCTGGGTGAGGGCGAGGTCGACGCGGTCCTTCTGGCGCACCAGCAGGTCGGTGACCTGGCCGAGCTGTCCGAACAGCTCGCCGAGCTCGGCCCGGTTGCCGGCGAGGAGCGGCGACAGCGTGTTCGAGAGGGTCGAGACCTCCTCCACGATGCCCGTCAGGTTCTCGCCTCGCTGCGCCAGGGTGGCGAGGACCAGGTCCATCCCGTCGAGGACGGACCGCAGCTCGGTGTCGCGGGTCTCGACCACGCCGGCGAGCCGGTTGGTGGACTCGATGAGCCGTGCCAGCTCCACCTCCCGGTCGGCGAAGGTCGAGGTGAGGTCGGCGAGGTCGACGAACACGTCGCGCAGCTGCTCGCCCCGCCCGGCCAGGGTCCGGTCCACGCTCGCCAGCACCCCGTTGATGCTCTCGACGTCGGTCTGCTCGATGGTGGGTTCGGCAGCGTTGAGGAGCGTGTCCACGTCGGTGGACGCCCCCGTCTGCGACACCGGGATCACGTCGCCCTCCGCGAGGGCTGCACCGGTGCCCGGGTCGGAGATGTCGAGGTACTTCTTGCCGAGCAGGGTGCGCAGGCGGATCGAGGCGACGCTGGCCTCGGAGATCTCGGTGCCGGCGTCGACCTCGAAGTCGACCAGCAGCGTGCCGTCCTCGGGGATGCGCTCGATCGCGGTCACCGATCCCACGGCGACGCCGGCCACCCGTACCGGGTCGCCGGACTCGAGCCCGGCAGCGTCCTCGACCACGACCGAGAGCGGGTAGGTGCGGTCGAAGATCCGCAGCCCACCGACGGCGAAGGCCGCCATGCCGAGCACCACCACGATCGCCATGCCGATGGCGGCCTTCAGCCGGAGGTGCGAGTCGATCACGAGCCACCCCCCAGCAGGTTCGAGAAGAGGCCGGCCAGCCCGGAGGACCCGCTGCCGCCGCCCCCCTCGTACGCCCGTGCCCGGGTGTCGGGGGACGGGTTGACGGTGACGGGGCCCGCTCGGGTCTCGGGGATCGGCGGGGTCGGGAACCTCGGCTCGCCGAACACCGGTTCCGGTGCGGTGGAGTCGTCGACGCCGGTGTCGTTGTAGTCGGGGCCGACGACCGGCTCGTTCAGGAACGTGTTCACCACGCCGGCGCCTCGGGCGTAGACCTGGAACCAGTTGCCGTGGGCGGTCACCCGGGCGATGGCCGAGGTCGCCCAGGGCAGGGTGCGGATCCCCTCTTCCAGGGCATCGGCGTTGGCCACCACCGTGTCGAGGATCGCGATGGACTGGTCGATGACGGCATCGAGGTCGCCGGCGCTCGCCGACAGGACCTGCTCGGCGACGTCGACGAGCACGTCGATCTGCTCCACGGCGAGCCCGAGCTCGCCCGAGCTGGCGGCCAGGGTCTCAGCGGTCGTCGCGAAGGCGGTGAGGAAGCGCTCGACCTCCTCGTCGCGCTCGGCGATGCCGGTGATGAGGGTGTCGAGGTTCACGAGGCTGCGATCGATGGCATCTCGCCGGGTCGCCAGCTCGCCCAGCAGCACCTGGGCGTCTTCCAGGCCGCGGGTCAGCGCGGCCTCTCGGCCGGTGATCGCGGAGGCCAGGGTGCCCATGACCCGGTTGAGGCGGGGGACGTCCAGCTGGCCCACGAGCGGCTCGGTGTTGTTGAGGAGCATGGAGAGGTCGGCCGAGGACCGGGTGCGGGCGGACGCGAGCACGGTGCCCTCTTCGACGGCGGGCCCGTCGGCCGTCGCCCCGGCGGGTGGCACGATCCGGACGAAGCGCTGGCCGAGGAGGTTCTTCCACGCGAGCTCGAACCGGCTTCCCTCCGGCACCCGGTGCCGGTCGTCGATGCGGAGCTCGACCACGGCCTCGCCCCGTTCGACGGACACCCCGGAGACCTTGCCGATGCGCACGCCGGCGAGGCGGACCTCGTCGTTGGGCGTGACGCCCGTCGCGTCGTCGAAGTGGGCCACCACCTGGTAGGTGTCGGCGAAGGTGCCGGCCGCACCGCCGAGCTGGCCGATCTCGACGGCCAGCACGGACAGGCAGGCGAGGCCGGCGGCGGCGAGCACCCCGAGCTTGATCCACAGGCTCATCGGGACGGCCCCAGCAGGTTGTTGAGCAGGCTGACGGCACCGTTGGCCGCTCCCATGGTTCCCGTGTCGCCGTCGCTGGGTCCGACCGTGACGCCGTCCTGGAGCGGGAACCCCTCGATCACGACGTCGGGTCCGACCCCGGCGCCGCCCTGGGCCTCGCCGAGCTCTCCCTTCGCGTCGAGCAGGCTGCCCGGGTTGAGCACGCCGAAGTTGGCGATCGGCGCCCGGAAGGCGCCGGTGCCCGTGGCTGCGGCGAGGCCGTTCACGAAGCGCGGTGCGCCGCCGAGGAGTGCCTCGACGGCACCGGGCTGCTCGCCGACGAGGTCGAGGACCGAGAGCGAGTCGGACAGGATGCGGTCGAGCCGGCCCTCCTCCGCCTGGAGCAGCTCCGCCGCTCGGGACGACAGCTCGGCGGTGTCGCCGACGAACCGGGCGAGGTCGTCCTCGCTCTCGTCGATCGTGAGCGCCAGGGTGCCGAAGGACTCGGCCACCGCGACGAGGGCGTCGGCACGCTGCTGGAGGGTGCCGGCGATGCCGGGCACGGCCCGGAAGATGCGGCCGAGGTCCTGCTGGTTCGCGGTGATCGTGGCGAGCGCGCCGGGGAGGGCGTCGACGATGGTGGCGAGGTCGGCGCCGCCGCCGTCGAGGCCCTCGGCGGTCGAGGCGATGACGTTGGCGAAGGTCACGGGGTCGACCTCGGCCAGGACCGGCTCGAGCCGATCGAGCACCTCCTGCACCTCGCTCGGCGCCGAGGTCCGCTCCAGCGGGATGTGCGCCCCATCGGCGATGCGTCCACCGCCGGGGGTCGCGCCCTCGAGCTCGACGTACTTGTCGCCGAACAGGGTCTTCGGCACCAGCGCGGCACCGGAGTCGGAGGCGATGGCGGCGTCGGAGGCGACCGAGAGCGTGTACCGGGCCGTGAAGCTGTCCCGGTCGACGTCGATCGAGGCGATGGTGCCGACGGGGACGCCACGGACCCGGACCTCGTCGCCGGCGCGCACGTTGAGTCCGGCACGGGCGAACTCGGCGGTGATCTCCATGCGCTCGGGGCCGGGCCGCCCGAGCCAGGCGGCGGCCAGCCCGACGACGAGCACGGCGGCGATCAGGCGCCGGGTGAGGACGACCGGAACGGTCACCCGGAGAACCTCACGGTGTCGCCGGCGCCCCAGAAGAGCAGGGAGAGCCCGAAGTTGACCACGAACACGAGGGTGATGGAGAGGCGCACCGCCCGCCCGACGGCGAAGCCCACGTCCTCGGGGCCGCCCGACACCCGGAACCCGTAGGCGCAGTGGACGAAGGTGATGATGGCGATGAACACGACGATCTTGACGACGCTGTACACGACGTCGATCCGAGGCAGGTACAGGTCGAAGTACTGGTCGTAGACCCCCGGCGCCACGCCGAAGAACACGGTGGAGGTCAGCTTCGTGGTCAGCAGCTGTACGTAGAGCCCGATGACGTAGAGCGGGAGCACCGAGACGAACGAAGCGATCAGGCGGGTCGAGACCAGGAAGCGCAGCGACTTGATGCCCATCGCCTCGATCGCATCGACTTCGTCGGAGATGCGCATGGCGCCCAGCTCGGCGGTGAAGTTGGCCCCGATCTGGGCGGCGAAGATGATGGCTGCAGCGAGCGGCGTGATCTCACGGACGTTGGCGAACGCGGACAGGAAGCCGATGAGGTCCTCCGCGCCGATGAGCTCGAGGCCCTCGTAGCCTTCGAGACCGACCTGGATGCCGATGACGCCGGTCATGAACACCACGACGATGACCGCGCCGGCGCCAACGATGAAGGCGCCGGAGCCGACCGCCACGTCGGAGATGAGCTTGACGATGTAGGCCCGGTGGGCGAGGGCGGGCGGCACGTTCACGATCGCCTTCCAGCTCACCTCGGCGATGTCGGACGCGACCCGCACGGGCTGGCCCAGCGGGGCCAGGGCGAGCTTCGTCGCGTCCCAGAGCCGGGAGGCCGACGTCGGCGCGGGGGTCGGCGTCGTGGCGGTCACTGGATGGCGTCCGGGACGATGGCGAGGTAGCCGAAGGTCATGATCAGGTTCACGACGACCAGGGCGAGGATGGTCATGACCACGCCGGTGTTCACGGCGTAGCCGACGCCGCCGGCCCCGCCCTTGGCGTACAGGCCCCGCCAAGCGGCGATGACCGCGGCCACGACCCCGAAGACCATGCCCTTGGCGAGGGCCAGGTACAGGTCGGGCATCTGGGCGAGGGTCGAGAACCCGTCGAGGTAGGCACCGGCGTTCGACCCCTTGAGGACCACCGAGTACAGGAA
>JBKHXT010000194.1:0-13320 GCA_046565885.1 Acidimicrobiia bacterium
GGCCGCCGGCTGCCGCGAAGCCGACGACGTCGCCCTGGAACCGCCCACGACCCCGTCGACGGCCACCTCCAGCACGACGACGTCGTCCTCGACCACGACGACCACCGGGCGCCCGACGGTGACGATCCCCGGGGTCGAGCCCCAGCCGAGCGAGCCCGGCGCCGTGCTGTGGGAGCGCGAGCTCGATGCCGGCGACCTGCCCGGCCGGGCCTGGCAGGTGACGTACCGGTCCCGCTCCTCCGACGGCGACGAGGTGGCCATCGGCGGGATCGTGGCGGTCCCCGAGGGTGAGCCGCCGCCCGGTGGCTTCCCGGTGCTGGCCTGGGCCCACGGGACCACGGGCATCGCCGACCGCTGCGCGCCGTCGGAGCGCGGCGTCGAGGGGGTGCCCCGACTGCGGGAGCACCTCGAGGCCGGCTGGGCGGTGGCCGCCACCGACTACGAGGGCCTCGGCACGCCCGGCACGCACCCGTACCTGGTCGCCGAGAGCGAGGCCCGGTCCGTGCTGGACAGCGTGCGCGCCGCCCGCGAGCTCCTCGGCGCCGACGTGGTCAGCGGGCGCGTGGCCGTGCTCGGCCACTCCCAGGGAGGGCACGCGGCGCTCGCCACGGCGGAGCGGGCATCGACCTGGGCGCCCGAGCTGGAGCTGGTCGGCACGGCGGCGATCGCACCGGTCGCCGACCTCGAGCTCGTGCTGCCCGTGCTCTTCGACTCCCGCATCGGCATCCCGCTCGGCATCTACGTCGCTGCCGGGTGGCCCGACGCCCACGGCGAGCTGTCGTCCGCGGACCTCCTCTCCGAGGACGGCCTCGCCCTGCTCGACGACGCCGCCCAGAACTGCCTGCGACGGTTCGAGGAGGCCGTGGCCGCCGAGGACGCCGACGCCCTCCGCATCCGCGAGCCCGCCGAGCTGCCGGCGTGGGCGGCCCGCATCGAGGAGAACACGATCGACGCGTCGCAGGTCGATGGCCCCGTCCTGATCGCCCAGGGCGGGCGGGACGCCCTCGTGCCCGCGCCGCTGGTCGACCCCCTCGTCGACCGCCTCTGCGAACGGGGTGAGCCGCTGCGCTACCTGCGCCACGGGGTGGCCGACCACGAGTCGATCGTTGGCGCCAGCATGCCGGCCACCCACCGGTGGCTCGCCGGTCTGCTGGCGGGCGAGGCCCGCGACGACTGCGATCGCCGCTAGCGACCGGTCCCGTCAGCCCTCCGGCCGGGGCTCGCGGGGCAGGCCGAGGATGCGCTCGCCGATGATGTTGCGCTGCACCTGGCTGGTGCCGCCGCCGAACCAGCCGCCGGGCGCCGCCAGGAGGCCGGCGGACTCCGGACCCTCGAGGAGCGCGTCGGCGCCGGCGAGGTCGGCCCGCAGCTCGGCCAGGTCGAACAGGAAGCCGGTCATGCCGAGCTTGCCCAGCGATGAGCCGACCGAGGCGATCGGGCCCTGGCGCTGGGTCAGGTACAGGTACGCCTTCCCCTGCGAGTAGAGGCGCATGAGCCGGTCCTGCGCCGGGCCGTCGAGGCCCCGCCCCCGTGCCAGCTCCTGGAGCGCCTCGAGCCGCTTGGTCAGGGCCCGGCCCATGCCGCCGATGTGGCCGCGCTCGTTGGTGAGCGTCGCCATGGCGATCTGCCAGCCCTGCCCCCGGTCGCCGAGGAGGGCGTCGGCGGGCAGGCGGACGTCGGTGAGGAAGACCTCGTCGAACTCGGCCTCGCCGGTCATCTGGCGCAGCGGACGGGCCTCGACGCCTGCGGAGCGCATGTCGATGAGGAAGAACGAGATGCCCTGGTGCCTGGGCACGTCGGGTTCCGTTCGGGCGAGGAGGATGCCCCAGTCCGAGGCCCGTCCCCCCGAGCACCACACCTTCTGCCCGTTGACGACCCACTCGTCGCCGTCGAGCTCCGCCCGGGTCTGCAGCGACGCCAGGTCGGAGCCGGCGCCGGGCTCGGAGAACAGCTGGCACCACACGCGCTCGCCCCGGGCGGTCTCGGGCAGGTGGGCGCGCTGTTGGTCCTCGGTGCCGAACAGCTGCAGCGACCCGCCGGCCAGCACGAGGCCGACCATGTTGAGGAACGGCGGCACGCCCGCATCGGCGCAGCACTCCATCCAGGCCGTGTGGTGGGCGAGGGTGAGGCCCTGGCCGCCGTAGGCCTCGGGCCAGTGGATGCCGGCGAACCCGGCGGCGTGCAGGCGCTGCTGCCACGCCATGCCCTGGTCGCGGCGCTCGGGCGGCATGATCGCCCCCCAGTCGGGCGGGGCGGTCGGCTTCTGCTCGGCCAGCCAGTCGGCGGCGCGGGCCCGGAACTCCTCCACCTCGATCACGGCCGGCGACGGTAGTTGCTGGCAACGCACGTTTCCAGCGGGCGGGGTCCCTATGCTCGAACGCCCCATGGCGCGCACGATCCGACTCCGGCCCTGGCAGAAGGAGGCCCTCGAGCGGTTCCGCACCAAGGTGGAGGGCGCCCGGCTCGACGACGCCGTCGACTTCCTCGCCGTGGCCACCCCGGGCGCCGGGAAGACGACGTTCGCCCTCACCGCCGCCCGGCACTGGCTGGCCGAGCGCCCCGACGCCCTGCTCGTCGTCGTCGCCCCGACCCAGCACCTGAAGACGCAGTGGGCCTCCAACGCCGCCGCCTTCGAGCTGGCGCTGGAGCCGGCGTGGCGCGCCGGCGAGCCGCTCCCGGCCGACATGGACGGCATCGTCACCACCTACCAGCAGGTGGCGTCGAACCCGGCGGCGCTGGCGCCCCTGGCCCAGCGGGGCTTCGTGATCCTCGACGAGGTCCACCACGCCGGCGACGACCGGGCCTGGGGCGACGGGCTGCGCACCGCCTTCACGCCGGCCGCGGCCCGCCTGTCGCTGTCCGGCACGCCGTTCCGGTCCGACACCAACCCCATCCCGTTCGTGTCGTACGAGTGGGAGGAGGCCGTGCCCGACTACGAGTACGGCTACGGCGACGCCCTCGGCGACGGCGGCGTCGTGCGACCCGTCCACTTCCCCCGGATCAAGGGGCACATGGAGTGGGTGGGCGCCGACGGGCAGTTCCACTCCCACGACTTCGACGACGAGCTCGACCGGGCGCGGGCCAACCAGCGCCTGCGCACCGCCCTGTCGGCCGAGGGCCAGTGGATGGCCTCGGTGCTCGAGGACGCCCACCGCCGCCTGCTCGAGGTGCGCCGCACCCAACCCGACGCCGGCGGCCTGGTCATCTGCATCGACGTCGAGCACGCCCGGGCCATCGCCGGGCTGATCGAGCGCCGGTGGCGCGTCCGTCCCACCGTCGCCACCTCCGACGACCCCATGGCCTCGGCGCGCATCGCCCGCTTCGCCCGGGGCGACGACCCGTGGATCGTGGCGGTGCGCATGGTCTCCGAGGGCGTCGACATCCCCCGCCTCCGGGTCGGCGTGTTCGCCACGAACACGACCACCGAGCTGTTCTTCCGCCAGGCCCTCGGACGCCTCGTGCGCTGGACCCGGGGTCTGCGCACCCAGCGGGCGTGGATGTACATCCCCGACGACCCTCGCCTGCGCCGCCTGGCCGAGGGCATCGCCGAGCAGCGCCGGCACTCGCTGTTCAAGCGCCGGCGGCCCGACGACGAGGACGGCTTCGACGACCCCGAGGCCGGCGCCGCCCTCGACGAGGTCGGCGACGACGAGCAGCTCTCGCTGTTCCAGGCCATGTCGGCGGTGGCCACCGGTGTGGAGGGGGCCGACGACCCCGACGGCGACGACGGCGACGACGCCGACTCGCCCGAGGAGCTCGTCTGGGACGACGACGTCGACGAGTCCCTCGAGATCTCCCTGCCCCCGCTGAACCGACGCCGCGTCAACGGCGTGGTGGTGGCCGGCGGCGCCTCGCTCGCCGAGGCCAAGTCGAAGCTGCGCAAGGACAACGCCGACCTCGTCGCCCACCTGGTCGCCGTCACCGGGCGCAGCCACCGCGAGGTGAACGGAGAGCTCAACCGGCTGGCCGGCGTGCGCAAGGTCACGGAGGCGACGGCCGACCAGCTCCAGCGTCGCCTCGTGGCGGGGGAGCGCTGGGCGAAGACCCTCTGACCACCGGGAAACTGGCAGCGGCCACGAAACGAAACTGGCAGCGGCCACGAAATCGTTCTGACAGCGGCCACGGAACGGCGACGCAGTTCCTCCGCTGCGCCCCTCGTCGTGCCGCAGCACATCTCAAGCCAGGCCGGTGATCTGCCGATCAGGGCGGCGTGACCATCGGTGAGGGGTTCCCCCAGGTGCTCCTCGCCGCCCAGGACGGCGCGAAGTGGGCGTGGCAGCGGCTGTACACGTCGGTCGCTGCGGGCGTGCGCGGGTACGTCGCCGCCCAGGGCGCCCGCGACCCCGACGACCTCACCGGCGAGGTGCTGCTCCAGCTCGTCCGCGGCATCCACCGGTTCTCCGGGGACGAGGCCGCCTTCCGGTCGTGGGTCTTCGTGATCGCCCACCACCGCGTGGTCGACGAGCGGCGTCGGGCGCACCGGCGCCAACGGCTCGACGCCCGGCTGCCCGTCGCGGTGGACGAGGTCGGCGGGGCCGAGGCCGAGGTACTCGAGCGGTCGTGGCCCGAGGAGTGGGCGCAGCGCCTCGACCAGCTGAGCGACGACCAGCGCACCGTCGTGCTGCTGCGGGTCGTCGCCGGCCTCTCGGCCGAGGAGGTAGGCCAGGTCCTCGGGAAGAAGGCGGGGGCCGTCCGGGTCATGCAGCACCGGGCGATCATCCGTCTCCAGGAGATCTGCGCGGCGGAGGTAACGCCGTGAGGCCGTCGGTCGGTGACCAGGGTGAGATGCGCGATCCCGACCACCTCAGCGTCGACGACGTCGACCGGCTGCTCGACGGGCGGCTGCCCCTCGGAGACGAGGGTGCGCTCCGCTCGCTGGGCCGCCAGATCGACGACCTTCGCCTGGCCTACCGGTTGCCCGCCGAGGGCATCGACGTGGGTCGGTGGGCGGCGCAGGCGGCCGCGGACGTGCGACTCATCCCATCCGAGAAGGGCGACCCGGTGGTGACGCCGGTAAGCAACGCCGACAGGCCTGCCACGCAGGTGTCTGGGCTGCCGAAGACGAGGAGAGAGAAGATGATCGCAGGGATCCTGGCCTTCCTGGCCACCACCGCCGGCAAGGTCACCGTGGCCGCCGCCGTGGCGGGTGCCGCCGCCACCGGCGGCATGGCCGCCACCGGCAGTCTCCCGCTCCCGGGCGACGACGAGACGGCCGTCGTGACCGACGACGTCGACGACGACCTTGACGACGCCGACGACGACGAGGGCAGCGACGACGAGCTCGCCGGCGCTCACGACGCAGACGACGACGCTACCGGCGAGGACGACGTCGAGGAGCCCGAGCCCTGCGACGGCCTGGACGGCGTCGCCGAGGCCGAGTGCGAGGCGGGCGTCGAGTGCGCCGAGGCCCAGGCCGCTGCCGCCGCCGAGGACGAGGAGGATCGGGCCGCTGCCGTCGCCGAGGCGGAGGCGGAGTGCGGTAAGGCCCTGGCCGAGGTCGAGGAGACCCGAGCCGAGGCGGAGCAGGAGGCGGCCGAGGAGCAGCGCGAGGCCGCCGACGATGCTGCCGAGGCCGAGCGCGAGGCCGCCGAGGAGGCTCGCGACCAGGCCGAGGAGGAGGCCGAGGCGCAGCATGAGGCCGAGGAGGAGGCCCGTGAGGCCGCCGAGGAAGCCGCCGAGGAGGCCCGTGAGGCCGCCGAGGGGGAGGCCGAGGCCGAGGACGACGGCGAGCCCGAGGCCGAGGGCGACGAGGACGACGAGGACGAGGTCGAGGTCGACGAAGCCGACGACCTCGAGGACGAGGAGCCCGAGGAGTCCGACGAGAACTGACCTCACGCGCGGTGGCGGGTCCTACGCTGCGCCACCGTGCTGGGAGCGAAGGGGAGGGTGACGCTGGCCGCCGCGGCGGCGGTCGTGGCCGGCGGCGCGTGGCTGGCCGTGGGTAGCGGCGACGGGGGCGACGACCTGCGTGCGGGCTCGGAGCTGGTCGATGCCGACGCCAGCCAGCTCCTGGCGCCGGAGGACCCGCCGGACGCCTACCGCATCGACTACCGCATCGAGGGCTACGGCGGCGGCGACCGGGTGGTGACGGCCGACCGGCTGTGGGTGCGCCGGCCGTTCGACAGTCGGCTCGAGGTCTTCCCGGGGCCGGACCCGACGGGAGATCCCGACGCCGTGCAGGTCGGTGCCTTCGGGGCGTTCCGGGCGGAGGGGGAGGCGCGGGACCCGGTGGTCGTCGCCTCGCCCCCGGGTCCTCCGCCCTCCGACGTCCGGATCGCCTCCGCCCTGGCGGCCGCGGTGGAGGACGGTCGGGCGGAGGTGGTCGAGCACCGGCGGGTGCTGGGCCGGACGTGCGCGGTGGTCCGCACCGCCGTGCCGTTCGCCAGCGGCGACCTCCGGGCAGCCGGGGACGACGGCGAGCGCACCGACACCTGCGTCGACGCCCAAGGGCTCGTCCTCGAGGAGCTGGTCGTGTCCGATGGCGAGCCGCTCCTGCGCCGCCTCGCCACCGAGGTCGACCTCGACCCTGACCTCGACGACGTGTCCTTCGACGCCGGCGAGCCGACGCTCGAGGTCGACCAGGGCGGCGGCTTCGTCGGCGAGCTGGCCGAGGGCAGCCGCAGCCCGGGCCGCTTCTTCGAGGCGGAGGGGCCGGCTGGCTTCGAGCGCCGCGGCCGCTACGCCGTCGTCCCGCCGCAGGCCGAGAGCTTCACCGACCCCACCAAGCGGGGCGAGCGCCTGACCTACGTGAGCGACGTGTGGGTCGACGGCGTCGACGTCGTGGTGCTCGACCAGGGCGGCACCTTCGGCGACGTCGACCCGTTCCCCGGTCTCGAGGGCGTCGACGTCGACCTCGAGCTGGGCCCGGCGACGCTCACGTACGACCGCACCGGGGCGGCGGTCGTGGTCTACCTCGGCGAGGGCGACTTCCTGCGCGCCCGGGGCACGGTCACCCCCGACGTCCTCGTCGAGCTGCTCCGGGGCCTCCGCGAGGTCGAGGGCGGCGAGCTGCGCGCCCTCGACCCCGCGGACTGAGCGTCGGGATCAGCGCGGCGGCGGGTAGTCCGGCGGCGCCTCGCCCTCCGGGTAGCTGTCGTAGGACCCGCTGATGGTCCCGGCGGGGTCGAACGCCGCCATCGGCCCCGACGGCTGCGTGCCCGGGAGGTAGCGCTTGCCGCCGTCCATGTAGCGATAGAGGCCCAGCCCCTGCTGGCCGGTCTCGTCCTCGCCACGGGCGCTCGGATCCCACCAGATCAGGGTGATGTCGTCGAGGGCGGCGTAGTCCGGACGCCCCCACACCTGGGTGCCGAACGACGACGCGGCCACGGTGGTCATGCCGGTGGCTCGGGGGGCGTCCCGGAACATGCCGTCCCGGAAGGTTCCCGGGTTCAGGTTCTCGCCGGCGAGGTGGACGCCGTCGAAGAAGATCTGCGTGGGTCCGTCGATGATGCCGTAGCCGGCCTCGGCCACGGGCGGGCGGCCGAAGTGCCATTCGTACTTCCGGTAGTCGTCGCGCAGCTCCTCGGGAAGCCCGACGGTCAGGAACGAGACCCCGAAGGCGTTCGCCCACTGGCTCTGGTCGTAGGTGCGGGCGAAGAACGCGGTGTCGGTGAGCGCCGAGCCGGTGATGATCCACTCCGGCCGGTAGTTCTGGCGGGTCGCCTCCTGCGTGAAGAAGATCGGGGCGAAGGGGTCGCAGGCGCACAGCACGCTCGTCACGCCGCTGGCGATCATCTTCTGGATGAGCGGGCGGGCCGCCTCCTGGCTGTCGGCGACGTCCGGGTAGCCCTTGTACCCGACTGTGGCCGCCAGCTCGACGCCGTACGTGTCGCGCAGGTGCGGGATGAAGAAGTCGACGCCCGGGCGGTACGACTGCTGGTCGTCGTCGTAGTACGCCAGGCCGAACACCCGATCCTTCAGCGCCAGCGCCGGGTCACCGGCGAACTCGGCCTTCCCGCCGGCGAGGCGCTTGCCCACCAGCTCCGCCCGGTGCACGTAGCCCTGGAACGAGTTCATGAGCGTCGTCCACACGAACGGCGCCCGGTCCTCGTAGAAGCTCCCAGGCATCGACACGGTGCACATGCACATCACGCCGCGGGCCACGAGCTCGTCGACGAAGGCGGTGTTCGGCGCATTCAGGACGGCGAAGTTGCCGTCGTTGGCGATCCGGACGGCGTCGGCGCGACCGGCGGCGTCGTCGGTGGCCTTGCCGCTGCTCTTGTAGAAGGTGACCTCGATCTCGCGCCCGTACTGCTCGTAGTGGGTCGAGTAGTACTCGACGTAGTCGAGGTACTGCTGGCGCTCCTGCTCCTCGGTGTCGTTGGCCCCGGCGGCGGTCAGCACCGCCTCGGACGCCGCATCGCCCTCGACGAGCATGACGGCCAGCTTGATCTTGTCGGCGGTGACGCCCCGGTACGTCTCGCCGCCGTTGTCGCCGTCGTAGGCGGGCACGCACGGCGGGGCGTAGTGCGACGGGACGGCGATGCGGCCGGTGTTCGGATCGCAGTTCGCGACCAGCTGGCCCGACGGCAGCGACTGCGATGCCGTGCCGCCGCCGCCCTGGGTGCCACCACCGCCGCCGCCACCACCGCCGCCGCCGCCACCACCGCCGCCGCCGCCGGTGCTCGTGGCGGTGCGCCCGCCGGCCGTGGTGCGGGTGGCCCCGCTCGTGCCCAGCGGCGACGAGCCGTCGGAGCCGCCGGAGCCGTCGGACGTGTCGAACTCGGTGCCGAAGTCGCTGCCGCCATCGTCGAACTCGCCGAACTGCCCGGCGGCGTCGACCGACGTGCGATCGTCGTCGCCGGGCAGGAACACCATGACCGCGGCGATGGCGGCGACCAGCGACAGGTAGGGCCCGAACCGGGTGAGGAACGCGCCGATGTCCTTGATGGTCTTGTCGTTCACGGGAGGACCTCCCCCTGGTCGGGTGCGTGATCGGTGGCGAGCCGGCTGGCGGCGTCGGAGCGGTTGATGACCTCGTCGGTCGTGCCCAGGTAGGAGGCGACGACGCGCGGGTCCTCGATGACCTCGCGCGGGGTGCCCTCGAGCACCTTCTGGCCGAGGTCGAGGGCGAGCATGCGGTCGGAGATCCCCGAGATCAGGGGCATGTCGTGCTCGATGACGATGAGGCTGGCGCCGGTGGCCTCGCGGATGCGCAGCAGCAGCGGTCCGAGCGCCTCGGTCTCGCGCTGGGCGATGCCGGAGGAGGGCTCGTCGAACAGCAGCACGTCCGGTCGGTGGGCGAGCACGCAGGCCAGGTCGACGATGCGCCGGCTGCCGGTGGAGAGCTCGGACACGAACTTGTCGGCGAAGGCCTGCAGGTTCATCAGCTCGACCAGCTCCTCGACGCGCTCGCGCACCCGGCGCTCGGCGTCGACCACGGCGGGCAGCCCGAGGGCGGCGGCGATCGGGTCGCGCATCTCCAGGTGGCGCTCGAGGGCGACGGCGATGTTCTCGGTGACGGTCAGCGACGGGAACAGCCGCGCGTCCTGGAAGGAGCGGCCCATGCCGAGCCGGGCCCGGGCGTCGGCGGACGTGTGGGTGATGTCGAGGCCGTCGAGCTCGATGCGGCCGGCTGACGGCTCGAGGTAGCCGGAGATGAGGTCGAACAGCGTGGTCTTGCCGGCACCGTTCGGGCCGATGATGCCGAGGATCTCGTGTCGGCCGAGGTCGAAGTGGACGTCGTGCACGGCCCGCACGCCGCCGAAGCTGACGCCGACGCCCTTCACGGACATGATGGGGCCGTCGGCCTCCTGCAGGGCCCGGGGGGTGCGGGCGCCGGCGGGCGCCTGCAGGTCGCCCAGGTCGGCGAAGGGGTTCCGCTCCTCGGTGGCCCCGGTGTCGCCGGTCTGGCCGTCGACGGCACCGGCGCCCTCGAGGAACACCGAGCGCAGCACGTCGGGCCGCTCGAGGAGCTCCTTGGTGGGCCCGTGGAAGCGGATCTCGCCCTTCTCCATGAAGTAGGCGGTCTCGGCGAGCGTGAGGGCGACGTTCACCGACTGCTCGACGACGATGACCGTGGTGCCCTGGTCGCGGATGGCGCGGACGATGCCGAGCAGCTGCTCGACGATCACCGGCGCCAGCCCGAGCGAGAGCTCGTCGATCATCAGCAGCCGGGGCTTGGCGATGAAGGCCTGCCCGAGCGTCAGCATCTGCTGCTCGCCGCCGGACATGTTCCCGGCCTTGTCGTCCCAGCGCTGGCGCAGGATCGGGAAGAACTCGAGCACCCGCTC
This sequence comes from Acidimicrobiia bacterium, assembly GCA_046565885.1. GTDB lineage: Bacteria > Actinomycetota > Acidimicrobiia > Acidimicrobiales > Salinilacustritrichaceae > Salinilacustrithrix. Next base: position 10,233 of record JBKHXT010000194.1, read on the forward strand.
GGTGGCCTCCTCGAGGTACGCGGCGTCCTTCTGGTACAGCCAGCCGGCGATCTTCAGGTTCTCGGCCACGGTGAGCCCGGGGAACACGCCCTTGCCGCCGGGCACCTGGATGACGCCTCGCGCCGCGATCTCCTGCGGGGTGGCGTGGGTCATGTCGCGCCCGTCGAACACGGTGGCGCCGCCGGACGGCTCGACCAGCCCGGAGATGGCCTTGAGCAGGGTCGACTTGCCGGCGCCGTTGGTGCCGAGCAGGGCGACGATCTCGCCCTGGTCGACCTCGAAGTCGACGCCGAAGAGCACCTGCACGTTGCCGTAGGCGACGTCGAGGTCCTTGACGAGCAGCAGCTTGGTCTCGCCCCGCTCGCGGGCGAGGCGGACGGCCGACTGGGCGGCGGTGGCGGCCCGCACCTTGGCGACGTCCTCGTTCACGAAGGCGCCGGCGGAGGACATGATCGCCGCGCCGAGCAGGAAGACGGGCACCATCACGACCATCGCCTGGCGGGCCCCCACGTCGTCGGCCACGGCGCCGACGATGGGCAGCAGCACGAGGCCCGGGATGATGTAGAGCGAGCCGATGCCGAAGCCCAGCCCCCGCGCGCGAGGCGGGATGGCGAGCGAGAGGATGGCGTAGATGCCGGGGAGCAGGAGCGCCAGCGGGGCGACCACCACGACGTGGGCCACGACGGCGGTGGCAACGTTGGGGCTCAGCGCGAAGAGCACCAGGGCGCTACTGACGGCGATGCCGACCCCGGCCAGCAGCCGCAGGAGCAGCGCCGGGTTTGTCCCGGCGAACCTCGTGGCCAGCGGCACGCCCACCGCCAGCGCCGCGATCTGGAACGGGTTGAGCGACGCCTCGATGATGCCGCGCTGCAGCTCGTTGAGCTCGAAGACCTCCTCGTAGAAGATCGACGAGAGGTTGGCGAAGCCGACGAGCGACACCGCCAGCGCCGGCAGCGAGTACCAGATGCGGCGCAGCGTCTTGACCTGCATGCACAGCCGCCACGCCTCCCCCAGTGACGGGGCTTCCTCCTCGGTCAGCGAGGCCTGTTCGTCGGCGCCCCCGGCCTTGCGCTCGTGGTAGCCGCGGATCGGGTCCTTCAGGTGGCGCAGGCCGATGAAGATCAGGATCGCCGTGGGGATCCAGAAGAGCAGGAACGGCGCCCGCCAGGAGAAGGCGAGGGCGAGCCCGCCTCCGACGAGGGGGCCGATCGTCTGGCCCGCGTAGTTGGCGGCCCGGTGGAAGCCGTACACCTTGATGCGGGCGTCGGGCTCGTAGTAGTCGGCGAGCAGGGAGTTGTGCGTGGGGTCGTTCACGGCCCGGCCGATGCCGCTGCCGATGCGGGCGACGATGAGCAGGGCCACCAGCGGGACGAGTCCGGTGAAGAACGAGAAGACGGCCCAGCCGGCGGCGCCGGCGAACGCGAGGCGGGTGCGGGACGTGCGGTCTGCGAGGGCGCCGAACGCGGGCTGGGCCAGCAGCGCCACGATGGTGACCAGCGCGACGATCCCGAGGATCCCGCTGTTGCTCATCCCGAAGTCGTCCCGGATCTCGGGGATGAGGATGCTGAACGCCGTGCGGTCGAGCTCGTCGACCATGTTGAGGCCGAAGAGCAGGAGCAGCGGGAAGGTGGCGGCGCCGCCGGTGACGGCGAGCAGGCGCCGCTGGAGGCGACCGGTCGGCTCGACGGGCGACGGCGTCGGTGCGGGCTCGGTCGTGGTCATGCGTCCTCCCCGGCTCGCAGCGGTCGGGTGCGCCGCCGGCGCGGCGCGGCGCCGGCGCCGACCGGTTCGGGCGCCGGCTCGTCGTCGTGGTGGTGCGGTGCCCAGGCGGCGGCGTCGTCGACGGTGGTGGGCTCGATGAGCACGAGCGGCGCCATCTCGTCCGGGTCGGGCTCCTCGGGCGCCGCCTCGACGTCGGCGGGCACGACCCGGCTGTCGGCGACGAGGCTGGGCACGTGCAGGTCGTGGCGGGCGGCGACCTTCTTCAGCCACCGGTCGCGCAGGCCGTAGATCGCCTGGCTCAACCCGCCCGGGAGGACGGCCAGCACGAGGATGAGCCCGACACCGCTGGCGAGGAACTGCAGCGAGGCGGCGAGGTAGTCGGGCAGGCCGCCCTCGAAGTACTCGATCGACTCGAGCAGGACCACGCCGGCGATGGCGCCGGGGATCGAGCCCAGCCCGCCGAACACCGCCATGATGAACACGGTCAGGCTCTCGCCCACCGAGTACGGCTGGATCCCGAACACCTGCTGGTGGTGCACGAAGATGGCGCCGGCGTAGGCGGCGATGAAGCCGGAGAGCGCGAAGCCGAGGAGCTTGGCGCGGGTGGCGCTCACCCCGTAGGACTGGGCGGCCCGCTCGTTCTCGCGGACGGCGATGAGGACCCGGCCCGTGCGGCTGCGGCGCAGGCCCTTCACCAGGTGGATCGCGATCACCAGCCCGGCGAGGGCGAAGTAGTAGTAGCGGGTCTCCGTGTCGAGCGCGATGCGCCCGAACAGCAAGGGGCGTTCGAAGCGGTCGACCGGGAGCCAGTCGAAGAAGCTCCGGTTGAGCGCGTACGACGAGGCGGCCAGCGCGAACGACAGCGTCGACACCGACAGGAGCAAGCCGCGGATGCGAAGCGCCGGCAGACCGATGGCCATGGCGGTGAGGGCGCCGACCACGCCGGCGCCGAGGATGGCGAGCGACAGGTCCCAGGTCCACGTCTGCGTGAGCCATCCGCCCACGGCGGCGCCCACGCCGAGGAAGCCGATCTGGCCGAGGCTCACCTGGCCCGCCCACCCGGTGAGCACCACGAGCGAGACGGCGACCGTGGCGGTGATGACGATGACCGTCGCCAGGCTGATGTCGGCCTCGTCCATGACCACCGGCAGCGCCAGGGTGACGGCGGCGATGGCGCCGAGCAGGCCCCGCACCGACCACCGCACCTCCCGCAGCGCCCACAGCTCGCGGGGGATGGGGCGGAAGTCGGCGGCGGCCTGCCAGTTCGAGGTCTCGTCGCCGCGCGCCGTCTTCTTCGAGCGCCGGAACAGCAGGGCGCCCGTGATGATCACGAACATGATCGGGTCGACCAGCACCGCCTCGCCGG
>JBKHXT010000195.1:0-11392 GCA_046565885.1 Acidimicrobiia bacterium
CAAGTTCGTCGACATCTAGGCCGACCCTCGACCTCTACTTGAGGGGGTCGTGGCCCCAGTTCATGAGGCTGTAGCGCCACTTCGTCTCGGTCACGTCGCCGTCGGGGCGCTGGGCGAGGTGCCGGTGGACGTGTTCACGGCGTCCCGGAAGCGCGTGCGGGTCTCGACCTGGTCGTCGTCGCTCATGGGTCTGCAGTACCCGCACGAGCGACGACGCCAGACCAGGGCTCACAGGCTCAGGCGGTCGGCGAGGGCCTGGAGGTCACGGGGGTGCAGGACCGACCCGGCCAGCGACCAGACGCCGGCGAACACCTCGGGCGGGGCGCCGGCGAGCATGCCGCGCAGCAGGTCGTGGCGGTCGTCGACGTTCATGGCCGGGAGCATGATCGACAGCGACTTCGCCATGTCCTCGGGCGGGATCGAGCCGACGATGGCCTGGTGGAGGGCGAGGCCGGCCTCCGGGCCGATGATCGCCTCGAGCTCGGGCATGACCACCCGCTCCTCGAGATCCTGGTGGGCGAGGTACGTGCTCGTGAACGCGGCCAGCTCCACGTAGAGCTGGTGCGAGCGCCAGCGGGCGTTGCCGGCGGCGTCGACCAGGTCGGCGGCCTGCTCGGCGAGGAGCTCGATCCGGGCCTCGAGGCGCTCGTGGTCGCCCTCGATCTGCTCGGCGAGCGCCGGCAGGTGCCGCTCGAGGGCGGGCTGGATGTGGCCGTCCTCGTGCTCGGCGTGGCTCACGAGCAGCTCGACGACGCGCTGCACGTGGCCGCTCAGGTCGGCCCGGTCGGCCCGGTCGGACGGGTCGAGGTTGCCGGCCCGCTCGGTGATGGCGAACAGCTCCGAGCGGATGCCCTTGTGGATGTCGCGGTAGAGGTCCACGGCGACGAGGCGCAGCGGAGCGGTGGTGGTCGTGGTGGCGTTGGTGAAGTCGGTGATGGTCATGCCGATCATCTTCCGGATCCACCCGGCGCCCCGCTCCTGAAAGGCCCCTCAGCGGATGCTAAGAATCTCGGCCGGATCTGAAGAGATCGCTAAGGGCGGCGGGATCCGTTCCTTCGCAGCACGGCGTCAGAGGTGGAACCGGGTGATCGACGAGGCCCTGCGGGCCTTCCTGGAGCGGGGGTGCGCGACGATCGTGGGCACCACCGGCCCCGACGGCGCCCCCCACGCGCAGCGCGGCTGGGGCTTCTGCGTGGTCGACGGGACCACGGTCCGCCTGATGCTCGACGCCAGCGACCCGGTGCTGCGCGAGCACCTCGACGCCTGCGGGCCCATCGCGGTCACGGCGGCCGACGTGCGCACCCTGCGGTCGGTGCAGCTGAAGGGACGCGTCCGCGAGGTCGACGACGACCCCACGCCCGACGACCTCGCCCGCTGCGAGGCGCACAACGACGAGCTGTTCGACGACATCGAGGCGACCGACCACTACCCGCGCCAGCTCACCGAGCGGATGGTCCCCCCGGGCTACGTGGTCGCCGTGGTCGAGGTCGCCGAGCTCTACGACCAGACGCCGGGGCCCTCGGCGGGCGCCAAGGTCGGTGACGGCGGGTGAGCGACGCCGAGGAGCTCCGCCTCGCCAACCTGGCGCCGTGCTTCGAGGGCGCCATCCCGGCGGTGATCGCCACCGCCGCCGCCGACGGCACGCCGAACGTGACCTACCTGTCGAAGGTGCGCATGGTCGACGCCGAGCGGGTGGCGCTGTCGAACCAGTTCTTCTCCAAGACGGCCCGCAACCTGGTCGAGAACCCGCGCGCCGACGTGCTCGTCATCGACCCCCGCAGCTACGACCAGTACCGGCTCGCCCTGCGCTACGAGCGCACCGACCGCCGGGGGCCGGTCTTCGACCGCCTGCGCATCGACGTCGACGTGGCCGCCGCCCTCGAGGGCATGCAGGACGTGTACCGGCTGCGGTCCGCCGACGTGTACCGGGTGACGAGCATCGAGCGGGTGTCGTCGGGACGGCCGCCGGTGGATCGGGCGCTGCTCGGCGAGGTGCGCGACGGCATGGATCCGGGCCGGATCGCCGAGCTCAGCGCTCGTCTGGGTCGCTGCCCCGACCTCGACACCGTGGTGGGGACGGCGGTCGACGGGCTGGCCGAGCTCTTCGGCTACGAGCACTCGCTGCTGCTGCTCGCCGACGAGGCGGCCGCCCGGCTGTTCACCATCGCCAGCCACGGCTACGACGACGAGGGCGTCGGGTCGGAGGTCGAGGTCGGCGACGGCATCATCGGCCTGGCCGCCGAGCGGTGCACGCCGATCACCGTCGGCAACGTCGCCCAGGCCGCGAAGTACTCCCGCACCGTCCGGCGGGCGTACGAGGCCCACGGCGACGTCGGGCCGGGGCGGGAGATCCCGGTCCCCGGCCTGCCCGACGGCGCCAGCCGCTGCGCCGTGCCGGCCATGGCGATGGGACAGCTCGTCGGCGTGCTCGCGGTCGAGAGCCGCGATCCGGTGGCCTTCGGGCCGACCGACGAGGCGATCCTCACGGTCGTCTCCTCGATCCTGGCCAACGCCATCGAGTCCCAGCGCACCCGGGAGCGGGAGGCGACGCCCGCGCCCGCACCCGCCGAGGCGGCGCCGCCGAGCCCACCGGCCGAGGCGTCGTCGACCGTGCGCTTCTTCCCCGTGGACGGCAGCGCCTTCCTCGACGGCGAGTACCTGATCAAGGGCGTCGCCGGCCGGCTGCTGTGGGCCCTGCTCGGGCACCACCAGCGCGAGGGCCGCACCGAGTTCACGAACCGGGAGATGCGCCTCGACCCGAGCCTCGACCTGCCGGCGTTCAAGGACAACTTCGAGAGCCGGCTGATCCTGCTGAAGCGGCGCCTCGACGAGCGCGACGCCCCCATCCGGATCGAGAAGACCGGCCGGGGCCGGTTCCGGCTGGTCGTGGGCGGACCGCTGCGCCTCGAGACGGCCGACGACGGGGTGTAGGAGGCGTCAGGCCGGCTGCGGCGGCGCGTCGAGCCACACGACCTGGTCCCGCCCGCCGTGCTTGGCCTGGTACATGGCCACGTCGGCGGCCCGGACCAGGGCCTCGGCGGTGTGCGCACCCGGACCCGAGCGGACGACGCCGATCGAGCACCGCAGCGGCAGGGCGAGCTCGCCCACGTTCACCGCCTGCAGCGACACCGCGGCGCGGATGCGCTCGGCGAAGGCCTCGATGCCGGCCCGGCCGTCGGGTGGCACCGGCCCGACGACGAGGAACTCGTCGCCGCCCAGCCGGGCGACGATGTCGGCGTCGCGGGTGGTGTCGCGCAGCGCGTCGGCGGTGAGGGCGATCGCCTCGTCGCCCACGGCGTGGCCGTGGGTGTCGTTGAGGACCTTGAGCCCGTCGAGGTCGACGTAGAGCGCGAGCAGGTCGTCGCCGCCGCGCTCGGCACGCGCCAGCTCGCGCTCGATGGCGGCGAACGCCGCGGCGCGGTTGAGCAGGCCGGTGAGGCTGTCGTGCGTCGCCCGCTCGAACAGCTCGGCCCGCTGGGCCGCGGCCTCGTGCATGGAGCCCCGCAGGCGGTGGATCGCCCGCTGCATGGCCACGCCGGTCGGACCGGGGAGCGGTTCGTCGAGGACGGGTCTCGTCGGATCCTCGGCGAGCGCCACGGTGTGCTGCTCGACCGCCGCCAGCGTGGACGCCATGTCGTTGAAGGCCGAGACGGTGGCGGCGAGCTCGCGCGGGCCGGTGACCCGCACCGGTTCGACGGCCAGCTCGCCGGCCTCGATGCGGCGAGCGGTCGCCTCCAGCGCCGACGCCGGCCGGGCGACGTGGCGGGCGATGGCGAGGGCGAGCCCGAGCGAGAGCAGGCTGAGCAGCGCGGTCGTCGAGGCGTGGACCACGACCGCCCGCGCCTCGGCGCCGGCACGCTCGGCGGCCACGTCCTCGAGATCCAGCGCCGACGCCCGCAGGACGTCGATGAGGCGGGCGGCCCAGGCCGCGCCGTCCTCGAGCCCCTGCACCCACGCCGCCGGGTCGACCTCTGGCAGCGGCGGCACCTCGCCGGTGCCGATCTGCTCGGCGAGGTCGACGATCCCCTCCGTGCGGGCGAACGCCGGGTCGCCGGCGAGGATCGCCCAGCGCTCGGCTGCCCGGACGCCGGCGTCCTGCTCGGCGACCCGCCGGGACACCTCGAAGCGGGCACGTCCGTCGAGCAGCGCCCGCAGGTCGTCGGTGGTGGGCGGTCCGAGGAGCAGCCGGATGGCCGGTTCGATCAGCTCGTCGGCCGCGGCGAAGGTGGCCACCGCCTCGCGCAGCGCCCGCACCCGGGCCCGCACCTCGCCCGTCAGCGGCGCGCGGTCGCCGGTGCGCTCGACGGCGAGCATGCTGCGACGCCACACCGTCTCCAGCAGGTCGTCGAGCCCGGTGAAGCGCTGGCGCACGTCGTCGAAGGTCAGCCGGCCGTCGTCGAGGGCGGTGCGCAGCGTCGTGAGCGCCGGCCCGAGCCGGCTCTCGGCGCGGAGGTCGGCGAAGCGGTCGCTGTCGACCAGGGCCCGGGCGCCGGCGAGCCGGGCGTCGATCGCGTCGAGCTCGCCCTCGCCGAGGTCCAGGTCGTCGGCGATGGCGATGATGGTGGAGTACACCTCCTCCTGGGCGACGGCCGCGAGGAAGTCGGCGACGGTGGCGAGCTCGGCGGCCTCCTCCCGGAGGGCGGTGGAGGCCGACCGGGAGTCGAGCCGGCGGTCGATCTCCAGGCCGGCCACGGCGCCGAGGCCCACCAGGGGCACGAGCATCCCGAGCAGGACCGTGGCGCGCAGGCTCTTACGGCCGGCTCCCCAGCTGGCTCGTTCCTGGTCCATGCGCTCTCCAACGCCCGTGCCGGCGCCCGGTGTGCGGCCGCGCCGGCGATCGACCGAAGTGTGCCAGAGCGTCACCGTGGAGCCACGGTCGGACGCAGCTCGAGTCGGCGCTCGGCGCGGGCGGTGGCCCGGCGGTCGCCGACGACCACGGTGACCTCCACCAGGTGGTGGCCGGCGTCGTAGGCGACGACCCGGGCGCCGTTCGCGGCGGCGACGCGCCGGGCCTCCTCCTCGCCCTCCAGCGCCCCGGCCAGCGCGGCGGCGTCGGCGGCCGAGCGGGCGTGGGCCCGGTCGACGGCGGCGGCCACGAGCCGGCCTGTGGGCACGAGCAGCAGGGCGGCGAGGACCAGGACGACCGCCCACAGCGGCGTGGCCTGGCCCCGGTCGGATCGGTGGACGGGCATGGCTTCCCCCTCGGATCTCGAAGGCTGGGGGAAGCGGGGACCCGGCCGGGTCCGGCGGTGACGCTACTCGCTGTCCTCGCTGAACAGCACGGGTGCGACGGCGGCGACGTGGTCGTCGTCGTGCACATCCATGACCTTGACGCCCGTGGCGTCGCGGCCCTGGGACGAGATGCCACGGACCTCCATCCGGATGGTGGTGCCGGTGGAGGAGATGACGAAGATCTCGTCGTCGATGCCGACCATGAACGCCGAGACCACGTGGCCCTTCTTGGCCGTGATCTTGATGCCGCGCACGCCCTGGCCGCCGCGACCCTGGACGTTGAACTTGTCGAGCTGGGTGCGCTTGCCGTAGCCGGCCGAGGTGACGATGAGGATGGCGGTGTCGTCGCGGGCGACGTCGCAGGACACGACCTCGTCCTCGGCGTCCTTCAGCTTCATGCCCCGCACGCCGGCGGCGGCGCGGCCCATGGCCCGCACCTCGTCCTCGCTGAAGCGGATCGTCATGCCCCGCTTGGACACCATGAAGATGTCGGACTCGCCGTTGGTCGGGATGACCTTCACCAGCTCGTCGCCGTCGCGCAGGTTGATGGCGATGAGGCCGGTGCGCAGCGACGAGTCGTACTCGGAGAACTTGGTCTTCTTGACCTGGCCGAGCTTGGTGGCGAAGAACAGGTACCGCTGGGTCTCGTAGTCGCGGGTGTCGATGATCGCCTGGATCCGCTCCTCGGGCTCGAGCTGGAGCAGGTTCACGATCGCCGTGCCCCGGGCCGTGCGGTCCTTCTTCGGGATCTCGTGGGCCTTGAGCCGGTACACCCGGCCCCGGTTCGAGAAGAACAGCAGGTAGGCGTGGGCGGTCGTGGTGAGGATCTTGGTGACGTAGTCCTCGTCGCGCAGCTTGGTGCCGGCCACGCCCCGGCCGCCGCGGCCCTGGCGGCGGAAGGCGTCGGCCTCCACCGTCTTGATGTAGCCCCGGTGCGAGAGGGTGACGACGAGCTCCTCGTCGTCGATGAGGTCCTCGATGTCGATGTCGCCGGGGTCGAGGGTGATCTCGGAGCGGCGATCGGTGGCGAAGGTGCTGCGGATGTCGCCCAGCTCGTCCTTGATGACCTGGCGGAGCTTGCCGTCGTCGGCGAGGATCGCCTCGAGCTCGGCGATGGTCTCGCGCAGCTCGGCGAGCTCGTTCTCCAGCTGCTCGCGGCCGAGGCGGGTGAGGCGGGACAGCTGCATGTCGAGGATGTGCTCGGCCTGGACCTCGGAGAACTCGAACGGCTCGGCCATCAGCGCCTCGCGGGCGGCCTGCTTGTCGGCCGAGGCCCGGATGGCGGCGATGATCTCGTCGATGAGGTCGAGCGCCTTGATGAGGCCCTCGACGATGTGGGCGCGGTCGCGGGCCTTGCGGAGCCGGAACTCCGACCGGCGGGTGATGACCTCGATCTGGTGGTCGACGTAGGCCCTCAACGCATCCAGGAGGTTGAGGGTTCGGGGCACGCCGTCGACCAGGGCGACCATGTTGATGGCGTAGCTGGTCTGCAGCGGGGTGTGCTTGTAGAGGTTGTTCAGCACGACGAGGCCGGGCGCGTCGCGCTTGAGGGTGATGACCAGCTTGGTCTCGCCCTTGGCGGAGGCGTCGTTGACGTCGGCGATGCCCTCGATCACCTTGTCGTTGACCAGCTCCTTGATCTTGGCCGCCGTGGCCGAGATCGAGGTCTGGTACGGCATCTCGGTGACCACGATCTGGTCGCGCTGCTTGCCCTCGACGATCTCGGCCCGGGCCCGGAGCTTCACCGTGCCCTTGCCGGTCGTGTAGGCGTCGATCACGCCCTGGCGGCCCATGAGCAGGGCGCCCGTGGGGAAGTCGGGCGCCTTGACGTGCTTCATCAGATCCTCGACCTGCGCTTGAGGGTTGTCGAGGAGGTGCACGGTGGCGTCGATGACCTCGCCCAGGTTGTGAGGCGGGATCTTGGTGGCCATGCCGACGGCGATGCCCTCGGAGCCGTTCACGAGCAGGTTCGGGAACCGGGCGGGCAGCACCGAGGGCTCGGTGAACTCGCCGCTGTAGGTGTCGTTGAAGTCGACGGTCTCCTCGTTGATGCCGTCGAGGAGGCGCATCGCCAGGTTGGACAGGCGGCACTCGGTGTAGCGGGCGGCGGCCGGGCCGAAGTCCGGGGAGCCGTAGTTGCCGTGGAAGTCGATCAGCGGGTGGCGCAGCGAGAAGGGCTGGGCCATGCGCACGAGGGCGTCGTAGATGGCGCCGTCGCCGTGGGGGTGGAAGTGGCCCATCACGTGGCCGGTGACCCGGGCGCACTTCATGTGCGAGCGGTCCGGCCGGGCGCCGATGTCCTCCATGCCCCACAGGATCCGGCGGTGCACGGGCTTCAGGCCGTCGCGGGCGTCGGGCAGGGCCCGCTGCATGATGACCGACATCGCGTACTCGAGGAACGAGTTCTCCATCTCGTCCTGGAGCTGGATCGGCTCGATGTCGAAGCGATCGCCCTCGTCGGTGGTGGTGCCGTCGCCGGGGGGCGGGGGGCTCTGGTCAGACACGGGCAGGCTCCTCGTTCACCGGGCTGGGGGCGTGGTCCGGGCACATCACAGCTTGCTGATCCTACCGGTCTGCGCTGGCAGCCCCGGCTGACCCCGGACGGTGCCGCACGCATCGTGCGGGATCCGGCACTCAATGGAAGTAGTGCATCTGGACTAGAGGAACTGGCACCGATTTGTCAGAGAACTACTGGCCGTGACGCATATGAGCGGTTGGTCACGCACCGTGGCGGAGAAGAACCCCGCCCGACACGGACGCACCGAGCGATCGAGCCCCGAGTCCGGCCGAGACCACGCCGGGACCCTCGAAGGCGGGCGAGAGCGCACGCGGTTGTCCCGACCCCCGGCCGCTCCCGCGGCCCCGAACAAGTGGAGCCAGCCCCTTGCAACCACGACAGAGAACCCTCAAGGCGATCGCACTCCTGGTCGGAGCGCTCTCGCTGATCCTCTCGAGCGCCAGCTTCGCCGGCGCCGGGGTGCCCGAGCATGCGGCCGCCCGGGGCCACAGCAACGCCGGTGATGCGGACCAGCGCAGTGCCGAGATCACCGAGGACGACGACGACAACGACGGCGGCACACCGAACAACGTGGTGGACGACGGAGACAACGAGCACCCCTCCGGGAAGGATCGCTCAGTAGAGCCCGGCCGATCGGGCAACCAGGGCAACGCGCAGTCCGACCCCGACGACGACGGCCGCGGCCCGGACCGGTCCAACGGCGGCGTCGATCAGCCCGGCGGAGAGGGCGGCGTCGACCAGGCCGACCAGGACGGCAACAACGGTTGCGGCAACGACGACGACTTCGAAGATGACAACGAGGGTCTGTGCCGGGGTCGCGATGGTGCCCCTGGGCAGCAGGACGACGAGGGGCTCCGGTGCCCGGCGGGCATGACCGAGCCGGAGGGTGAGGAGCTCGTCGACGGTTCCGATGACGACGAGCTGGCCGACAACTGCGTCGCCGCCGAGGGTGAGGTCGTGAACAACCCGACGACCCCGGACGAGACCTCGATCCCGCCGACGGAGGTCGAGAACGAAGCGGTCGTGAACAACCCGACGATCCTCCCCGTCACGCAGCCCAACCTGGCCCCCGCGCTCGTCGACCGCACGCCTGCGGTGATGGGTGACGTGGTGACCCGGTCGGTGCGCAGCGGTCAGCTGCCTCGCACGGGCGACGATGCCGCCGCCAGCCTCGCGCCGTTCGGCGTGGCGCTGCTGTTGGCGGGCCTCGCCATCCAGCGCTCGAGCCGTCGGATCGGCGCCCGCCGATGACCTGACCGGGCTCCGGCCCGTCGCCGCAGCAGTCGAGGGGGCCGCCTCGGGCACGACCCGGGCGGCTCCGTCGCGCGTCAGCTCCTCGTCAGCGGCAGAACCGAAGGGGACGAAGGGGACCAACGACCCGAACGCGTAAGGATTCGTTGAGGAAATAGGTCGTCTGACCCATGAAATGAACGCGCAGCGTGAGCAAACTGTCACTCACGGCGTTCGGCTCCCGCTGAACTCCGACGGAACGTGTTGATCCGGATGGCTGCCCCTTCGAGGGCAACTCGGCCGCCTAACGGCCATCCGGGGAGCGAGTGGCGAGACCGGTCCGTTCTGACCCGTGCGATTGGGCAGGACTCGGTCGCCAGTTCCGAACGGAGTTCACATGCGCAACACCTTCACCCGAGGCGGTCGCCGCCTCCTCGTGACCGCAGGCGTGATGACCCTCGGTCTGGCGGCTGTGGCCCCCACGACCGTCTGGGCCAACAACGGACTCGGCCGCGGCGCCGGAGACGCGGAGCAGCACGTCCCGCCTGGTCTCGGTCAGCAGAGCCACGGCCACGGTCACGGTCACGGCCAGCAGGGTCAGGGCCAGGGAGGGCAGGGTCAGCCCGGCGGAAGCGGTGCGGGCCTCCCTGACGGGTCCGGTGCGCCCGGCGGCCCGACGGTCGACAGCGACCGCTGGAGCTGGGTCTGCCACCGGGACGATCCGGAGGAGCGCTGGGAGCTCATCTTCGTCAACGCGAACTCCTGGCCGGCCCACGAGGCGCACGGCGATGTCCGCATCGAGGACCTCTACTACGACGAGCTCGAGGCCATCGCCGAGGAACACGACATCGATCTCGCCGCTCCGGCGAGCTTCAACCAGCTCGGCGAGGACGAGGAGGCCGTATCCGATCTGATCGACGACCTCTGCGTCCGTGCGAACGGCGAGAGCCCGGGCCCGGTGTCCGGCGGTGGCGGGGCTGGCGGCGGGGCTGGCGGCGACAGTTCCGGCGGGGACAGCTCCGGCGGGGGCAATCCGAGCAACGGAAACCCCGGCAACGGAAACGACAACGGGAACGGCAACGCCGGCGAGGACAACCCCGGCAACGGCAGCGGCGACAGCTCCGGCGGCGGTGACGACGAGCCGATCGTCGACGACAGCGGTTCCGGCCAGACGCCCCAGCCGGTCCAGGAGACGCCGGCCGACCCCGTGGTCGCCCCGGCGCAGCCGGTCGACAACCAGGCGCCGCCGGCTGCACCGCCGCTGCAGGGCACGCCGCCGAAGCCGGTCACCATCTCCGACGACAGCGTCGTGCGGCCGGTGGTCGCGACGCCGGCGGCGCCGAAGAAGGACGACGCCGAGGTCCTCGGTTCGATCACGACCCGGACCCCGGGCGGCCAGGTGCTGGCGTCGCAGACGCTGCCCCGCACGGGCAGCGACCTGACGGTGGCGCTCGCCGCAGCCGGCGCCGCCCTTCTCCTCGCCGGCGTGGCCCTCGAGGCCGCCAGCCGGCGCACGACCGCCCGGGCGGGCGGGCACTCGGCCGCCTAGCGGCCGAGCGCTCTCGGCCTCCGGGCCGAGGGCGGGCAGCGCTGCAGGGCGGGGCAGCGCAGGAGCTGACCCCGGTGGACGAGCGGGAGCGTCCACCGGGGCGGCACCGCGCTCGGACAGGGGTCGGGCTACGCTCGCCCGAGGCGGCGCAGGAGCACTGGAGCACGATGTCGAGCGAGCCCACACCCACGCGGAACCGGCGCTCGTCGAAGCGTGGGCGCAAGGTGCGCAAGGTCCACCGGGTCGTGCGGCACCTCGAGGTGTGGTCGATCGCCAAGCTGGCGCTGGTCTTCTCGCTGTGCGGCTACGTGGTGAGCATGGTGACCGGCTACCTGCTGTGGCAGGCCGCCGACCGGGTCGGCACCATCGAGGGCATCGAGGGCTTCTTCGAGGACGCCGGCGGCTACGACACCTTCGTCCTCGACGGCGGCATCGTCTTCCGGGCGGCGATCGTCCTCGGCCTGCTCATGGCGGCGCTCTTCGTCGCCATCGCCGTCCTCGGCGCCGTCCTCTTCAACCTGATCAGCGACCTCACCGGCGGCATCCGCATGACCGTCATCGACGAGGACCTCATCGTCGCACCCGCCCGCCGCCGCACGTCCGAGCCGACGCTGGCCGAGCGCCCGCCGGCCGACCCACGCCGCGGGCCGAGGCCCGACGAGCCGCCCGCGGCCCGACCCGCACCGACCGACCCGGGCGTCCCCAGCGGCGCCGAGCGCTGACCCGAGCCGGCACCATCGCCTTGGTCGAGGCCGGGGGGCCTGCTGCTATGTTGTCCCCTCCTCCGGGGCTATAGCTCAGTCGGTTAGAGCGCACCCCTGATAAGGGTGAGGTCACAAGTTCGATTCTTGTTAGCCCCACGG
>JBKHXT010000196.1:0-8574 GCA_046565885.1 Acidimicrobiia bacterium
GCCTTCGACCACTGGCGCCAGCGGGTCACGCTCATCGACAACGTGATCGTGGAGCCGGGCGCGTCCGCCGCCGAGCTCGACGCCGCCTACGAGGCCGCCATCGGCCGCCTCGACCAGCTCGCCGCCGACGGGGCCCGGCCCCTCGACGAGCCGATGCTCACCCCGCCCCGGCCCGACGACGAGCCGCCCGAGGTCACGTCGTCGATGGCGGACGGCCGCTACCAGGACGCGGTCGAGGTCGCCCGGGAGCACATCTTCGCCGGCGACATCTTCCAGGTCGTGCTCTCGCAGCGCTTCGACTTCCCGCTCGAGGCCGATCCCTTCGACGCCTACCGGGCGCTGCGCCAGGTGAACCCGAGCCCGTACATGTACTTCCTGCGGGTGCCGGGCGTGACCCTGGTGGGTGCCAGCCCCGAGCCCATGGTCCAGCTGCTCGACGGGCGGGTGATCTCGCGGCCCATCGCCGGCACCCGAAAGCGCGGCAGCTCCGAGGCCCACGACCGGCGCCTGGCCGCCGAGCTGGTCGAGCACCCCAAGGAGGTGGCCGAGCACGTGATGCTCGTCGACCTCGCCCGCAACGACGTCGGCCGGGTCGTCCGCTTCGGCACGTGCGAGGTCGAGGAGCTCATGACGCTCGAGCGCTACAGCCACGTCATGCACCTCACCTCCCAGGTGGCGGGCGACCTCGCCCCCGGGAAGACCCCGGTCGACGTGCTGCGGGCCACGCTCCCCGCCGGCACCGTCTCGGGCGCGCCGAAGGTGCGGGCGATGGAGATCATCGACGCCCTCGAGCCGGTGAAGCGCGGGCCCTACGCCGGCGTCGTCGGCTACCTCGACTTCTCGGGGAACATCGACACCGCCATCGCCATCCGTACGATGGTCATCGGCGACGACGGCATCGCCTCGGTCCAGGCCGGGGCGGGCATCGTGGCCGACAGCGTCCCGGACGACGAGCACCTCGAGTGCCAGAACAAGGCCCGGGCGCTGCTGGTGGCCGTGCCCGCGGCCCGCCGGATGACCGCCCAGCGCCGGGAAGCACAGCGGCCGGGGAGCCGAGGGGGAGCAGCGCAGCCATGACCGAGACCACCGCCCGAGGCGTCGCCATCGAACGGGACGTGGTCCGCGTCTGGGGGCCCGACGCCGTCACCTTCCTCCAGGGCCAGTGCAGCCAGGACGTCGCCGGCATGGCCGTCGGCACGTCGACCCACACGTTCGTCCTCCAGCCCCAGGGCAAGGTCGACGCCTGGGCTCGCATCACCCGCACGGCGGCCGACGAGGTCCTGCTCGACCTCGACGACGGGTTCGGCCAGGCGCTGCACGACCGCCTCGCCCGGTTCCTGATCCGCACCAAGGCCGAGCTGGAGGTCCTCGACCTGCCCGCCGTGGCCGTCCGGGGCGCCGGTGCGCCGCACGGGGAGCTGCCCGAGGGCGTCCACCGGCTGCCGGTCGTCGGGCCGGGGGTGGAGGGCTACGACCTCCTCGGCATGGGTGCCGAGCTGCCCGACGGCGTCGCGCCGATGTCCCTCGACGACCTGCGGGCCCACGCCGTGGTGCACGGCGTGCCGGCGATGGGCCGAGAGCTGCACGAGTCGACCATCCCCGCCGAGGTCGGCGACTGGATCGTGGCCGAGTCGGTCAGCTTCACCAAGGGCTGCTTCGTGGGCCAGGAGCTGACGGCCCGCATCGACAGCCGCGGCGGCAACGTGCCCCGGCGGTTGCGGGCCATCCGGTGCGAAGCGCCCGTCGTCGACGGCGACGTCGTGGACGTCGACGGGCCGCCGGCCACCATCACCACGGCGGCGGTGTCGCCCGAGCACGGGCCGGTCGGCCTCGCCTTCCTCGGGCGGGCGGTCGAGCCGGGCGCCCGGGTCACGGTGGGCGACGTGCCCGGCGTGGTCCACGAGCTGCCGCTCGGCTGACCGTGGACGCCCTCCCGCTCCGCCGGTCGCTGCGCCTGCTCTGGGTGCTGCTCGGCGTGCTCGCGGTCATCGCCATCGCCAGCACCACCTGCGCCCGCCCCGACGACCGGAGCCTGCCGCCCCCGTCGTCGACCTCCAGCACCCAGCCCGAGCCGACGACGTCCACCGTCGACCGGTCGCGCCTGGTCCTGCAGCCGGTGGCCGGCGAGACGACCACCACGCTGGCCGAGACCGGCGACGCCTCCCTGCGTGGCGTCGTCGTCGGCCCCGACGGCCCGGTGCCGGAGGCGATCGTGCGGGTCGAGCGCCTGGTCGGCGACGCCGTCCAGCTGCGAGAGGTCCGGGCCGGTGCCGACGGGGCCTACGCCGTCGAGGGCATCCCGGGCGGACGGCTGCGGGTGCGCGCGTACCTGCCGCCGTCGCTCACGATGGCCGCACCGGAGATCTTCTTCCTCGAGGCCGACGAGCCCCGCGAGCTGCGGCTGCAGCTGACGCTGTTCGAGGGCCCCGACGTGCGGGCCTCCACCGCCCCGACCGCCCCGTCGGTGGGCGGGCTGGTGAACCTGCTCGTCTGGGTCGCCGAGCGGGTCGTCGACGAGGAGGGGGTGGCCCGGACGGTCCCCGTCGCCGGCGTGCCGGTGGAGGTCCGCTCGACGGGCTGGACCTTCGTCGAGGGTCGGCCGGTCACCGACGGCGACGGCGTCGCCCTGTTCACCTACCGCTGCGACCGCATCGGCCCGGTGACCGCCACCGCCCTCATCGGCACCGAGCCCGAGGTGCGCACGTACCCGCTCGAGGTGCCGGCCTGCGGGCCCCGCCCGACCACCACCACGACCACGACGACCACCCCCGCCGACGACGACGAGGACGACGAGGACACCACGACCACCGAGACGACCGAGGGCTGATGGCCTCGGAGCGGTCGCACTACGAGGAGCTCGGCGTGGCGCCCACCGCCACCCCGGCCGAGATCCGCGCCGCCTACGTCGCCCTCGCCCGCCGCCACCACCCCGACCGCCTCGCCGGGCGCGACGAGGGCGAGCGGACCCTCGGCGCCGCCCGCATGGCCCGGGTGAACGCGGCGTGGACGGTGCTGTCCGACCCCGCCAAGCGCGCCGCGTACGACGCCCGCCGGGGCCTCGGCGCCGGCAGCGCGCACTCGAACGTGCGCGACCCCGGCACCGGCTTCACGCCGCTGCACGACGACGACGACGTCGACCCGCGCCTGCTCGACGACACGCCCACCGGGGCCCCGACCCTTCCCCGGGCGGTGGCGTTCGTGCCGGTCGTCCTGGCCGCCGTCGGCGCCGGGGCCGTCGTGCTCGGCGCCCTCCTCGGCTTCGGCGGCCTGCTCATCGGCGGCTTCGTCCTGCTCGCGTGCTCGGGCCTCAGCTTCCTGGCGCTGCCGTTCCTGGCGCTGATCAACGCCAGCCGGTCGGAGCGGAAGTAGGTTCGCCGGCCATGTCCAAGGTCTCCGTCATCGCCAAGATCACCTGCCAGGAGGGCAAGCGCGACGAGCTCGTCGCCGCCTTCGGCGACTACTTCCCCCAGGTCGAGGGCGAGGAGGGCACGCTCGTCTACGCCGTCAGCACCGACAACGGCGACCCGAACGTCGCCTGGGTCTACGAGCTGTACACCGGCGAGGACGCCCTCGGCGCCCACGGCGGCTCCGACGCCTTCAAGGCCTTCGGCGGCCAGCTGGCCGGCCTGCTGGCCGGTGCGCCCGAGCTGCACTTCTGCACGCCGGTCCACGCCAAGGGCCACGACCGCTAGCCACCCGCCGGCGCGCACCCCGATGGCCACCTACCTCGACGGCATCCTGCTGGCCCACCGGCTGCGGGCGGCCGCCGACGAGCGCGACGAGGCCGACCTGCGCCGCCGGGCCGAGGCCGCGCCGCCGCCCCGCGGGTTCGCCACGGCGCTGGCCGCCGCCGAGGGGCTCGCCGTGATCGCCGAGGTCAAGCGGCGCTCGCCGTCCAAGGGCGACCTGTTCGCCGACCTCGACCCGGCGACCCTCGCCGCCCAGTACGCCGAGGGTGGCGCCACGTGCCTGTCGGTGCTCACCGACGACGAGCACTTCGGCGGCTCCGCCGCCGACCTCGCCGCGGCCCGGGCCGCCTGCTCGATGCCGGTGCTGCGCAAGGACTTCACCGTGTCGGTCCACGACGTCCTCGACGCCCGGGCGATGGGCGCCGACTGCGTGCTGCTCATCGCCGCCGCTCTCGACGACGACGAGCTCGCCACCTTCCACCGGGTCGCCACCGAGGTCGGCCTCGACGCCCTCGTCGAGGTCCACGACGAGGCCGAGCTCGAGCGGGCGCTGGCCGTCGGCGCCACCCTCGTCGGCGTCAACCAGCGCGACCTGGTGACCTTCGAGGTCGATCACGAGCGGGCCGTGCGCATGGCCGCGGCGTTCCCGGACCAGGTCGTCTCGGTGGCCGAGTCGGGCGTGCGCGGCCCCGACGACGCCGCCGCCCTCCACGCCGCCGGCTACGACGCCGTGCTGGTGGGGGAGTCGCTCGTGACCTCCGGCGACCCCGCTGCCGCCGTCGCCGCGCTACGCGCTGCGGGATCGGGCTGAGCCTCCGTTACCGTCGGACCCCGTGTTCGTGAAGATCTGCGGGATCACCACCCCCGCCGACGCCCAGGTGGCCGTCGAGGCCGGCGCCGACGCCATCGGGCTGATCTTCGCCCCGTCGCGCCGCCAGGTCGGCGTCGACGAGGCCCGGGTCATCGCCGAATCGGTGCCCGACCACGTCCTCGTCGTCGGCGTGTTCCGCGACCACCTCGTCCGGGAGATCGTCGAGACCGCCGAGGCCGTCGGGCTCGGGGCCGCCCAGCTGCACGGCGCCGAGACGCCCCAGACGAGCCGCCGCGTGCACGAGTCGGTCCCCGTGCTCATCCGGGCGATGCCCGCCGGCGACCCCCGGCTCGCCGAGATCGACGAGCACGGCGCCGACGTCGTGCTCCTCGACGCCCCCACGCCCGGCGCCGGCGTGGCCTTCGACTGGCGCCTCGTCGGCGACCTGACCCAGCGCCACCGCGTCCTGCTCGCCGGCGGCCTGCGCGCCGACACCGTGGCCGACGCGATCGCCCAGGTCCTGCCCTGGGGCGTCGACGTCGCCTCCGGCGTCGAGGCCCGTCCCGGCCGCAAGGACCCCGACGCCGTGCGCGCGTTCGTCGCCGCCGCCAAGGCCGCCGGCTCCGGCTGCGGCGCCACCCACCCCCCGCTCGCCGACCTCCGGACGACCCCGTGACCCCTCCGCCTCCCGGCACCACCACCCCCTCCGTCATGGGCGACGTCGCCGACGGCCGCTTCGGCCGCTTCGGCGGGCAGTTCGTCCCCGAGACCCTCGTCGGCGCCTGCCAGGAGGTCGAGCGCGAGTTCCGCGACGCCTGGGCCGACGACGCCTTCCGGTCCCGGCTCGACGGCCTGCTGCGCGACTACGCCGGTCGTCCGAGCCCGCTCACCGTGTGCGACCGCCTCTCCGACGAGCTCGGCTTGCGCCTGCTGCTCAAGCGCGAGGACCTGAACCACACCGGCAGCCACAAGATCAACAACGTGCTCGGCCAGGCGCTGCTCGCCGAGCGGATGGGCAAGCGCCGGCTCGTGGCCGAGACCGGCGCCGGCCAGCACGGCGTCGCCACCGCCACCGCCGCCGCCCTCCTCGGCCTCGACTGCGTCGTGTACATGGGCGCCGTCGACATGGAGCGCCAGAAGCTGAACGTGTTCCGGATGCGACTGCTCGGCGCCGAGGTGCGGGCTGCCGAGACCGGCAGCCGGACCCTGAAGGACGCGGTGAACGAGGCCATGCGCGACTGGGTGGCCACCGTCGAGTCCACGCACTACTGCCTCGGCTCCGCCATGGGCCCGCACCCGTACCCGTGGATGGTGCGCGAGCTGCACCGGGTCATCGGCACCGAGGCCCGCGAGCAGTGCCTGGCCCTCGACGGCCGCGACCCCGACGTCGTCACCGCCTGCGTGGGCGGCGGTTCGAACGCCATCGGCATCTTCTCCGGCTTCGCCGACACCGACGCCGACCTCGTCGGCGTCGAGCCCGCCGGCGGCGCCGCCATCGGGCACGGCGTCCCCGGCATCGTCCACGGTTCCACGTCGTTCCTGCTCCAGGACGACCACGGCCAGGTGCAGGAGGCCGAGTCGGTCTCCGCCGGCCTCGACTACCCGGGCGTCGGTCCCGAGCACGCCCACCTCGCCGACATCGGCCGGGCCCGCTACGAGCAGGTCACCGACGCCGAGGTGCTCGACGCCTTCCAGCTCCTGTCGCGCACCGAGGGCATCATCCCCGCCCTCGAGCCGGCCCACGCCCTCGCCTGGGTCAGCCGGGCCCGGGCCGAGCTGGCCGGGAAAACCGTGCTGCTCAACCTCTCCGGCCGCGGTGACAAGGACGTCGCGCAGGTCGCCGAGCTGCTCGGGCACGAGGTCTGAGCGTGGGGACGCTCGAGAAGCACCTGCGCGCTCGGCGCGACGGCGGCCGCAAGCTGCTCATGCCCTACGTCAGCGGCGGCATCACCGGCGACTGGCTCGACGTGATCCGGGCCTACGACGACGCCGGTGCCGACGCCGTCGAGGTCGGCATCCCGTTCTCCGACCCGGTCATGGACGGCCCCACCATCCAGGCGGCCAACGACCAGGCACTGCGTCGGGGCGCCACGCCGGTCGGCATCCTGTCCGAGCTGCGGGGCCTCGACGTGTCGATCCCGCTCATCGCCATGACCTACGCGAACGTCCCGTTCCGGATGGGCTACCGGCGCTTCGTCGAGGAGTGCGGCATGGCCGGCGTGCACGGGGCGATCATCCCCGACGTCCCGATGGAGGAGCTCGACCCGTGGGAGGAGGCGGTGGGCGACGCCGACCTCGACACGGTCATGCTCGCCAGCCCAATCAGCAGCGACGAGCGGCTCGAGCGCCTCACCGCCCGGAGCCGGGGCTTCGTCTACGGCGTGAACGTGCTCGGCGTGACGGGGGAGCGGGCCGACGTCGGCGCCTGGACCGCCGACCTCGCCGGTCGCCTGAAGCGGGTCACCGACCTGCCGGTGGTGATGGGCTTCGGGATCTCCTCACCGGAGACCGCCGTCGCCGCAGCCGCCCCCTCCGACGGCGTGATCGTGGCCTCGGCCATCATGCGCCTCCTCCTCGACGGCGGCTCCGCGCTCGACGCCGGCGCCTTCGTCGCCCGCCTCCGCGGCGCCCTCGACGCCGTCTGAGCGAGCCGGGCGGGCGTCGGTGACCTGCTCCCCCTCCCGCTCGGCGGCGGGGGCGACCGGGCCGTGCACCGGTGCCAGCTCGTCGAGCAGCACCTGGTTCAGCTCGCCGCCGAGCAGCACGGCGAGCGACAGCAGCCAGAACCACAGCAGTGCGATGAGCCCGCCGCCGAGCGCACCGAACACCGCGTTCCCGGCCGACGCCAGCTCGATGTAGACGCTCAGGCCGGAGGAGAACACCAGCCACAGCAGGGCGGTGAGCAGCGCGCCGGGCACGTCCCACCGCCACGGCGTGCGGTGGTCGGGCGCCACGTGGAAGAGGGTGGCCGCCCACGCCACCAGGACGACGAACGCCAGCGGCAGCCGCGCCAGGTCCCAGGCGAGCGCGAACTGGTCGCCGAGGCCGATCTCGTCGGCGATCTGCTCGCCGGTGCCGAGCAGCGGGCCGACCACGAAGGCCGCCAACATCACGACGGCGGCCACGACCGATCCGAGCGTGATGGCGACCGCCGTCACCCGCACGTGCAGCCACCCGCGCTGCTCGTCGAGGTCGTACACGACGTCGAGCGCCCGGATGAGCGCCGCGAACGCCCGCGACAGCGTCCAGAGGGCGGCGAGGAGCGAGAAGGTCAGCAGCCCGGTGCGCTGCTCGGTGAACAGGTCGCGCACGACGTCGAGGATCTCGTCGGCCTCGTCGGTGAGGATCGTCTCCAGGGTGGAGAGGACCTCGGCCTGGACGTCCTCGGCGAGGTCGGCGCCGACGACGGCGTCGAGCGTGCCGAGCAGCGCCGCCAGCGCCAGGAACGCCGGCAGCAGGCTGAGCACCGCCCAGAAGGCGACCGCCGCCGCCGTGTCGGGCACCCGGTCGTGGGTCCACTCCTCGACCATGCGCCGGGCGACCCGCACCGCCCGCGACCGGCGGGACGGCCTCATCCCGTCGCGATCGCCGGCGGGTGGCCCGCCGGAGGTCATGACGCGTGCTGTCGCAGGAACTCGATGGTGCGCTGCCAGGCCAGGTCGGCGGCGTCGGCGTCGTAGCCCGGCGTGCCCTCCTCGGCGAAGTGGTGCGACACGCCCGGGTAGGTGTGCAGGTCGACGGGGCGGCCGGCGAGGCCGAAGCTGGCCTCCATGAGCGCCAGCTCGTCGGGGTCGAGCATGTCGTCGTGCTCGGCCATGTGGAGCTGGTAGGAGGCCTGGGAGCGCTGGAAGTCGATGCCCTGGGTGCCGTAGAAGCCCACGACGGCGGACACCTGGTCGGGGAAGCGCTCCGAGAACCACAGCCCGAGCGACGCGCCCATCGAGAAGCCGACGACCATGATCTTGGCGCCCTCGGTGGCCGGCATCCGGGCCAGCGCGTCGGCCGTGGACTGGACGCCGAGCACGAGCCGGTTGGCGTCGGCGTCGGCGAGCAGCTGCTCGCCGTGGGCGTCGT
>JBKHXT010000197.1:0-4260 GCA_046565885.1 Acidimicrobiia bacterium
CGGTGAACGAGCCCTGGACCACGGCGATGCTGAGCGCGCTGAACCCGACGCCCCAGCCGAACACGGCGGCGAAGACCACGGACACGAGGCCGTCGAGCACGGACTTCACGATGAGCAGCTCGCTGTCACCGCTGATGCCGTCCTGCAGCGAGCCGACGACCATCATCGCCCCGACGGAGAAGGTGAGGCTGGCGACGACGAAGCCGTCGACGAAGGAGCGCCCGTCCACCGGCTCCACGACGTGGTCGACCTCCACCTCGTCGGCGTCGCGCTCGACGTAGCTGCGCACGGGCGGGTCGGCGTCGCCCTCGACCCGGCGCCGGAGCCGCTCGCCGATCGCCTCCAGCCGGTCCTCGATGCGGGCGAGCTCGCCGACGATGCCGCCGGCCACGATGGCGATGACCGGGAACACGGCGTTGCGGGTCTCGAGGAAGCTGGAGACGCCGAGCGCGACCACGAGGATGCCGATGCCGTCGAGGACCGTCGTGCGGACCCGCTCGGGCAGGCGGCCGTGCAGGAGCACGCCGACGCCCGTGCCCGCCACCACCGTCGCCACGTTGACGACCGTGCCGATGCCCCGCACTCAGGCGGCGAGGGCGGCGGGGAGCCCCCGACCCATGAGCTCCTCGAAGTTGGAGCGGTAGAAGCGGTCGCGGTCGGCGTCCGAGACCCCGCCGGCGTCGAGGCTGGCCTCGAAGCGCTCGACGGGACGGCGCCCGCCCTCGACGTGGGGGTAGTCGGTGCTGAACAGCACGACCTCGGGACCGGCCTCGCGGATGATCCAGCCGACGTCCTCGGTGGGGTACGGGGTGAACCGCATCTGGCGCGACACGTACTCGGACGGGCGCAGCGACAGCTGCTGGAGCCGCTCCTCGTGCCGGTGGAAGGCGTCGAAGGCCGACTCCATCTGGCGCATCCAGCCGGGCACCCAGATGGCGCCCTGCTCGATGACGCCGACCATGAGCGAGGGGAAGCGCTCGAACACGCCGTCGAAGACCATGGTCGCCAGCGTCTGCGCCGGCGGGCCCGGGATGCCCATGTAGTCGACGCAGCGGAAGTTCTCGTCGCCGCCGTGGAAGTCGGGCGGGATCGGCAGGCCGTTCTGGAAGTACATCGGGTCGATGAGCTCGCCGGTGCCGCCGACGTGGAAGACGACGGGGATGCCCGCCTCCTGGGCCCGCGCCCACACCGGGTCGAGCGAGCGGTGGCTGGGGGAGTGGGTGGCCGGGCAGCCCGAGGCGACGAGCAGCGCGGCGGCGCCGGCGTCGATGGCCTCCTCCGCCGTGGCGGCCGCCTGGTCGAAGTCGGCGAGCGGCACGTACATCGTCGGCAGGAGGCGCTCGTCGACCGAGCAGAACTCGGCCATGCCCCGGTTGTGCGCCCGGGCGGTGCCGTAGGCCATCTCGAGGTCGCCGCTGCGCTCCCAGCCGAACAGCCTCGAGTTGTGGAACGTGTTGAACAGCAGCTGGCTGCGCACGCCGATGAGGTCGAGCGCCCGGACCCGGTCCTCGGCGATGAAGGAACCGGTGGCGGCGAAGTTCTTACGGAGCATGATCTCGTGCGCCTCGGCCGCCCGGTACTCGTCGGAGGCGTGCTTGGCCGCGAGGCGCTCGAACGCCGCCGTCAGGTCGGCCAGCTGCTCGTCGACGTCACCGGTCTGGCGCAGCTCGTTGCCGCCCGCCAGCGGCAGGGGCTCGATGCGGTCGCGGATCGCCGGGTCGGCGTGGTCGCGCAACCACGTGGGCGTCTCCATGATGTGGGCGTCGGCGTCGTGCACGACCCGATCGGAGATGTACGGCATGGCTTCCCCCCAGGGCGTCGCGGTGCTCAGTGCGCGTAGGGCCGGTCGGTTCGGGTGTCGGCCCACCAGCCCAGGGCCACCGCGATGATCGCGCCCGGGAACACGATGGTGGTGACCGACGTGGCTTCGATGAGCGGACCGGCCACCAGGTTGCCGATCGGCACCGTGCCGCCGAAGGCCATCATCCACAGCGCCATCACCCGCCCCCGCTCGTTGCCGGCGAGGTGGAGCTGCAGCACGGTGGACAGCGCCGTGACCGTGGCGAAGTAGAAGAACCCGACCACGACGATGACGACGAAGGCGGGGATCGGGCTGCGCAGCCAGGCGAACACGCCGAGCGACACGCCGAACGCGACCATCCCGGCCCGCACCAGCTGCTCCTTCGGCATCTGGGAGAACACGGTGCCCACCGACAGCGCGCCGAGCATGGCGCCGAGGCCGAAGCAGGCGTAGAGCCAGCCGTAGGCCGTGGACCGGGCGGCGATGCCCAGGTTCTGGTCGGCCAGCACCGGCATCTGCCCGATGAAGGGCAGGCACACGAAGGAGAAGATCACCATCGTCAGCAGGCAGCGGCCGATGGGGAACCGGCTGCGGGCGATGCGGAAGCCGAGGGCGAGGCGGTGCAGGCGGGGCTCGCCGGCGCCGCTGTTCTCGACCTCCGGCAGCCGCACCGTGGCCAGCGCGCCGATGACGAACAGGTAGGTGGCGGCGTTGAGGGAGAAGACCCACGACGCCCCGTACTGGGCGAAGAGCAGGCCGCCGATGGCCGGGCCGATCACGCGCGAGCCGTTCATCTGCGCCGAGTTCAGCGAGATGGCGCCGGCGAGGTTGCCCGGGCCCACGAGGTCGGGGAGCACGGCGGAGTAGGTGGGGCCGAACACCGACTGGCCCACGCCGACGAGGAAGACGATGCCCACGATGGCCCAGCGGCTGGGCGTCTCGTCGGCCACCACGCCGGCCAGCGCCAGGGCGAGGACGGCCTGCGTGGCCGAGATGGTGATGAGCAGCCGGCGCCGGTCGAAGGTGTCGGCGAACATCCCTCCGACGACCGAGAACAGCAGCATCGGCCCGAGCTGGGCGAAGAGCACGATGCTGACGAAGGCGGGGGAGCCGGTGAGGTCGTAGGCGAGGGCGCCGAGGACCACGTTCTGCATCCACGTGCCGATGTTCGACAGGAACGCGCCCGTGTAGACCCGCCGGAACGTCTCCTGGCGCAGCACCGCCATCGCCGTGCCCTGGGGCATCGGACCGCCCGATCCCTCGGGCTCCTCGTGACCGTCGGTGCGGGTGTCGTTGACGGCGGTCACCGCCACAGTCTGCCGGGCCGGCCGGTCCTTGACCAACGGGTCAATCGGTGACGTCGAACCTCCGGAGCCGGTGCGCGGGGGTGCCGCCGACCAGCTCGTGCCCCTCCGTCGAACGCGTCACGACGGAGCCGGCCGCCACCGCCGTCAGGTCGCCGAGCGTCACGCCGGCCAGCACGGTCGAGCGCGCGCCGAGGTAGCAGGCGCGCCCGAGCTCGACGGGCGCTCGGACGGTCGGGAGGCGCCGGGCCATCGGCGAGCCGAGCACCTCGCCGGCATCGGTGTGCGTGTGCAGGATGCAGTGCGGGGCGATGACGGTGTGGGTGCCGATCCGGACGCGACGCGTCAGATCGATCATCGTGCCCGGGCCGATGTGCACGTGGTCACCGATGACGAGGTGCCCGAAGCCGTCGGCGACGTTGATGAACCGGACCTCGTAGATCCTGACGTCGCGGCCGATGCGGGCGCCGAGGCCGCGGAGCAGGGCGACGCGCAGCTGGGGGACCACGGTCCAGGTCAGCAGCTTCTCGGCGGCGGTCAACAGGGTGCGGCGGGCCGCTCGCCGGACGGTCCGATCCGGAGCGGTCGGTGCGCGTGCGCGATCGAACGTGAGTTCGGAGTACGGTTCGGGGGTGGTCACGGCCGGCATCCTCCATGCTGATCTCGACTGCTTCTACGCCGCGGTCGAGCAGCGTGACCACCCCCGCCTGCGGGGTCGGCCGGTCATCGTCGGCGCGGGCGTCGTCCTCACCGCCAGCTACGAGGCTCGGGCGCACGGGGTGCGCACGGCCATGCCGACGTCGCAGGCGCGCTCGCTGTGCCCGGGCGCCGTCGTGGTCCCGGCCCGCATGCGGGCCTACAGCGAGGCGAGCCGGGAGGTGTTCGAGATCTTCCGGGACACGACGCCGCTGGTCGAGGGGCTCTCGGTCGACGAGGCGTTCCTCGACGTGAACGGGCTGCGGCGCCTCGACGGCGCACCGGTCGACATCGCCCGGCGGCTGCGCCGGCGGGTGCGCGACGAGGTCGGCCTGCCCATCACCGTCGGCGTCGCCCGCACGAAGTTCCTGGCCAAGGTGGCGAGCGGCGTCGGCAAGCCCGACGGGCTGCTGGTGGTCGAACCCGACGAGGAGCTGGCGTTCCTGCACCCGCTCGACG
>JBKHXT010000198.1:0-7943 GCA_046565885.1 Acidimicrobiia bacterium
GGCGCTCTCGCAGATCTGGCTGCCCGCCGCCTACGAGCCCCAGGCCGTGCAGGTGCCCCAGCCGGTCCGGTACGACGAGGTGAGCGGCACGCTCATCGTCGACACCGACGTGCCCACCTCCGACGGAACCGCCTACGCCGTGCGCTCGGCGCTGCCCCAGCACCAGCCCGACGCGCTGGCGGGCGCATCCACGCTGGTGCCCGCCGAGCTGGCCGCCACCTACCTGCAGCTGCCCGAGGGCTTCTCGCCCGAGGTGCGGGCGTTGGCCCAGGAGGTCACGGCCGGGGCGACCTCGCCCTACGACGCGGCGCGGCGCCTGCAGGACTTCTTCCGCGACGGCTTCACCTACGACATCGCCGTCGACCTCGACCACGACATCGGCGACCTCGAGTCGTTCCTGTTCGAGGTGCGCGCCGGCTACTGCGAGCAGTTCGCCGGTGCCTACGCCGCCATGGCCCGCAGCCTCGGCCTCCCCGCCCGGGTCGCCGTCGGCTTCACCCCCGGCATCCAGGACCCGGCCGACCCGAAGCTGTTCCGGGTGCGGGGCGAGCACGCGCACGCCTGGCCCGAGGTCTTCCTCGGCGAGCACGGCTGGGTGGCCTTCGAGCCCACGCCCGGCCGCGGCGCCCCGCTGGCCGAGCAGTACACCGGCGTCCCCGAGCAGCAGGCCGCCCCCGTCGGCGACGGCGGCAGCACGGCCACGACGCTGCCCGCCCAGACGCCCGAGACGCTGCCCACCCCGACCACGGCGCCCCAGACGCCGCCCACGTTCCCGGACGAGGCGGCCGGCGAGGTGGGCACCGGGGCGCCGGCGGAGCCGTCGGACAACCCGTGGCCGGTACGCCTCGCCGCCGGCCTCGCCGTGCTCGTCGCCGCCGCCGTGCTCTACGTCCTCGGCGTCCTCGCCTCCAACGCCGTGCGACGCACGCTGCGCCGTCGGCGGGCCGACACGCCCGTCGCCCGGGTGGCGCTGGCCTGGGAGGAGTCGCTGGAGTCCGCCCGGCGCGCCGGGGTGGGGGTGCACCGCTCCGACACCCAGTCGCAGGCCGCGGCCGAGATCGCCCGGCGCATCCCCGACGTGGGCGAGCCGATCCGCGCCCTGGCCTCCACGGTGGAGGCGGCGGCGTTCTCGCCGGCGCCGCCCGACGAGCAGACCGCCGACCAGGCGCTGGCCCTGGCGGACCGGGTCGAGGCCGGCACGCGGTCGACGATGAGCGCCGGCGAGCGGTTCCGCTCGACGTTCGACCCCCGCCGGTGGCGGCGGTCGGGCCGGTGAGGCGCCGGCGGGCCTACTGCTCGTCGCGCTTGAAGCGCTCGCGCATGCGCTCGGACGAGGCGCCGAGGTAGTCGCGCAGGCCGTTGCCGGCCTTCATGTTCTTCGTCATGGCGTCGATGCCGGCCTTGCCCATCTTGCGGGCGTTGCGCTCGATGACCAGGGCGCAGGCGAGCATGATCAGGAAGCCGCCGAAGGCGAGCAGGTAGGAGCTGGCCAGCGCGACGACGAGCAGGACGAGGCCGCCGACGAAGCCGACGAGCGACAGCTTGATGTTGCGCCAGGCGTGCTTGTAGAGGGTGGTCTCGCGCACCTCGCGGGCGAACGCCGGGTCGCTCTCGTAGAACTCCCGCTCGATGTCCTTGAGGATGCGTTCCTCGTCCTCGGAAAGCGGCAACTCACAACCCCTTCTCGTCCCGGCCGGTCGGTCGGTGGCGCAGGCGCCTGGCCTTCGAGCCATCATCGCACACGACCTCTCGATCAACAACGCGCGGAGCGCCGGTCTCGGCCCTGCTCAGGCCGGGTTTTCCGGCACGTCCGGTGCCACCTCCGTGGGCCCCCACTGCTGGTCGCCGGAGCGCTTGGCCCGGAGGCGGCCTCGTCCGGCGAGGGCCGCCGGCAGCACGGCATCGTCGCCGAAGCGGGCCCGCACGGCGTCGACGGCGCTCGTGACCGCCGTCCAGGCGGCGCCGTCGGCGGCCGGGGCCCCGGGGGCGGCGGCCGACGGGGCGGCGAGGTCGTCGAGGCTGAGCTGGTGGGGCGCGCCCTCGACCAGGTTGGAGAGGCCGACGCCGAACAGGCGCACGCCGGCCACGACGTCGATCGCCTCGAGGAGCTCGCCGGCGGCGCGGGCGATGGCCGGGCCGGTGTCGACCGGCTGGGGCAGGGTCACCGACCGCGAGGTGGTGGTGAAGTCGCCGAAGCGGACCTTGATCGACACGGTGCGCCCGGCGAGGTCGTGGTCCCGGGCCCGGCGGGCGACGGCGTCGGCCATCCGAACGAGCTCCACGCCGAGGGCGGCGTGGGTGTCGAGGTCCTCGACGAAGGTCTCCTCGTGCGAGATCGACTTGGCGCGCTGGTCGGGCTCCACCGGGCGGGGGTCGACGGCCCGGGACAGGTCGTGCAGGTGGCGGCCGTGGGCGTCGCCGACCGCCCGCACCAGCTGCTCGAGCGGCAGGCGCTCGAGCTGGCCGACCGTGCGCACGCCGAGGCCGTGGAGCCGCTCGAGGGTCTTGGGGCCGACGCCCCACAGCGCCTCGACCGGCAGGGGCCGCAGGAACGCCCGCTCCTCCCCCGGCCGGACGACGGCCACGCCGGCGCCCGGGATCGGCCCGCGGCGCGACGCCTTCGGCTTGGCCTGCTCGTTGGCGAGCTTGGCGAGGAACTTGGAGGTCGCCACGCCCACCGAGCAGGTGAGCCCCTCCTCGGCGAGGACCCGCCGGCGGATCTCGGCGGCGATGGTCGGGCCGTCGCCGTGCAGCCGCAGCGCGCCGGTCACGTCGAGGAACGCCTCGTCGAGGCTGAGCGGCTCGACCAGGGGCGTGACGTCCCGGAAGATGGCGATCACCCGCGACGAGACCTCGGCGTAGTGGGCGTGGTCGCCGGGGATGAACGTGGCGTGCGGGCACAGCGCCTTGGCCCGCAGCGACGGCATCGCCGAGCGCACCCCGTACGCCCGGGCCTCGTACGACGCCGCGGCCACGACGCCCCGGCGGCCGCTGCCGCCGACGACCACCGGCGTGCCGCGGAGCTCGGGGCGCCGGAGCTGCTCGACCGACGCGTAGAACGCGTCCATGTCGACGTGCAGGATCGTGCGGGTGCCGCCCGCCACCACGGTCAGGGCAGCCGGACGACGGCGGCGTCGGACCGGTCGACGCCCTCGATCCGGTAGCGGTAGGTGCGGGGCTCGAGCCAGCGCTCGCCGAGCCAGGCGAGCATCGGCTCGCGGGCCGGGATCCACGAGGTCGACAGGCAGTCGTGGCAGCCGGCGAGGTCGTGCCAGGCGGCGTCGACCACGATGCCGTCGGGGTCGTCGACGGCGATCGCGCCCTCGAAGCCGGTGGCGCGGTGCACCTCGACCCGCAACGTCCACCCCATGTCCGGCGCCTCGGCCTCGACCTGCCAGACGGGGCCCTCCCAGCCCGTGACCGACAGGCCGGTCTCCTCCTCGACCTCGCGCGACAGCGCCTCGAGCAGCTCCTCGCCGGGGTCGACGACGCCGCCGGGCGTGGTCCAGTCGAGGCTGCCGTCGCGCCGCAGGTTCTGGACGAGCAGCAGCCGGCCGCCGTCCTCGATCAACCCGCCGGCGACCGTCCACTCGCGCACCATCCCAGTCTGCCAGCGGTGCCGGGGTGCGGCAGGATGCCCCCGTGCTGCACCCCCGAGCCCAGCAGGTGGTCGACGTCGCCAGCGACGCCGGCCTCGCCATCGAGGTCGTCGAGCACCCCGACGGCACCCGCACCGCCGCCGACGCGGCCGCCGCCGTCGGCTGCGAGGTCGCCCGCATCGTCAAGTCCCTCGTCTTCGCCGTCGACGGCACGCCGGTGCTGGCGCTGGTCGGCGGCGACGCCCAGCTCGACGAGGCGCTGCTCGCCGAGGCCGCCGGCGGGGCGGTGGGCCGCGCCGACGCCGACGTCGTGCGGTCCGCCACCGGCTACGCCATCGGCGGCGTGCCGCCCTTCGGCCACGCCACGCCGCTGGCCACCTTCGTGGACGAGCCGCTCCTCGCCCACGACACGGTGTGGGCGGCGGCGGGAACGCCCCGCCACGTGTTCGAGGTCGACCCCCGCGAGCTGGTCCGCATCTCCGGCGGACGGGTCGTGCCCCTCAGCCGGCCCTCCTGACCGCCGGGCGGTCAGGTCGTGGGGCGCGCCGCCTGGCTGGCGCGGTAGGCGAGGCGGCGCACCGCCTGCACGACGCCGACCGCCTCGATGCCCCCGCCGGTGTGCGACGGGTCGAAGCGCAGCGCGGCGGAGGCCCGCTCGGAGAGGGCCGGGCCCAGCTCCAGGACCCCGATCGCCTGCCACGGTCCCCGCAGCTCGGCGAGCTCGAGGGCGAAGCGAGGTGCCGGCGCGCCGGCTCGCAGGTCGGCGACCTCGACGTCGTCGGGCGCCTCGTCGGCGAGGCGGCGGGCCCCGAAGAGCACGGTGCGGCCGCCCACCCGGTACGGCACGAGCGACGAGTAGCGCTCGTGGCCGAAGTCGCGCACCGGCCGGAGGGCGTGGCGCAGCACCGGGGCGCTGCCCGAGCTGACGAGCAGCAGATCCTGGTGCGCGCCCCTCCCGTGCGCGTCGGGGATGCGGATGGCGAGGCCGAGGAAGTCCGGCAGCGACGCGGGGAGGCTGGCGCCCCTCGACAGGCGGACGATCGCGTCCAGCACGCCGGCCTCGTCCAGCAGCGGCGCGCCGTGGTGGGCTCCGGTGACCTGCAGCCGGGCGTGGTGGGCGACGCCGTCCGGGTGGAAGACGCGCTTGCGGCGCACCGCAGAGGCCGCGCCCATGGCGGCGGCCGCCGCCACGCCGACGGTGCCCTCGACGGCGGGGGTGGCCCGGCCGAGCGGTCGGAAGGGCTGGGGGTCGGGCGCCTGCTGTGGCATGGCGGGTCC
This sequence comes from Acidimicrobiia bacterium, assembly GCA_046565885.1. Classification (GTDB taxonomy): domain Bacteria; phylum Actinomycetota; class Acidimicrobiia; order Acidimicrobiales; family Salinilacustritrichaceae; genus Salinilacustrithrix. Next base: position 4,878 of record JBKHXT010000198.1, read on the forward strand.
CTACCCAGGGCTCAGCGGAGGCGCAGGACGACCTCGGTGACGTCGTGGTCGGCGCCCTTGTGCAGCACCAGGTCGGCGCGGTCGCGGGTGGGCAGCACGTTCTCGTGCAGGTTCGGCAGGTTGATGCGCCGCCAGATGCTGCGGGCCAGCTCCTCGGCGGCCTCGTCGTCGAGGTCGGCGAAGCGGTGGAAGAACGCCTCGGGGTCGTCGCGGGCGCCCTCGACGAGGGTGAGGAACCGCTGCAGGTACCACTCCTCCACGTGGGCCTCGTCGGCGTCGACGTAGACGGAGAAGTCGAAGAAGTCCGAGACGAACACCGAGGGGTGGTGCGGGCCGGTGGTCGGCGGCACCTGCAGCACGTTCAGCCCCTCGACGATCACGATGTCCGGCCGGTCGACGACCTGGGCCTCGTCGGCGACGACGTCGTAGACGACGTGGCTGTAGATCGGGACCTGCAGCTCCGGCCGTCCGGCCTTCAGGTCGGCGAGGAACCGGACCAGGCGGGGCGTGTCGTAGCTCTCGGGGAAGCCCTTGCGCTGCATGAGCCCCCGCCGCTCGAGCTCGTCGTTGGGGTGGAGGAACCCGTCGGTGGTGACGAGGTCGACCCGGCGCCGCTCCGGTCCGCGGGCGAGCAGCGTCTGGAGCACCCGGCTGGTCGTGGACTTGCCGACGGCGACGGACCCGGCGACCCCGATCACGAACGGGGCGTGGGGGCGGAACCGGCCGAGGAAGGCACCGGTGGCGTCGTGCAGGGCCCGGGTCACCCCGGCGCGCAGGTGCACCAGCCGGGCGAGCGGCACGTACACCTCCTCGACCTCGCGCATCGAGAGGTGCTCGTTGATGCCCTCGAGCTCCTCCAGGTCGGCCTCGGCGATGGGCACCGGCTCGTGCGCACGGAGCGCCGCCCAGTCGGCCCGGCGGAACCGTCGCTCGCCCCAGCGCTCGTCGCTCACGGCGGCACCCTACGGACGCCCCCCGCCCCCACCGGAAATCCCGTGGATCGGGCCCGCTGGCGGGGCCGAATCCACGACGGATCCGGTGGGGCCGTAGCCTCGACGTCGTGGCCGACATCCCCGAGACCGACTACGCCCCCTCGGCGCTGCCGTCCACCGGCGCCCGCATCGCCGCGTTCGCCTCGATCCTGGTCGCCGGCCTGTGCGGCGGCCTGATCGGCTACGCCTTCGTCGACCTGCAGACCGACGGCGACTCGGTCGTCCTCGCCGGCCTCGCCGGCCTCCTCGGCGCCGTGATCTTCGCCGTCGGCGTGGGCGTCGTGGCGGTCCTCGCGCTGCGGGCCATGGGCGAGTGGCGGGTCATCGAGCAGCGCCAGCAGCGGTCCGAGCACCGCGGCCCCATCTCCTAGCGACGTGGCGATCGACCTCGCCGAGCTGCGCGACGTCGCGGTCCGGGTCGCCACCGAGGCGGCCGAGCTGCTGGCCGGCGCCGTCGACGGCGAGCGGGCGCTCGTCGACACGAAGTCGACGTCGACCGACATGGTCACGGAGATGGACCGGGCCAGCGAGGCGCTGCTCGTGCGCCGCCTGCTCGAGCTGCGACCGGACGACGGCATCGTCGGCGAGGAGGGCGCGGCGCACCCGGGCACGTCGGGCGTGACGTGGGTGGTCGATCCGCTCGACGGCACCACGAACTACCTCTACGGCTACCCGTTCTGGAACGTGTCGGTCGGCGCCGTGGTCGAGGGGGTGCCGGCCGCCGGCGCCGTCGTGGTGCCGGCGCTGGGCGACGTCTACGCCGGCGCCCGCGCGCTCGGCGCCACCCGCAACGGCACGCCGCTGCGCATCGCCCCGCCGGCGCCGCTGGCCACGTCGCTGGTCGGCACGGGCTTCGGCTACGACCCGGCCCAGCGGGTGGCCCAAGCCCAGGCCCTCGCCACGTTCGTCGACCGGATCCGCGACGTCCGCCGGGGCGGCGCCGCCGCCGCCGACCTGTGCTGCGTGGCCTCGGGCCGCCTCGACGCCTACTACGAGCACGGGCTCTACGACTGGGACCGGGTGGCCGGGACGGTCATCGCCACCGAGGCCGGCGCCCGCGTCGAGGTGCTGCCGTCGGAGATCCCCGGCACCGGCCGCCCGGGCGACTGCACGGTGGCGGCCCACCCCGACCGCTTCGACGAGCTGGTCGAGCTGCTCGCCGGCGCCGGCCTGCTCGGCTGAGCAGGGCCCGTCACGGGGCGGGGGCGCCGTCCGTTCTCGCCCATGCCCGGCGCCGGGTGCGCTCGTGAGGCACGATGGGGGACGTATGGCGACGAGAATCCTCACGGTCGAGGATGACGAACGGATCCGCACGGCGGTGAAGCTGGCGCTCGAGGACGAGGGCTGGACCGTCGACGAGGCCGACACCGGCGAGGCCGCGCTCGAGCAGTTCCAGCGCACCCCGTCCGACGTGGTGCTCATCGACATCATGCTGCCGGGCATCGACGGCTTCGAGGTGTGCCGCTCGGTCCGGCGGATCAGCGACGTCCCCATCGTCATGGTCACCGCTCGCGCCGACACCCACGACGTCGTCGCCGGTCTCGAGGCCGGGGCCGACGACTACCTGACCAAGCCCTTCGCGCCGAAGGAGCTGTCGGCCCGCATCCGGGCGCTGCTGCGCCGGACCCGGTCGAACGACCACGGCCACGCGCACCTCCGCTTCGGTGACCTCGAGATCATCCCGGACGAGGGCGTGGTCAAGCGCGACGACACCGAGGTCCACCTCACCAAGACCGAGTTCCGGCTGCTGAACGAGCTCGCCTCCTCCCCCGGTCGGGTCTTCTCCCGCGAGGTCCTGCTCGAGCGGGTGTGGGGCTACGGCTACTTCGGCGACGGGCGCCTGGTCGACGTCCACATCCGCCGGCTGCGCACGAAGATCGAGGCCGACCCGGCGAACCCCCGTCACGTCGTCACCGTCCGGGGCCTCGGCTACAAGCTGCAGGCCTAGCCACCCGGTGGTCAGCACCGATCCTGCGGCGGCCGCACGGCGGGCGCCGCGCTTCGGCCTCCGGGCCCGGGTCACCATGGCCTTCGCCATCGGCGCCCTGCTGCTGTCCGTCGGCATGTCGCTGCT
>JBKHXT010000199.1:0-12982 GCA_046565885.1 Acidimicrobiia bacterium
CGACGAAGCCGGCGAGGACGCCGTCGAGCATGGCGATCCGGCTCGCCGTGATGGCGAGGCCGTCGATGGCGACGAGCGCGGTGGCGGCCACGGCGAGCCAGCGGTCGCGCAGCACCTGCGCGGCGAGAACAGAGGTGGCGGCCACGGCGGCAATGCCGGCCACCGCCGCGCCCACCCGCCACCCGAACGGGTCGAAGCCGAACACGGCGATGCCCACGGCGAGCACCCACTTGCCCATGGGCGGGTGCGCCGGGCGGACCTCCTCCACGCCCTGCTCCACCATGGCGTGGGCGTCCTCTGCGTAGTAGCTCTCGTCGAAGCGCAGTCGGTCGATGTCGCCCAGCCCGACGAGCCGGAGCAGGGCGGCGACCAGGAGGACGAGCCCGAGCGCGACCCAGGGGCGCAGCGATCGCCGCTGCGCCCCTGGGTCCTCGCTCGTCGCTTCGACGGTGGTCGAGGCGATCACTCGCTCTCGGTGACGGTCTCCGTCTCGGTGTTGGTGACCTCGGTGTCGGTCTCGGTCTCCGTGACCTCTTCGGTCTCCTCGACGGTCTCGGTCTCGAGCTCGACGGTCTCCGTCTCGGTCTCCTCCACACCCTCGGTCGTCTCGACCGTCTCGGTGTTGGTCTCGGTCTCGGTCTCGGTGTCGACGATCTCCTCGGTGGTGTCGTCGTCGTCACCGCAGGCCGCACCGAACAGTGCGAGCGAGCCGACCATGACGGCGCCGGTGATCTTGTGCGCGAGCTTGGGCATTCGGGGGGTCCTTTCCCAGGGAACTGGCTGTGAGCGTCGGGCCCTTCCCAACCCGTCGCCGCCGTATGCGCGATCTCCTTCATCCTCTCCGATCCGGACGCAGGATCGGCGCCAGCGGCCCCGCCTCCGGCGGGACGACGGCTGCGTCCGGGTAGCCCTCGACCTGGTTGGGGTCGACGAGCACGCGCTCGAGGCGGAACTCGCCGTCGGTGCCCTCGAAGGACAGCCGGTCGATGGCGATCAACCGGTCGTCGTCGAACTGCAGGAGCTGCATCTCGTAGGGCAGGTCCTGCAGCTCGGTGAGGGCTCCGACCCCCGTCGCGCCGGCGCTGCCGACCACCGAGACGAGGCTGCCGTCCTCGTACTCGAAGCTGAAGCGGTGCTGGTGGCCGGCGAGGCCCACGTCGAAGCGGCCGATCGACTCGTCCAGCTGGCGCGGGTCGTGGACGGCGACCAGGTCGGGACGGGCCCGGTCGACCAGGCGGCGCACCACCCCGGCCGACCGCTCGATCGCGAGCGACCGCTCCTCCGTCGAGGACTCGTTGTCGGCGGTGTAGCGGGGGTCGGCCACCCCGAGCACCCGGATGCCGGCGATGTCCACCACCCGCCGGTCGAGGACCGCGACGCCGGCGTCGACCAGCGCCCGGCGGATCCGCGGGTGGTCGTGGTTGCCCGGAACCACGTAGTAGGGGCGGTCGAGCCGGGCGACGCGGCGAACCACGAAGTCCTCGATCGAGACGCCGTAGGTCGTCAGGTCACCGGTGTCGAGGATGGCGTCCACGTCGAAGCGGTCGGCGGTCTGCTCCATGAGCTCCAGCCCGATCGGGTTCGAGTGCAGGTCGGAGACGTGGAGGATGGTGACGTCGGTGTTCGGGCGGTCCTCGGTCTCGACCGCCTGGTAGAGGCCGAGGAGGCGGGTGGACAGCGCCTCGAGCCGGGACTCGACGACGTCGACGTCGTCGATGTGGCGCTGGACGGTGGCCACGATGTCGGGGGCGACGGCGAGGGAGCCCTCGAAGCGCGGCTCGTCGAAGGCGGCCGGGGTGAACGACGCGAACGTCAGGCCGCCGGCTACGAGGACGAAGCCGAGCGACCCGGCCGTGGTGGCGGCCACGTACGCCGGCCGCCGCCGGGGCAGCACCAGCCCGGCGACCGCGCCGGTGGCCACGGCGACGAGCACGCTGCGCAGCGCGAGCGAGCGCAGCAGGGGCTCGAGGTCGCGATCGATCTCCCGACGCAGCCCCACCGCCGGATCCGATCCGCGGGTCAGCTCGGTGGCGAGGGCGCCGGCCCGCTGCAGGTCGATGCGGTCGACGCGCACGTCGATCCCGACGGGGCCCCGGTGGCTGTCGGCCACGAGGCGGCCGAGCGGCGGCAGGTCGAGCGCGGTGCGGCTCGGGCGGACGGCCACGTCGATGTTGACCGTCCCCGGTCCCAGCGAGCCGTCGACGTCCGGCTGCAGGGACAGGCTCAGGGCGCCGGCGGCGACGCCGAGCAGGAGGCACCCGAGCAGGACGACGGCGCGGCGATGCCGTCCGAGCAGGGTCCGCAGGGGTGCCACCCACCCATTGGTACCCGAGGCGGCTCACCATCACTCGGCGGGAGCCGACGCGCGATCATCGCGGCGTGTGGGACCTCGCCGGCGCCGACGACGACGCCCGGCTCGACCGCCTGCGCACGCACCTGGGCACCGCCCAGCGCATCGCCCGCATCGGCACGTGGGAGGCCGAGCTGCCGTCGGGCTCGGTGTGGTGGTCACCGGAGCTCGACCCGGTCCTGGGCTGGCCCTCGGGTGAGGACGGCGGCTTCGAGCGGCTGCTCGCCGTGGTGCACCCCGACGACCGGGTCGGCGTCGCCCGCACCCACGCCGCCGCCGTCCGCGACGCCACGCCCTACGCCATCGACCACCGCATCGTCCGCGGGGACGGCATCCGCCACGTCCACCACGAGGTGGTCGTCGAGCGCGACGGCGATCGCCCCGTCCGCCTCCTCGGGACCATCCAGGACGTCACCGAGCAGATGCGCGTCGCCCGCCGGCTCGTCGACACCGAGTCCCGCCGGCGCGAGCTGCTCCACCGGCTGGTGCAGGCGAGCGCCGTGGCCCGCAACCAGCTGGCCGCCGACCTCCACGACGGCCCGGTCCAGGTGCTCACCGCGACGGCCATGCGACTCGAGGTCCTCGCCCGGACGACCGAGGCACCGCCGGCGTGGCTGCACGACGCCGTCGCCACCGTGCGCGACGTGTGCACGCAGCTGCGCGAGGTCCTCTTCGAGCTCCAGCCCCAGATGCTCGACGGCGGCCTCGAGGACGCCGTCGCCCACCTGGCCAGCACCGTCCTGCCCGGCACGCCGGTCGCCGTCACCGTCCACGGCGAGGGGCTCGGCCCCGCCGCCGGGCGCGCCGTCCACGGCGTGGTGCAGGAGGCGCTGTGGGACGTCCGGGAGCACACCAGCGCCGACCGCCTCTCCGTCGACGTCGTCGTCCGGGACGTGGTCTCCGTGGTGCTCGACGGCGGCGCCGGCGACCGCCCGCTGCTGACGAGGAGCGGCCTGCTCGGCGTGCGCGAGCGGTGCGAGGCCGCCGGCGGCGCCGCCGACCTCGACGAGGGCGGCCGCGTCCTGCGGTGCTCGCTGACCCCCACCGACGACGAGCGGCTGGGCGCCGCGTGAGCACCGCCGACGAGGGCGACCGGCTCGCCCGGCGCCTCGCCGCCGTCCACCGGGCCGCCGGCATCGGCAGCTGGGAGCACGTGTTCGGCGAGGGCGCCAGCTCGGTCGACTGGTCGGCCGAGGTCGACGAGATCGCCGGGTGGCCCGCCGACCGCGCCCGCAGCTACGAGGCCTTCGTGTCGCTCGTGCACCCCGACGACCGCCCCGCCTTCTTCGAGGCCCGCGACGCCGCCCTCGCCGGCGCCAAGCCCTACGAGATCGACCTGCGGCTGCTCCGTCCCGACGGCGAGGTGCGCCACGTGCACGTCGCCGCCGAGGTCGAGCGCCACGCCGACGGTCGCCCGAGCCGGCTCGTCGGCGTCCTGCAGGACCGGACCGGGGAGATCGAGTCGCTGCGGCGGCTGCGGATCACCGAGGCGTCCCGGCGCCAGCTGCTCGAGCGGCTGCTCGACGCCACCGACCGCGAGCGCGACCGGCTCGCCCGCCACCTGGCCACCGGCCCCATCGAGCAGCTCCGCCAGGTGGAGGCGGCCATGGCCGCCCACGTCGGTCCCGACGCGCCGGCGCCGTGGCACGAGGCGTCGGACGCGGTGCGGCGCTCGATCGCCGGGCTCGCCGCCACCGTGTCGACGATCACCGACGAGCCGGCGACCCGGGACCTGGCCACCGTGGTCGACGAGCTCGCCGCCGACCTGGCCGCCGGCGTCGACGTGCGCTGCCTCGTCGAGGTGCCCGGCCCCCTGCGGCCGGCCGTGCGAGCGGTCGTCGTCCGGCTCGTCCAGGAGGGGCTCCAGAACGTCCGCAAGCACGCCCGGGCGAGCCAGGCGACCGTCTCGGTCCGGCGGGCCGGCGACCAGGTCGAGGTCCGCGTCGCCGACGACGGCCGCGGGTTCGACCCGCAGGCGCTGGGCCGGCGGCGGGGCCACTTCGGGATCGCCTCGCTGCGCGAGGACGTCGCCGCGCTGCGTGGGACGCTCGACATCCGCTCGGGCGACGCGGGCACGGTCATCGAGGCCGTCCTGCCCACCGCCTGAGCGTCGGCCACCCCGTCAGAGAACGTTCTGCACCATGCGTGCCGTTCGCGGGATCATGCTCCAGACTGTGCCCGTGGACACCGTGGAGGCGACGACCATCGCCCTGATCGAGGACCAGCAGGTCCTGGCGGGCGCCATCCAGCGGTCGCTGTCCGCGCTGCCCGACCTCGCCCTCGTGGGGGTGGCCACGTCCCTCGACGAGGGCGTGGGCCTGGTCGAGGAGTCGACGCCGGACGTGCTCGTCAGCGACTTCCGGCTCACCGACGGCGACATCCCCGACCGCCTGCCCGAGATCCTCGACCGCTCCCCCGGCACGAAGGTGCTGGTGTTCACCGGCTGGCCCGACGAGAGCAGCTTCCTCGAGGCCATGGGCGCGGGGGCCACCGGCTTCCTCGACAAGGCCGCCCCGTTCGACGACTTCATCGACGCCATCCGCCGCGTGGCCGCCGGTGAGGTCGTCGTCGCGCCCCGCTTCCTGCCCGCGCTCACCCGCCGGGCCACGAGCCCGAAGGACGCCAACGCGCTGTCCCGCCGCGAGCTCGAGGTGCTGCAGCTGCTGTCCGAGGGGCGCAGCACGGCCGAGGTGGCCGAGGAGCTGATCCTGTCGGTCAACACCGTGCGCAACCACATCACGCACCTCATGGCGAAGCTCGGCGTCCGCTCCCGCCTCGAGGCCGTGAACGTCGCGGTTCGCAAGGGCCTGATCCGCTTCGACCCGCCGGGCTGAGGCCCTAGCCGCACTCCACGCCGGGCGGGGCCTCGCCGGGCAGGTAGCCGACCACGGACGTGGTCGTCGTCGACGGCTCCGGCTCCTCGCCCACGACCGTCGTCGTGGTCGTGGTGGGGATCGTCGGCGTCGTGGGCGACGGCTGCTCGTGCAGCGTGGTGAAGTCGGGCCCGGCGACGAGGTACACCTCGCCGGGCACGAGGTCGTCGTCCACGGCGAAGCTCACCGGGCCGCTCACGTGGCGGGCCACCAGGGTCGCGGCGGCGTCATCGCCGGGGGCGTACCAGATGGTGGTCTCCTCGGCCGGCTCGTCGGTGTCGCCGGGCTCCCCGACGGCGAAGCCGATCTCCTCGAACGCCACGGAGATGTCGTTGGCCAACCCGCTCTCCCCGATGCCGTTGAGCACGGTGACCTCGACGAGGCTCGGCGTCAGCTCGCCCGGTGGGCGGCCCCGGAACACGTTGAAGATGCGCTCGGCCTCCCGCTCCTCGAGCTCGAGCACGGCGGCGCCCCCAGCCGTGCGGAACGGCGTCGACGGCACGCTGAACGTCTGCAGGGACTCGGCGTCGAAGCTGGCGAAGCGGCGCCCGAGGGCGAGGATGTCGCCGGCGTCGAGGGTGGGGTCGAGGCCGACGTAGTCGACGCCCACGCCCACCAGCTCGTTGAGGGTCGCCGGGTTGGTGAGCCCCTGGCCGACGGCCTCGGAGATGGCCTTGCGGATGAACTCCTGCTGGCGGGTCATGCGGCCGAGGTCACCGCTCGGGTCGGTGCGCCAGCGCCCCGTCTCGGTGTTCTGGATCTCCAGGTGCCGGGACCGCACGAAGGCCAGCGCCTGCTGGCCGTCGAGCTCGACGCAGCCCGGGTCGTCGATCCGCAGGCCCGAGAAGTCGTCGCGCACCGGCTCGGAGAAGTACATCGACACGCCGCCCACCGCGCTGACCAGGCCGCGGAAGCCGACGAGATCGACCTCCACGTAGTGGTGGATCGGGATGCCGAAGCTCTCGCGGATCGTGTCGATGAGCACCTCGCGCCCTCGGGAGAAGGCGGTGTTGATGCGGTTCCGCTCGCCGGTGCCGGCGATCGGCACCCACAGGTCGCGCGGCAGCGACAGCAGGTAAGCCGTGCCGGCCTTCGGGTCGACGCGCAGCACCATGATCGTGTCGGTGCGCTGCACCGACCCCTCGGTGAAGGTCCCGTCGTCGTCGAAGAACCCGGCGTCGGCGGGGTCGTCGGGGTCGAGGCCGTCACGGGTGTCGGAGCCGACCAGCAGGTAGTTGCGCGGCTCCCCCGCCTCGGCCACGTCGATGGTGACGTCGAAGCGCGAGATCTGCCCGAACCGGACGTTCAGGTACGACGCGCCCGCCGCCGCGAGCAGCAGCGTGAACGTCAGCAGCCCACCGAGCCCGATGAGGGCGCGCTGGCCGAGGGTGCGCCGCCCGGAGGCGGCGAGGTGCTTGCTCATCAGCCGTTCGGCAGCTCGTTCTCCGGCTTGGGCTCCTTGGGCAGGCCGAGCACTCGCTCGCCCACGATGTTGCGCTGGATCTCGGCGGTGCCGCCCCAGATCGTCTCCGACCGGGAGAAGAAGAACTGGGCCTGCAGCGGCGAGACCGGGTACTCGCGTGCCGCCTCGCGCTTGCCGATGCCCGGCACGAAGTCGGCGTCGGCGTCACCGGTGAGGATCTGGCCGTGCATGCCGAGCACGTCCATGGCCAGCTCCATGGTGTCGCGGTGGGTCTCGGACCAGAACATCTTGTTGGTGGCGCCGAGGGCGGCCACGCCCAGGTCCTGCTTGCCGGTGAGCGAGGCCGAGAGGGTGCGGAGGCCGTTGACGCGCATGATCTGGATCTTCGACCACTGCCGCACCAGCTCCTGGCGGATGACCGGCTGCTGGATCGCCCCGTTCTCCCGGGCGATGTCGATGATCTCGTCCAGCTCCTTCTCGAACCGGCGGTGCGAGGTGGTGGCCGACGAGCCGCGCTCGAAGCCGAGGGTGGTCATCGCCACCTTCCAGCCGTTGTTCACGCCGCCCACGACGTTGTCCTTGGGGCAGCGGGCGTCGGTGAAGAACACCTCGTTGAACTCGGCGGAGCCGTCGGGCTGGACGATGGGGCGGATCTCGACGCCGGGCTGGTCCATCGGCACGAGCAGGTAGGAGATGCCGGCGTGCTTGGCCGCCTCCTGGTCGGTGCGGGCGAGCAGGAAGCAGTAGTCGGCGTACTGGGCCTGGGTGGTCCAGACCTTCTGGCCGTTGATGACCCACTCGTCACCGTCGAGCTCGGCCTTGCACTTGAGGCTGGCCAGGTCGGAGCCGGCGTTGGGCTCGGAGAAGCCCTGGCACCAGGCGATCTCGCCCTTCAGGATCCCGGGCAGGAACTGCTGCTTCTGCTCCTCGCTGCCCCACTGCAGGATCGTCGGGCCGACCAGGGTGTCGCCGAAGAAGTCGCCGCGCATCGGGGCGCCGACCCGGGCGAACTCCTCGTTGAGCACCACGTTCTGCATCGTCGTGAGGCCCTTGCCGCCGTACTCCTTGGGCCACGAGGCGCAGATCCAGCCGCCCTCGAAGAGCTTGGCGTTCCACTGCTTGGAGAACTCGGCCTTCTCCTCGGCGGTCATCTCCCGCTGGCCCCAGTCCTCGGGCAGGTTCGCCTCCAGCCACGAGCGGATCTCGGCCCGGAACTGCTCGGCCTCTTCGGGATAGGTCAGGTCCATGGCCGCGATCGTAGGATCGCCGGCCATGGCGCTCACAGACGTCGTCACCGGGGAGACCAGCCGCTGGACCAACCAGTGGCTCGAGCTGAAGGCCGAGGTCATCGACACCGGCCTGTGCACCGGGTGCGCGGGCTGCGTCATCTCCTGCCCCCACGACGTCATCGGCTACGAGCACGGCTCGGGCGGCTACAAGCCCTTCCACCTCGAGGACGAGCTCGGCCCGGACGACTGCGTCCACGGCCAGAAGGGCTGCACGTCCTGCACCCGGGCTTGCCCCCGCTTCCGCAACTGGGAGCCCGAGGCCGACGAGCACCTCTTCGCCCGGTACCGCACCGACGACGAGGTCGCCGGCATCTACCAGGACATCCTGCTCACCAAGGCCTCGGACGAGACCGTGCACAAGATGGGCCAGGACGGCGGGCTCGTCTCGGCGATCCTGCTGTGGCTGCTGGAGGAGGGCTACATCGACGGCGCCCTCGTCAGCTACTTGGAGGGCGAGCGCGCCGAGTGGAAGGCCCGCCCCGGCGTGGCCACCACCAAGGAGGAGGTCCTCGAGGCCGCCGGCAGCCGGTACACGTACTCGGCCAACACGCTGGCCATCGACGAGGCCCTCGAGCGCGACCTGTCGAACCTGGCCCTGGTCGGCATGAGCTGCATGACGTCGATCCCGCCGGTGATGTGGCACCGCAAGATCGGCAAGATCTCCAAGCCGATCAAGTTCGTGCTCGGCCTGCTGTGCTCGAAGACCTTCGACGACGCCATCTTCGAGGAGCTGTTCGAGACCAAGTACGGCATCCCGAAGCAGACGATCACGAAGATGAACATCAAGGGCGTCTTCCAGCTGTGGACCGACGACGGCGGCTACCACGAGATCCCGCTGAAGGAGTGCCACGCCTGGACCCGCGAGGGCTGCACGCACTGCCCGGACTTCGCCGCCGAGCACGCCGACATCTCCACCGGCGGCATCGGCAAGGAGAACGACTGGACGCTCACCATCGTGCGCACGGACCTCGGCCGCGAGGTCATCTCCCGCATGATCCGCGCCGGCGTCATCGAGGCCCGGCCCGGTGACGACGACCCCGGCGCCATCGCCCTCATGAACAAGCTGGCCAAGAAGTCCCGCGACCGCTGGCCGGGCGACGCCGTCGAGTTCCCGAAGGCCAAGCGCCAGGTCACCCTGGCCGACTGAGCTCCCGGGCCCGCAGCAGCACGGCGTCGAGCATCGGCTCGGTGAGCGTGCCGGTGAAGGTGTTCTGCTGGCTGACGTGGTAGCTGGGCACGATCCAGCGCCGGTCGCCGTGCGGGTTCGGTGGGGCCTCGACCTCGATGCCGTGGCCGAACCTCGGGCGGGGGCGCACGCCGAGGAACCGGCAGGTCGCCTCGTAGCCGAACGAGCCGAGGGGCACGAACACGCGGGCCTCCGCCAGCAGCGTCAGCTCCCGCTCGAGGAACGTGGCGCAGGTGTCCCGCTCGGTCGGGGTCGGCTTGTTCTGCGGCGGCGCGCACTTCACCGGTGAGGTGATCCACACGCCGTCCAGCTCGAGGCCGTCGCCGGGACGGATCGACTGGGGCTGGTTGGCGAAGCCGGTCCGGTGGAGGGCGGCGTAGAGGAAGTCACCGGACCGGTCGCCCGTGAACATCCGACCGGTGCGGTTGGCGCCGTGGGCGGCCGGCGCGAGGCCGACGATCACGACCGTGGCGGCGGGGTCGCCCCACCCGGGCACGGGCCGACCCCAGTACTCCTCGTCCCGGTAGGCGGCCCGCTTCTCCGTCGCGACCCGCTCGCGCCACTCGACCAGACGGGGGCAGGCGCGGCAGCCAGCCACGTCGTCGGCCAGGGTCTGGAACGGATCCATCACCGATAGCGTGACCCACTGCATGGCCGCGACGCGAAGCCCCAAGCCGACGCTGGTCCTGCTCGTGCGGCACGGGCGGACACCCACCACGGGCTCGGTGCTGCCGGGCCGGGCGTCGGGGCTCCACCTCGCCGACGAGGGCTTGGCCCAGGCCGAGGCCGTCGCCCAGCGGATCCTCGCCCTCCACGAGGCGCGCACGGCGAAGAAGGACGGCGTCGGCGTGACCGCCGTGTACGCGTCGCCGATGGAGCGCACCAAGGAGACCGCGGCGCCCATCGCCAAGGCCCTCGGCCTGCGCACCAAGACCCGCAAGGGCCTGATCGAGTGCGAGTTCGGCGACTGGACCGGGCGAGAGCTCAAGGAGCTGGCGAAGCTGCCGGAGTGGAAGACCGTGCAGCAGCACCCGTCCGGGTTCCGCTTCCCGAACGGCGAGTCGTTCGGCGAGATGCAGGCCCGCATCGTCGACGCCGTGAACGCCATCGTCGCCGACCACCCGGGCGAGATCGTGGTCGCCGTCTCCCACGCCGACCCGATCAAGGCCGCGGTCGCGTCGGCCCTGGGCACGCCGCTCGACCTGTTCCAGCGCATCGTGATCGGGCAGTGCGCCGTCTCGGCCGTGCTCCACGGGGCCCACGGCCCCACCGTCCTGGCCGTCAACCACACCGGCGACCTCGTGTCGCTGGCGCCCTCCTGAGGTGACCGAGGTGAGCGAGTACCTCGACCCCAAGGTGTTCACCGCCGGCACGGTCGGCCCGCCCGGCCAGCGCGTCTTCTACCTGCAGGCCTGCGACGACGCCGAGGTGTCGTCGGTGCGCCTCGAGAAGCAGCAGGTGAGCGCGCTCGCCGAGTACCTGGCCGGCATGCTCCACGACCTGCCGGCGCCGTCCGACGTCCCGCCGGCGCCCGAGCTCGTCGAGCCCGTCGACGCCGAGTGGACGGTCGGCAACATCGGCGTCGCCTACGACAACGACCTCGACCGCATCATCATCGTGGCCGAGGAGCTGGTGGCCGAGGACGAGCCCGAGGGCCAGACGCTGCGGGTGATCATCAGCCGGTCGCAGGTCCGGGCGTTCATCGAGCGGGCCGAGGAGCTGATGGCCGGCGGCCGTCCGCCGTGCCGGGTCTGCGGGGCGCCGATGGACCCGGGCGGGCACGCCTGCCCCCGGGCGAACTGACCTCACCCCCTCCGCTGGGCCAGGATCGTCGCGCCATGGCCGCCGACCCCGTCCGCACCGTCCTCGAAGAAGGCGAGATCGAGATCGAGGGCCGGATGCCCTGGTCCTCCAACGGCACGTTCCTGGCCGTGGTGACCCACGGCGACCAGTGGACCCGGGCCATCTACAAGCCCCGCCGGGGCGAGCGACCGCTGTGGGACTTCCCCCGCGGCCTCGACCGCCGGGAGGTGGCCGCCCACGAGCTGAGCGAGGCGCTCGGGTGGGGCCTCGTCCCCCACACCGTCCTGCGCGACGGACCGCTCGGCATCGGGTCGGTGCAGCGCTTCGTCGAGGCCGACTTCGAGCAGCACTACTTCACCCTCTACGAGGCCGGCCGCCACCACGACCGGATGCGGGCCATGTGCGCGTTCGACCTCGTGGCCAACAACACCGACCGCAAGAGCGGCCACTGCCTGGTCTCCGTCGGCGACGAGCTGTTCGGCATCGACCACGGGCTCTGCTTCCACGAGGACTTCAAGCTGCGCACCGTGATCTGGGAGTTCGCCGGCGAGCCCGTTCCGTCCGGCTTGCTCGACGACCTCGACCGGCTCCGGTCCTGCGGCGTCCCGCCGGCGCTGGCCGAGCTGCTGGACGACGCCGAGCAGGAGGCGCTGCTCGACCGTGTCGACATGGTGCTCGACCTCGGCCACTTCCCCGTCGACGGCAGCGGCCACCGCTACCCCTGGCCCCTCGTCTGACGACTCGCCGGTCGACGAGGCCGGCATCCGGTGCCCTCAGGCGCCACATAGGTGAGACAAACCGCTGGGCACGGATTCGATGGCGATTCGGCGCCCAGGGCGCCGGGCCGTCTCAGCGGTCCCGGTCGTCGGTGCGCTCGGTGCGGTCCGAGCGGGCGTCGTCGCTCGAGAGGTCGACCATGCGGACCGGCCGGTCGGCGATCCACTGCTCGAACGCCGACACCGGCATCGGGCGGCTGAGCAGGTACCCCTGGATGCGGTCGGCGCCGAGCTCGGCCAGCCGGCGCCGCACCTCCACGGTCTCGACGCCCTCGACGACGACCGTGAGGCCGAGGTGGTGGCCGAGGCTCACCATCGAGCGGACGATGGCCTCGTCGTTCTGGTTGGTCGTGAGGTCGAAGACGAAGGACTTGTCGATCTTGATCTCGGAGACCGGCAGCTTCCGCAGGTGGGCGAGCGACGAGTAGCCGGTGCCGAAGTCGTCGATCGACAGCGACACGCCGAGGTCGTGGATCGCCTCCAGCGTGCTCATCGCCTCGACCGCCTCGGTCATGATGCTCGACTCGGTCAGCTCGAGGGTGAGGGCCCGGGCCTCGAGACCCGACTCGTCGAGCACCCGGCGGATCGTGTCGGCGAAGCCGACGTTGGCCAGGTTGCGGGCCGACAGGTTGACCGAGACGTCGAGGTCCCAGCCCTGGGCCCGCCAGCCGGCGCAGGTGTGGGCGGCGACGGACACCACGTGCTCGGTGAGGGCGTCGATGGCCCCCGTGTACTCGGCCGCGGCGATGAACTGGTCCGGCCGCAGCTCGCCGAGGCGGGGGTGGCGCCAGCGCACGAGCGCCTCGGCGCTGGTCACCAGGCCGGTCTCGATGTCGACCTGGGGCTGGAAGTGCACCTGGAGCTCGCCCGCCGGGATGGCGTCCCGCAGGTCGGCGGCGATGGCCAGGCGCTGCGGGTCGTAGGGATCCCGGTCGGCGGCCCAGACCGTGACCCGCGTGCCCTCGACGCGCGACCGGCTGGCGGCCAGGCTGGCCCGGCGCAGCAGGATCTCGGTCTCGCGGCCGTGGTCGGGGGCGAGCACGACGCCGACGCCGGCCGTGATGGCGAGCGCCACGTCCTCGCACTGCACCGGCGCCTCGAACGCCTCGACGACCCGCTGGGCGAGCTCCTCGGCCTCGGCGTTGCCGCCCCGGCACACGAGCGTGAACTCGTCGCTGGCGGTCTTCGCGCACCAGCCGTCCTCCGTGAGCGACGCCAGCCGGCCCGCCGCCTGCACCAGCAGCTCGTCGCCCATCGCCCGTCCCAGGGTCTCGTTGACCTC
>JBKHXT010000200.1:0-5783 GCA_046565885.1 Acidimicrobiia bacterium
CCGTTCTCCGCCCCCGGCGCCGAGGGCCTGCCCTTCGCCGGCGTGCCGGAGGAGATGCGCGCCCGCGTCGAGGCCCTGCTCGAGACCGAGCCCGAGCACCGGGTCCCGCCGGTCGAGTTCTCCCAGGCCGCCTGGGACCAGCGGCCGTTCACGCTGCGCCGCTTCATCGGCGAGAAGCGCTGGGCGGTCGCCCTCGCCTTCGTGCTCGTGGTGGTCGAGACGTTCCTCGTCACCATCGGCCCGTTCCTCACCGGCGAGGCCATCGACCGGGGCATCGTCCCCGGCGACACCGACGCCCTGCTGTGGATCGGCGGCCTCTACGTCGGCAGCGTGGTGCTGAGCACCGTCGTCTCCGCCGCCCGGGTCGCCTGGACCGGCCGGGTGGGGGAGTCGCTCATGGAGTCGCTGCGGGTGCGCATCTTCTCCCACTTCCAGCGCCTGTCGCTCAGCTTCTTCACCCGGGAGAAGGGCGGCGTGCTCATGACGCGCATGACGAGCGACATCGACTCGCTCACCGCCCTGTTCCAGGAGGGGCTGGTGAACATGTTCGTCCAGTTCCTGACCCTGGCCATCGTGACCGTCGTCCTGTTCGCGGTGAGCCCCACCCTGGCGGCGATCCTGTTCCTCGGCGTCGTTCCGGTGATGCTCGGGCTGACCCTGTGGTTCCGCAAGGCCTCCGACGTCGCGTTCCTCGACGTGCGGGACCGCATCGCCGACGTGATGTCCGACCTGCAGGAGAACCTCGGCGGCATCCGCATCGTGACCGCCACCAACCGCGCCAAGCGCAACGTCGTGGCCCACGACAACATCCTCGGCGCCTACCGCGACGCCAACGACAAGACGGCGGTGATCGGGGCCGTGTACGGGCCGGCCACCGAGCTGCTCGGCTACCTGGCCCAGGCCCTGCTGCTCGGCATGGGCGGGTGGCTGGTCACCCAGGACCGCCTCACGGTCGGCGAGCTGGCGGCGTTCTTCCTCTACCTGACGATGTTCTTCGCGCCCATCCAGCAGCTGGTGCAGCTGTACAACACGTACCAGCAGGGCCGGGCCGCGGTGCGCAAGCTCTCCGAGCTGTTCGCCACCGACCCCGACGTCCGCGAGGCCCCCGACGCGCACGACCTGCCGCCGATGCAGGGCGCCATCGACCTCGACCACGTCACGTTCGGCTACGACCCGGCGGTGCCGGTGCTGCACGACCTCGACCTGCACATCCGCGCCGGCGAGACGGTGGCCTTCGTCGGCGAGACCGGGGCGGGCAAGTCCACGGTCGCCAAGCTGGTGAACCGGTTCTACGACCCGACCGAGGGCACCGTGCGCATCGACGGGCACGACCTGCGCGAGGTCACCCTCCACTCGCTGCGCTCCCAGATCGGCGTCGTGCCCCAGGAGCCGTTCCTGTTCGCCGGCTCGATCCGCGACAACCTGACCTTCGCCGCCCCCGACGCCACCGACGCCGAGCTGTGGGACGCCGTCGACGCCACCGGCCTGCGCGACCTGGTGGAGCGCCAGGAGGCCGGGCTCGACCAGATCATCCACGAGCGCGGCTCGTCGCTGTCGTCCGGCGAGCGCCAGCTGCTCGCCCTGGCCCGGGCGTTCCTGTCCCAGCCCCGCGTCCTGGTGCTCGACGAGGCGACCTCGAACCTCGACCTGCAGTCCGAGACGCGGGTCGAGCGGGCCCTCGACGCCGTCCTCGAGGGCCGCACCGCGATCATCATCGCCCACCGGCTGGCCACGGCGATGCGGGCCGACCGGATCGCCGTCATCCACGACGGCCGCCTGGCCGAGCTCGGGACCCACGACGAGCTGGTGGCGAAGGGCGGGCGCTACGCCGCCCTGTTCGACACCTGGCTCGCCCACACGTGACATGGCGGAGTGCTTCGCACCCCGCGTGCCGGCTGCTCGCTGGCGCTCCCGACGCCGGCCGGCGCGCCGGCGGCCATGACGACCGCTGGCATCGCCGCCGTCCTGCTCGTCTCCGCCATCGGCGCGTTCGTGCAGGGAAGCGTGGGCTTCGGGCACAACCTCGTCGCCGCGCCCGTGTACGCCCTCGTCGACGAGCGGCTGGTGCCCGGACCGGCCATCGCCTCCGCCGGCGTGCTCGTGCTGCTCACCGTGCTTCGCGACCGCCAGGGACTCCACCTCGGCGAGGTCGGCACGGCGCTCATCGGGCGGGTGCCGGGCACGATCCTGGCCGCCGTGGCGGTGGCCACCCTGCCGGCCGACGACCTGGCGATCGTGTTCGCCGGCCTCGTGCTGGTCGCGGTCGCGCTCACCGCGTCGCGGTTCGCCATCCGACCGACGCGGGCGACCCTGCTGGGCGCCGGCGCCGTGTCCGGCTTCATGGGGACGGCCACCTCGATCGGCGGACCCCCGATGGCCATCCTCTACGCCGGGGAGGAGGGCCGTCGCCTCCGGGGGACGCTCGCCGGCTACTTCCTCGTCGGCATCGGCATGAGCCTGGCCGCCCTCGTCGTCGCCGGGACCTTCGGGGTGGAGGAGCTGCGCCTGTCGCTGCTGCCCGTGCCGGCCATCGTCGTCGGCTTCGCCTGCTCGTCGTGGGGCGCCCGCCGCCTCGACGCCGGCCGCACCCGACCGGCGGTGCTCACCCTCGCGGCCGCCAGCGCCGTGTCGGTGCTCCTCGACACCGCCCTCTGAGGTACCGGGCGGAGCTCGAGCTCATCGACGGGACGACCGGACAGGCGGGAGAGGGAGGGCTGGCCAGCCGCCCCGTCGACGATTGATGGCGCAGACGAGCGGAACGCTCGGAGATGGGAGGGAGCAACCCGGTCCGCCTCCGCCGTTGGATGAGTTGTCGTTCGATTCGGCCCGCCACTTGAGGGCGGAATGTCGGAAGTTCCGGCGGACCACGACGGTACCGGAAGAGCCGGCAGTGTTCGGGTCGGGCCCGCCGCCACGCCGGGCGTGCCACGATGCCCGGATGACCGCAGACGCCCCCGCCGAGATCTCCTACGCCGTCGACGGCAAGGTCGCCACGGTGACGCTCGACCGGCCCGATCGCCTCAACGCCTTCACCGGCCGGATGATGCACGAGCTGATCGACGCCTTCGACGAGATCGACGCCGACGACCGGGTGCGGGCGGTCATCGTCACCGGCGCCGGCCGCGGCTTCTGCGCCGGCGCCGACCTCGGGTCCGGCGGGGACACGTTCGACGCCGACGCCCAGTCCGGCGGCTCGGCGCCGCCGGAGATGGAGCAGCGCGACGGCGGCGGCCTGGTCACGCTGCGGATCTTCCGCTGCCAGAAGCCGGTGATCGCCGCGATCAACGGCCCGGCCGTGGGCATCGGCGCCACGATGACGCTGCCCATGGACATCCGCCTCGCGTCCACGCAGGCGAAGTTCGGCTTCGTGTTCGCCCGCCGGGGCATCGTCCCCGAGGCGTGCTCGTCGTGGTTCCTCCCGCGCCTGGTCGGCATCTCCCAGGCGGCCGAGTGGTGCTACTCGGGCCGGGTGTTCGGACCGGACGAGGCGCTGGCGGGCGGGCTGGTCCGCTCGGTCCACGAGCCGGACGACCTGCTCGGCGCCGCCCGGCAGCTGGCCGACGAGATCGCCGACAACACCTCGGCGGTCAGCGTGGCCATGACCCGGGCGATGCTGTGGCGGATGCTCGGCGAGTCGCACCCGATGGCCGCCCACGAGGTCGACTCGCCGGCCATCGCGTACCTCGGCAAGAGCGCCGACGCCCGTGAGGGCGTGATGTCGTTCCTCGAGAAGCGGCCGGCCGAGTTCACCGACACGGTCAGCGCCGACATGCCGCCCTTCTACCCGTGGTGGGAGGAGCGCGGCTTCCGAGACGGCCGTTGACCGACCCCGCCCCCGCGCCCACCGGGGCGCCGCGAGGCGACCTCGTGCTGCTCGGGGTCGCCGTCCTCGCCGTCTCCACGTCCGGACCGCTCATCCGCTACGCCGCCGCCCCGGCGCTCGCCGTGGCCATGTGGCGCAACGTCCTCGCCCTGCCCGTGCTGGCGCCGTCGGCGCTGCGCGCCCCGCGCCCGACGGCGGGGGAGCTGCGCCTCGTCGCCCTGTCCGGCGCGTTCCTCGCCGCCCACTTCGCCACCTGGATCCCCTCGCTGTCGTACACGAGCGTGGCGTCGTCGGTGGCGCTCGTGGCGACCCAGCCGGTCTGGGCAGCGCTGATCGCCCGCGCCCGGGGCGAGCACGTCCACCGGGAGGTGTGGATCGGCATCGGCGTCGCCCTCGTCGGCGTCCTCGTGCTGTCCGGCGTCGACCTGTCGATCTCGGCCCGGGCGCTGTTCGGCGACCTGCTGGCCCTGGTGGGCGGCGCGCTGGCGGCGGCCTACGTGTCGGTCGGCTCGCACGTGCGGCGCTCGGTCGGCACGGCCGTGTACACCACCGGCAGCTACGGCGTGGCGTCGGTGCTGCTGCTCGCCGCCTGCCTGGTGTCGGGGCGCCAGCTCGTCGGCTACGAGACGGGGACCTGGCTCGCCATCCTCGCCCTCGTGGTCGGGCCCCAGCTGCTCGGCCACACGCTGGTCAACACGGTGCTGCGGTCGATCTCGGCCACGGCCGTGTCGGTGGCGATCCTGTTCGAGGTCGTGGGGGCCACGGTGCTCGCCGCCCTGTGGTTCGGCGAGACCCCGCCGCTCGCCGCCGTGCCCGCTGGACTGCTCATCTTCTCGGGCGTCATCGTGGTGATCCGCGCCGGACGCCGCCGACCTGTCGAAGGAGCCCCCCTTGGTTGATCGTCCCTTCACGCCGCTGGTCGATCCGCCCGAGGGCGAGGCCGACGAGGCGCCGCTCGTGTTCACCGTCCGCGGCGACCACGTGCACCTGGCCGAGGTCGACGCCGTCGAGCCGGCCGAGCTGGGCGACGGCCACCTGTACCTCGGGCGGCTGGGCGGCAGCGACTGCTGGGCGGTCGACGTCGACGGCGACGCCGAGCCCGACGTGGTCCTCACGCCGCTCATGGCGCTGCACGCCAACGTCTCCGAGGCCGAGTGGCTGGTGGCCGGGCGGGCCGTGCAGCTCGTGCAGTGGCGGCGCACCCACCGCTTCTGCGGCCGGTGCGGGGCCGAGACCGCCCCTGTCCACGGCGAGCGGGCGATGCGCTGCGGCACGTGCCAGCTGCTGGCGTTCCCGCGGCTGGCGCCGGCCGTGATCACCCTCGTCGTCCGCGACGACGGCGCCGCCCTGCTCGCCCGCAACGCCGCGTGGCCGATGCCGATGTTCTCCTGTCTTGCCGGCTTCGTGGAGCCGGGCGAGACCCTCGAGCGGGCCGTCGCCCGGGAGGTGCACGAGGAGGTCGGCGTCGAGGTCGGCCGGGTGACCTACCAGGGATCCCAGCCGTGGCCGTTCCCCCACAGCCTGATGATCGGCTTCCGGGCCGAGTACGCCGGCGGGGAGATCGCCGTCGACGGCACCGAGATCGCCGAGGCGGCCTGGTTCACGACCGACGACCTGCCCAACATCCCCCCTCGCGTGTCGATCGCCCGCCGGCTGATCGACGACTGGATCGCCGAGCGCTGATCCGGGGCCTGGCGCCCCGACCCATGACGACCGCACCCCCCGACGCACCCACCTCCGAGCCGACCGGCGACGGACGGCTGCTCACGCCGCTGTTCGCCCTGCTGATCGCGGCCGGCCTCGCCTACTTCCTCTCGATCGCCGCGCTCCTGCCCACCCTGCCCCGCTACGTCGAGGAGGAGCTGGGCGGCAGCGGCCTCGCCGTCGGCGTCGTGGTCGGCGCCTTCGCCGTGTCGGCGGCGCTGGTGCGCCCGTGGGTCGGGCGCCTCGGTGACGTGGT
>JBKHXT010000201.1:0-12792 GCA_046565885.1 Acidimicrobiia bacterium
CGGGCGACGAAGGGCAGGTAGGTGAGGCTGAAGCCCTCGTCGGCCTTGAACGCCGCCTTCTCGGCGCCGCGCAGGCGGTCGACGGCGTCGTAGTCGACCTCGATCGAGGCGTAGACGTGGGCCGAGGTGTCGATCGAGCGGCGCATGTGCTGGGCCGTCGAGCGGCGGATGCGCGAGTGCGGCACGGCCGTGTCGCGCTCCCCCGCCCGCGGGGCGGGCATCGGCGCCGGCTTCTTCGCCGCCGCGACCGGCGCAGCGGCCGCCGGGGCCGACTGCTGGCCGCCGCCCGACGCAGCAGCCGGCTGCGGCGCGGGCTGCGACGGCGCCGCAGCACCGCCGCCCTTCTTCGCCGTACCGGCGTCGATGGCGTCGAGCACGTCGTCGCGCGTGATGCGCCCCCCGGGGCCGGTGCCCTGGATGCGGTCGACGTCGAGGTCGTTCTCGTTGACGAGCTTGCGCACGACCGGCGACAGCAGCTTGGCCCGACCGCCACCACCGCCGTTCTCGGACGCCGCGGGCTGGGCGGCGGCGGCCGGCTGGGCCTGGGGCGCCGGCGTGGCCTCGGGCGCCGGGCGCTGCTCCGGGGCGTCGTCGGTCTTGGGCGCCGGCTGGCGCTGCTCCGGCTGGGCCTCGGTGGCCTCCTCGGCGGGCTGGGCCTCCGGTTCGGGCGCCGCGGCCGGCGCCTCGCCGGCGTCGCCGATCCGGGCGAGCACCGTGCCGACGTCGACCGTGTCGCCCTCCTGCACGAGGATCTCGCTCAGCGTGCCGCTGACCGGCGACGGGACCTCGGAGTCGACCTTGTCGGTGGAGACCTCGAACAGCGGCTCGTCCTCGGCGACCTGCTCGCCGACCTGCTTGTACCAGCGGGTGATGGTGCCTTCGGTGACGGTCTCTCCGAGCTGGGGCATCTCGACGTCGGCCATGCGTCGGACCCTACCAACGCCCCTCGGCCGCCCGGTCCGGTCGCAGATGGAGGAACCCGGCCCGGATCGTGCCATCGTGGAGGGGTTCCGGAACGAAGTAGAAGCAGGAGATCCGTGGCCAAGAACAGCGACATGATCGTGATGGAGGGCGTCGTCAACGAGTCGCTCCCCAACGCGTCCTTCCGAGTCGAGCTCGACAACGGGCACCTGGTGCTCGCCCACATCTCGGGCAAGATGCGCCGCCACCGCATCCGCGTGCTGCCCGGCGACCGGGTGCAGGTGGAGCTCAGCCCCTACGACCTGACCCGGGGCCGGCTCACCTTCCGCTACAAGAACTGAGCTCAGGCTCACTCCGGCTCGGGCCCCGAGGGGCCCTTCGACCGTCGTTTCGCTGCCGCCTGCTCGCTGGCGCTCCCGACGGCGGCCCGGTCGAACCCCGTCGACGAGGTGCGATCAACCGTGCAGTGACCGTCCGGTCATCGACAGGACGGTCTCCCCGAACAGCTCCGAGAGCGTGGGGTGCGGCTGGATGAAGTGGGCGACCTCGTCGACCGTGGCCTCCCAGTTCACCGCCAGGTAGCCCTGCCCGAGCTGCTCGGTGGCCCACGGGCCGCACAGGTGCACGCCGAGGATCCGACCGGCCTTCCCGTCGGCGTCCTTCTCGGCGATGACCTTCACGACGCCCTCGGTGTCGCCGATGATCATCGCCCGGCCGTTGCCCGTCCAGCGGTGCTTCGACGTCACGACGTCGTAGCCGGCTTCCTTCGCCGCCTGCTCGGTGAGGCCGGCGAAGGCGACCTCGGGGTGGCAGTAGATCGCCCACGGCACGTTGCGGTGGTCGACCGGGACCGGCTCCTCCTCGAGGATGTCCTTGACCACGACGATGCCCTCGGCGAAGGCGACGTGCGCCAGCGCCGGCGTGGCGATGCAGTCGCCCACGGCCCACACGCCGGGCTCGCCGGTGCGGCAGCGGTCGTCGACGTCGACGAAGCCGCGATCGCTCACCGACACCTGCGTGCCGTCGAGGCCGAGGTCGTCGGTGTTCGGACGCCGCCCGACGGACACGACCACCACGTCGACGTCGATGGTCTCGCCGTCGCCGTAGGTCACCGTCGTCCCGCCGCCGTCCTTCGGCTGGTGGCCGCTGACCTTGACGCCGGTCTTCACGTCGATGCCGCGCTTCTTGAACGACTGCTGGACGGCGCGGACGACGTCGGCGTCGCAGCCGGGGATGATCTGGTCGAGCGCCTCGAGGATGGTGACCTCGGTGCCCATGTCGGACATGGTCGAGGCGAACTCGCAGCCGATGGCGCCGCCGCCGATGACCACGGCCGTGGACGGCAGCGGGTCCATCGACAGGAACTCGTCGGAGGTCATCACGACCTTCCCGTCGACGTCGAAGCCGGGGATGGTGCGGGGCAGCGAGCCGGCGGCGATGACCACCGAGTCGCCGGAGATCGCCACGTCGCCGGACTCGCCGCCGCCGATGGTGACCTTGTGGCCGGCGTGCAGGCGCCCGTGCCCGTCGAAGACGGTGACCTTGCGGCCCTTGAGCAGCTGGCCGAGGCCGCCGACCAGGCGGTCGACCACCTCCTGCTTGCGCTCGATGGTGCGGGTCCAGTTGATGCCGACCTCGCCCACCTCGAAGCCGAACTCGGCGGCGCCCTTGATCGTGCGGTGCACGTGGGCGCTCTCGAGCAGCTCCTTGGCCGGGATGCAGCCGACGTTCAGGCAGGTGCCGCCCAGCTTGTTCTTCTCGATGAGGGCGACGCTCAGCCCGGCCGACGCCCCGTACAGCGCCGTCGCGTAGCCGCCCGGGCCGCCGCCGATGACGACGACGTCGAAGTGCTGCTCCTGGCGGTCGACCTCGCCGCCGCCGTGGCCCTTCACCGTCGAGGGGATGTGGGTCGGCTGCGTGGGCTGCTCGGGCTGGACCGGCGCCCCGGCCTCCGTGGGCGCCGACTCGTCGACCTCGGACGCCATGTCCGGCTGGCTCTGGGGCTCCTGCTGGGCGCCGCTGCCGCCGGCGTCGGACGCCGGGGCCGCGCCCTCGTCGCCGATCCGGGCCAGGACCGTGCCGACCTCGACGGTGTCGCCCTCGCCCACGAGGATCTCGGTGATCGTGCCGCTGACCGGGGACGGCACCTCGGAGTCGACCTTGTCGGTGGAGACCTCGAAGAGCGGTTCGTCCTCGGCGATCGAGTCGCCGACCTGCTTGAACCAGCGGGTGATCGTTCCCTCGGTGACGGTCTCACCGAGCTGGGGCATGGGTACGTCGGCCATCGCCTCGAACCCTAGAGGGCGGGGCGATGACCGACGACCCGGCGATCAGCGGGCCTGCGCTCGCAGCGCGTCGCGGATCTCGGTGAGCAGCACGACCTCGTCCGAGGGGACCGGCTGCTCCTCCGGCGGGGTCTGCTCCCGGACGCTCTGGAGGCGGTTGTAGGCCTGGACCACCAGGAACAGCGCCACGCCGATGATCAGGAAGTCGAGCAACGCCTGCAGGAAGCCGCCGATGCTGACGACGGCGTCGTTCACCCCGAAGGTGAGCACCTGGCTGATGTCGGGCTCGCCGAAGATGCCGGCGATCAGCGGGTTGATGATGAACTCGACGAAGGCGTTGATGACCGCCTGGAACGCCACGCCGATGACGACGGCGACGGCCAGGTCGACCACGTTGCCGCGCATCAGGAACTTCTTCAGGTCTTGGAGCACTGGCACCCCCTGAGGGTCGTCGGTTCCGGCGTTCCCCCGACAGCCGGGCGCCGTCCGATGTCCGTAACGTACGGCACATGAAGGTCGCGATCACGGGATCCTCGGGCCTCATCGGCTCCGCCCTCGTCGGTGCGCTGCGGGGCGCCGGCCACGAGCCCATCCGCCTCGTCCGCCACGGCGACGCCGGCCAGGGCGAGATCGACTGGGACCCGGACGCCGGCACCATCGACGCCGCCGCGCTCGAGGGCGTGGACGCCGTCGTCAACCTCGCCGGTGCCGGCATCGGCGACGAGCGCTGGACCGACGAGCGCAAGCGGCTCATCCTCGACTCGCGGGTGCGGAGCACGACCCTGATCTCCGAGACGATCGCCGGGCTCGACCGCAAGCCGCGGGTGCTGCTGTCGGCCTCGGGCATCGACTACTACGGCGACACCGGCGACGCCGTGATCACCGAGGAGTCCCCGCCCGGCTCGGGCTTCCTCACCGACGTGTGCCTGCGGTGGGAGGGCGCCACCGCCGCCGCCCAGGCGGCCGGCGTGCGCACCGTCCTGCTGCGCACCGGCATCGTCCAGGCCGCCGGGGGCGGGGCCCTCGCCCGGTCCCTGCCGCCGTTCAAGCTCGGCCTCGGCGGCCGCTTCGGCTCCGGGAAGCAGTGGTGGAGCTGGATCTCGATCGACGACCACGTGCGGGCGATGCTGCACCTCATCGACAGCGACGTCGCCGGCCCGGCCAACCTCACGGCGCCCAACCCGGTGACGAACCAGCAGTACACCAAGGCGCTCGGGCGCGAGCTGGGCCGTCCCACGCTGCTCCCGATCCCGATGACCGGTCCGCGCATCCTCCTCGGCAAGGAGCTGGCCGACACGCTGCTGCTCTCCTCGCACCGGGTCGTCCCCGAGGTGCTCCAGGCCAGCGGGTTCGAGTTCCGCCACCCGACCATCGAGGTCGCGCTGGCCGCCGTGCTCGGCGACGAGGCCGCCTGACCTACCCGGGCAGCGGCGGCAGCTCGACGCCGTAGACCCAGGCGTCGAAGAGCGGCCCGAGGTCCTGGCCGCCCAGCTCCTCGGCCAGCGCCCGCAGGTCGGCGGTCGAGGCCACCCCGCCGCCGAAGCGGGCCACCCACTCGCGCAGCAGGGTGCGGAAGGCGTCGTCGCCGATCGCCTCGGCGATGGCGTGGACGGCGAGGGCGCCACGCACGTAGACGGTCGGCTGGAACAGCTCCTCGTTCCCGGGGTCGCCGGGCGCCACGCCGAAGTCGGCGCCGGCGTGGGCGAGGCGGGCGCTGTCCTCGATCGACCGACCGCCCGACTCCTGCTCCCAGATCCACTCGCCGTAGGTGGCGAAGCCCTCGTTCAGCCAGATGTCGCGCCACGTGGCCGGGCTCACGGCGTTTCCGAACCACTGGTGGACCAGCTCGTGGGCCACCACCGATTCGAACCGGCCGGCGCCGGCGACCAGGTCGGCGCCGAACAGCGACAGCGTCTGGTTCTCGAGCGCGAAGCCGAGCACCTCGTCGACCACCACGTGGCCGTACACCTCGAACGGGAAGGGCCCGAACCACTCCTCGAACGTGGCGATCATCTCCCCTGCCGGCGCGAACTCCGCCCGGGCATCGTCGGCGAGGTGCCGGGGGTAGGCGTCGCGCAGCGGCAGGCCGGTGGGGGCGGTGCGGCGCTCGATCACCAGGTCCCCCACGACCATCGACGCCAGGTACGTGGCCATCGGGTCCGACACCTCCCACACGAAGGTGCGCCGGCCGTCGGCCTCGGTGCGCTCCTCGACGAGCACGCCGTTGGCCACGGCCACCTGATCGGCCGGCACGGTGAGCTGGAAGCGGAACGTCGCCTTGTCGGTCGGGTGGTCGTTGCCCGGGAACCACGAGGCGGCGCCGGCGGGCTCGGACACGACGAAGGCGTCGCGGCCGTCGGTCTGCCAGCCGGCGCCGAAGACGTCGCTGCCGAGCTCGACGGGCTGCGGGACGCCCGCGTAGGCGACGTCGACCTCCACGGTGTCGCCGTCGGCGAGGACCGGCGCCGGGTCGACGACGAGCTCGCGACCCGAGCGCTCGAACGGCGCCGGACGCCCGTCGACGGTGACCGAGGTGACCTCGAGCCCGACGAGGTCGAGGTGGAACCGGTCGAGGTCGACGGTGGGTTCGAGCACGAGCGTGGTGACCGCCTCGATGCGCCCGGTGTCGGGCAGCCAGTCGAGGTCGATGTCGTAGCGCTGCACGTCGTAGCCGCCGTTGCCCAGGTGGGGGAAGTACGGGTCGCCGACCCCGGCGGCGCCGGCGACGCCCGTGGGGACGATCGTGGTCGGTGCCGACGTGGCCCCCGACGTCGTCGTGGCCGCCGGCCGCTCGAGGGCCACGTCGCTCTCCGTGCACGCCACGGCGACGACGGCGCAGAGGGCGGCGGCGGCGAGCCGGCGGGCAGCGGGCGGTCCGGCCACGGCCCGCATCCTCCCACGGTGCCCGCCGTCCGGATCGGGCACCGCCGCGCTACACAGCAGGCGTGACCACCGTCCTCGTCACGGGCGCCACCGGCTACATCGGCGGGCGCCTGGTCCCGGCGCTGCTGGACGCCGGCCACGACGTCCGCTGCCTCGTGCGCACACCGTCGAAGCTCGCCGGCGTCGACTGGGCCGACCGGGTGGAGATCGTCGAGGGCTCGCTCCAGGACGCCGAGGCGCTGCGCGAGGCGATGGCGGGCTGCTCGGCCGCCTACTACCTCGTCCACTCGATGGGCGCCGGCGACGACGACTTCGCCGAGGCCGACCGCCGCAACGCCAAGGCGTTCGCCGACGCCGCCGACGCCACGCCCGGCGTCGAGCGCCTCGTCTACCTCGGCGGGCTGGGCCAGGAGGACGACGACCTGTCGCCGCACCTGGCCAGCCGCCACGAGGTCGGTCGGGTCCTGGCCTCGGGGTCGGTGCCGGTCACCGAGCTGCGGGCGGCGGTCATCATCGGCTCGGGCTCGGCGAGCTTCGAGATGCTGCGCAACCTCGTCGAGGTCCTGCCGGTCATGGTCACGCCGCGGTGGGTCGACACGAAGGTCCAGCCCATCGCCATCCGCGACGTCCTCCACGCCCTCGTCGCGGTGCTCGACCGCGACGACGTGGTCGGCCGGGTGGTGCAGGTGGGCGGCCCCGACGTCCTGACCTACCGGGAGATGATGCACACCTACGCCGAGGTCGCCGGCCTCCGGCGCCGGGTCGTGGTCCCGGTGCCCGCGCTGTCGCCCAGCCTGTCGAGCCGCTGGGTCGGCTTCGTCACCCCGCTGCCAGGCGGCCTCGCCCGGCCGCTGGTCGAGAGCCTCGTGAACGAGGTCGTCGTCACCGACGCCGACGTCGACCTGTTCGGCGAGCGCCGCCTCCTGGCCTTCCGCCAGGCGCTCGAGCTGGCGTTGCGGCGCATCGAGGACGTCGACGTGCGCACCCGCTGGTCCGACGCGCTGCTCCCCGGCCAGACCCCGGCCGATCCCCTGCCCTCCGACCCCGACTGGTCCGGCGGCCAGGTCTACGTCGAGGACCGCACGGCCGAGACCGACGCACCGGCGGGCGCCGTCTTCGCGGTGGCGAGCGGCATCGGCGGCGACCGGGGCTGGTTCGTCGCCGACCACCTGTGGGGGCTGCGGGGCGTGGCCGACAAGCTCATCGGCGGTCCCGGCATGCGGCGGGGCCGGCGGCACCCCGACCAGCTGCGGGTCGGCGACGCCCTCGACTTCTGGCGGGTCGAGGTCCACGAGCCGCCCCGGCTGCTGCGCCTGCGAGCCGAGATGCGACTGCCCGGCGAGGCGTGGCTCGAGTGGCGGATCGACGACGAGGGCGCCCGACGGGTCGTGCACCAGCGGGCCATCTTCGTGCCCCGGGGCCTGCTCGGCCGCCTGTACTGGTACCTGGTGTCGCCGTTCCACGGGCTGATCTTCCAGCGCCTCGTCGAGGAGATCGCCCGCAGAGCCGCGGAACGGACGGGCTCGGTAGTGTCCGGCGCATGAAGCGCCTGCTCCGACTGACCTCACTCGCCGCAGGCGTCGCCGCGGTGGTCGCCATGGTGAAGGCGCTGCGGCGGGACCACGACCCGCTGCCCGCCCCGGCCAGCACCCCCTCCGAGCCGTGGCCGCCCCTGCGGCCCGAGGACGCGGCCAGCGCCTCCGACGCCACCCCCGACCCCGTGCCCACACCCGACGCCTCGCCGGCGCCCAACCCGCCGGACGCCTCCGGCGAGGTGGCCGACGACGTGGTGCGGGCGCCCGAGCCCGACGGCATCCCGGTGGCCGCCTCCCCCGTGGCCGGCACCTCGTGGACCGAGCCCACCGACGACGGCGAGTGCCCCGAGGGCTACCCCATCAAGGCGAAGATGAGCTCGAAGATCTTCCACGCGCCGGGCCAGCTCAACTACGACCGCACCACGCCCGACCGCTGCTACGTCGACGCCGCCGCCGCCGAGGCCGACGGCCTCCGCGCCGCCAAGCGCTGAGCGCCGTGCCCGGGCAGGTGGCCGACGACGCCGCCGACTTCGCCGACCTCGGCGACGTGCGTATCTGCCACCAGCTCGCCGGGCCGGAGGACGGTCCTCGCGTCGTCTACGTGAGCGGTTCGGGCTCCGACCTGCGCCGCCCGCCCAACGCCCTGTCGTCGCCCTTCGTCGAGCGGTGCCGGGTGCTCGCCTACGACCACCGGGGCCTCGGTCGGTCCACCACCGGTGAGCACCCGCCGACCATGGCCGACTTCGCCGGCGACCTGCTCCGCCTGCTCGACCACGTCGGCTGGGACCGCTGCCTCGCCGTGGGGGTCAGCTTCGGCGGCATGGTGCTGATGGAGGCGGCCGTCACCGCGCCCGGGCGGTTCGAGCGCTGCGTGCTCGCCTGCACCTCACCGGGCGGCGCCGGCGGGGCGTCGTACCCGCTGCACGAGCTCATCGGGCTGCCCGACGAGGAGCGGCGGGAGCGCTGGATCGACGCCCTCGACGACCGCAACACCGACCCCGAGCGCCGGGCGGTCGTCCGGTCGGTCATCGAGTCGATGGAGGCGGCCAAGCCCCGAGGGCCGGGCGAGCCGTACCACTCCGACGGCGAGGTCGCTCAGCTCCTCGCCCGCCGCGACCACGACTGCTTCGACCGCCTCCCCGCCATGGCGATGCCGGTGCTCATCGCCGCCGGCCGCCACGACGGCATCGCCCCGCCGGCGAACCAGGAGGCGATGGCGGGCCAGCTGCCCGACGCCCGCATCGAGTGGTTCGACGGCGGCCACGCCTTCTTCGTCGAGGACCGGTCGGCCTACCCGGCGATGGAGCGCTTCCTCACCGCTGGCTGAGGCGGGTCCGGTACGGAGCCGCTGCCAGATCCGGTCCCCGGGGGGAACTGGCAGCGGCTCCGTACCGCTACGCCAGGACGTGGACCGAGAGGATCCCGTCGGTGGAGCGCAGGGTGTCGGCGACCTCGCGGGGCACCGCCGGCGACGTCGCCAGCACCATGAGCGACGCCTCGCCGCTGGTCGTCGAGCGGCCGAGGTGCATGTCGTCGATGTTGACCCCGGCGTCCGCCAGGGCCTGGGCGACGGTGGCGATCATGCCGGGGCGGTCGTCGTTGCGGACGATGAGCATGTGGTCGGCCGGGGGCACGTCGACGGTGTGGTCGTCGATGGCCACGATCGCCGGCTCCTGGCGGGCGCCCACCACCGAGCCGCCGATCGAGTGGTGACCGCCGCTGATCGTGATGAGGTTGACGAAGTCGTGCGACGTCGACGACGACGTGTCGCGCACCTCGATGCCGCGCTCCTTGGCCAGCATCGGGGCGTTGACGTAGCTCACCGGCTCCTCGCTCACCTTCGAGAAGGCGCCCTTCAGCACCGACAGGGTAAGGATGCGGGTGTCGTACTCGGCGATCTCGCCGGCGTAGGCGATCTCGAGCACCTCGGGCACGCCCTCGCTGAGCGCCGTGAACATGGCGCCCATGCGCTCGGCCAGCGGGAGGAACGGCTTGATCGTCTCGGCGGCCTCGGCGGCGGCCACGTTGACCGCGTAGGGCACGAAGTCGCCGGCCATGGCCAGGCGGACCATCTCGGCGATGGTGGCGCCGGCCTTGTCCTGGGCCTCGTGCGTGGAGGCGCCGAGGTGCGGGGTGACCACGACCTCGTCCAGCTCGAACAACGGCGACTCGGTGGTGGGCTCGGTGGCGAACACGTCGATGGCGGCGCCGCCCACCTGTCCCGAGCGGATGGCGTCGGCGAGGTCGTCCTCGTTGATGACGCCGCCGCGGGCCACGTTGACGATGCGGATGCCCTGCTTGGCCTTGGCGAAGAAGTCGGCGTTCAGCAGGTCGACGGTCTCCGGGGTCTTCACCAGGTGGAGGGTGACGAAGTCGGACCGGGCGGCCAGCGTGTCGAGGTCGACCACCTCGACGCCGAGGCGGCGGGCCCGCTCCTCGGTGACGTAGGGGTCGTAGGTGATCACCTTCATGCCGAAGGCGTTGGCCCGCTGGGCGACGAGGGTGCCGATCCGGCCGAAGCCGATGATGCCGAGGGTCTTGTCGGCCAGCTCGACGCCGGTCCACTTGCTGCGCTCCCAGCGGCCCGCCTTGAGGGCGGCGTTGGCCTGGGGGATGTTGCGGGCCTGGGCGAGCAGCATCGCCATGGTGTGCTCGGCGGTCGACAGCGTGTTCGACTGCGGGGCGTTCACGACCATGACGCCGCGCTCGGTGGCCGCCCCGGTGTCGACGTTGTCGAGGCCGATGCCGGCCCGGCCGACCACGATCAGGTCGGTGCCCGCCTCGAGCACCTCGCGGGTCACCGTGGTCGCCGAGCGGATGATCAGCGCGTGCGCACCCTTCACCGCGTCGAGCAGCTGCTCCGGGGAAAGGCCCAGCTGCACGTCGACGTCGTGGCCGGCGTCGCGCAGCTCCTGCAGCCCGCTGTCGGCGATCTCTTCGGTGACGAGGATGCGTGCCATCGCCTCCGAGTCTGGCGGGTGGCCCGAGGGATCCGGAAACGACCTCTCCGGGTTCTGGCAGCGGCTCCGTACCGGCGGCGGTCAGCCCCTCGGCACGAGGGCGAGCTGGCGGGACTGGGCGACCAGGCGACCGGTGGCGTCCCACACCTCGCCGTCCTCCTCGAGGAACCCGCCGGTCACGAACCGGGTCGTGAAGACGCAGCGCAGCGGCCCCGGCGCCGGGCGGGCCCGGACGTGGGCGGTCAGCTCGACCGTCGGGGTCCAGCCCACCGGGAGCTCGACGTTGAAGATGGTGGGCGGGAAGGCGTCGGTGGCCTGGAGCAGGCCGATCGTGTCCACGGGCTCGTCGCCGGGGAAGGCGAACCAGCCCCGCATGCGGGCCGATCCCGACTTCTGGCCCTGCGAGAACACGGAGTCCTCGGGGTGCAGGCGCAGCTCGACCTTGTCCATGAACGCCGGGGCGATCTCCGGTGCGTGCTGGCGGGGCCGGCAGTCCTCGAACGACGGCAGCTCGGGCGGCGCCGCCTCGACCAGCTCGTGGTGGACGGCCGCCTCGGTCGTCGTCGACAGCGTCCCGAAGGTGCCGAGCAGGCCGAGCATCGGCCGGCCCTCGTCGTCGAGGAGCGTCCCCCGCACCGTGGCGAAGGTCTTGCCCTCCTTCACGACGTCGGTCTCGACGGTGACGGGACCAGGTCGGCCGGGCCGCAGGTAGTGGGCGGTGATGCTCACCGGGTCGGGGCGGCCGCTGGCCTCGCGCATCGCCCGGGCGGCGATGGCCAGCAGGTAGCCGCCGTTGGCGTTGCCGGCGATGTCCCAGCCGTCGTGCACCCGCCCGGCGAAGCGGCCTCCGCCCTCGTCGGTGACGGCGGTGGCGGCGGCGAAGGTCGAGCCGGAGAGGTCGGGCACGGCGTGCACGTCAGCACGCCGGCTCCTGCGGGCGCTACTCGGTGGGGCCGGGGCAGAAGGCGGTGAGCCGCAGCAGCCGGCGGACCTGGGGCGCCGGGTTGCGCAGGCACAGGTACCCGCCGCTGGAGGTCAGCACGTCCCGGGCGGCCTCGAGGACACGGAGGGCGGCGGTGTCCATGAAGGTGACGTCGTGCAGGTCGACGTCGAGCTCGTGGGCGCCACGGCAGAGGGCACCCTGAACCAGGAGGGCCAGCTCCTCGACGCTGCCGGCGTCGATCTCGCCGTGCGGCTCGAGCGTCACTCGGGTCTGGTCGTGGTCGAGCCGGCTGACGGTGTCGGTGATGACCATGGGTCCACCTCCTTCGGGTGCCTCGCTGCTGACGAGGTCGCGTACCCGATCAGACGCCGTCGCTGACCCGATCGATCCCGCTGTCACCCACCTGCAACGAACCCGCCATGCTGGCCCGACCCGAGGAGCGGCGCGGCGGGTACGAAGGCGGGACCGATGATCGCCCGAACGTCCCCGCTCACCCGGCTGGCACTCGTGTGCGCCGCCCTGGTGCTGGTGGCGTGGGCGCTGTTCGCCACCCGGGACGACCCGCCGACGGTCGAGCTCGAGTCGACTCCGACGTCTGCGCCGTCGCCGTTCGGAACGGCACCGGCCACCGGACCGGGCGTCGTGCGCACGGCCAGCGGGCTCGTCCTCCCGATCGTGGGCGGCGAGGCGGGCGCCTGGCAGGTCCTGACCCCGTGCGCCAACGAGGCGACGATCGACGGCGAGGTGCTCACCGGCGCCCACGTCGTGCTCGACCCCGGCCACGGCGGCAGCGAGACCGGCGCCATCGGGCCGAGTGGCGTGGTCGAGGCCGAGCTCAACCTCGACGTCGCTCAGCGCACCGCCGAGCTCCTCCGTGGGCTGGGTGCCACCGTCGTCCTCACCCGCGACGCCGACGTCCGGGTCACCCTGCGGACAAGAGCCGAGATCGTGAACGCGCTCCAGCCGCTCGCCTTCGTCTCGATCCACCACAACGGCGGACCCACCCGACCCGCCGATCGACCGAGCGTGCAGGTGTACCACCAGCACGAGACGCCGGACTCCGCCCGCCTCGCCGGGCTGATGTTCGAGGAGCTGCAGGCGGCGTTCGAGCCGTTCTCCGACACCTGGTCCGGCGGCAACTTCACCGGCGTGCGGGCCCGCATCGACGAGGACGGCGACTACTACGGCGTCCTGCGGGCCACCGCTGGCACGCCGGCCGTCCTCGCCGAGGCGCTGTACCAGTCGAGCGAGCCGGAGGCGTCGCT
>JBKHXT010000202.1:0-5977 GCA_046565885.1 Acidimicrobiia bacterium
CGCTGATCTGGCGGCCGGCGAGGAGGAACGCGCCGTAGTCGCACAGGTTCGACTTGCCCTTCGCGCACGAGGGGCAGCGGCCGCAGGCGGGGATGAAGCCGAGGACGACGTGGTCGCCGACCTGGAGGCTGGTGACGCCGGGGCCGACCTCGACCACCTCGCCGGCGCCCTCGTGGCCGCCGATGATCGGGAACTGCTTCAGGCCGAGCATGTCGGCGGTCTCCTGCGGCACGACCATGTCACCGGTGCGCAGGTGCTCGTCGGAGTGGCACAGGCCGGAGCCGACGAGCTTGATCAGGACCTCACCGGTCTGGGGCGGGTCGAGGTCGATCTCCTCGACGCTCCAATCGCTGTTCGCTTCCCACAGGATGGCGGCGCGGGTCTTCATCGCAGGGTTCCCCCGGTTCTGTTCGATCGGTCTGCACGGGTGGTGCGCTGCGGACCCTAGGCCGAGCGCGCGCCGTTGTCATGCTGGACCTGACTGATCGGTCAAGAAGCCCTGGTGAGGCGGTCGACGGCGGCGACGAGGTCGTCCGCGAGGGCGGCGAGGAGGCGCCGGCCCTCCTCTGCCGAGGCGCCGGCGGCTGCGCCGAGGACGCCGTTCGCCGACACCGCGGCCACGCCGCCGGCGCGGAGCCGGGGCAGCAGCTCGGCCAGCGGCTCGGTGGCGCCGGTGGGGCGCTCGGCGCCGACGAGGTCGGCGGCGACGGCGAGCACGAGCGAGGTCTCGGTGCGTCCGGCGTGGGCGTCGCCGCCGGGGATGCGCGGCGACCAGGCGGTCACCGGCCGGCCCTCGGCCTCGAGGAGGGCCACCGCCTCGGCCACCGGGCCGGCGTTGCCGCCGTGTCCGTTGACGAGCACGAGCCCGCGATGCGCGCCGGAGCCGTCCGGCGGGAACGCCGAGCGGCCGAGCTCGACCAGCACCAGCCGGAGCGCCTCGGCGCCGATCGACAGCGTCCCGGCGAAGCCGGCGTGCTCGCCGGACGACCCGTAGGCGAGCGCCGGCGCCACCACCACGTCGTCCCGGAGGGCGGCCACGGCCTCGGCCACGGCGACGGCGACGCGGGTGTCGGTGTCGAGCGGCAGGTGCGGTCCGTGCTGCTCGCAGCTGCCCAGGGGCACGAGCAGCACGGCGGCGGGACCGTCGGCGACCTCCGGCCACGTCCGCTCGGCCAGGCGCCGCTTCTCGGCCCGGGGGGTGGTCATGCCTACGATGATCGCTCCCCCGAGCTCCGAGGTGCACCGATGGCCCACAAGTGGTTCGAGAGCGTCGAGATCGCTCGCCTCCGTGCGCAGAAGATCCTGCCGCCGTCGGTGTTCGCCGCCCTGAAGGCGGGCTCCGAGGCCGGCCGGACGCTGGTCGACAACGAGCAGGCCTTCCACGAGCTCGGCTTCGTGCCCACCGTGGCCGACAAGCCCGCCGAGCGCGACCTCACCACCACCGTGCTCGGCCAGACCGTGTCGATGCCGGTGCTCATCTCCCCCACCGGCGTGCAGATGGTGCACCCGGAGGCCGAGCTCGGCATCGCCCGGGCCGCCGCGGCGCGGGGCACGGCGTTCGGCCTGTCGAACTTCGGCTCCACCCCGGTCGAGCAGGTCATCGAGGCCAACCCGCAGACCTTCTTCCAGATCTACTGGTGCGGGACGCGCGAGCAGATGGCCGCCCGCATCGACCGGGCCAAGCGGGCCGGCGTGCCCGGCCTCATCGTCACCCTCGACTGGTCGTTCTCCCACGGGCGCGACTGGGGCAGCCCCGACATCCCCCAGCAGATCGACCTGCGCACGTCGCTGAAGCACGCGCCGGAGCTGGTCACGAAGGTGCGCTACTCGTACCGCTGGGCCAAGCAGGTGATCGAGCGGCGGTCGCTGCCCGACCTGCACGTGCCGAACATGGTCAACGAGGGCGAGGACGCCCCCGGCTTCTTCGAGGCCTACGGCCAGTGGATGGGCACCCCGCCCCCCAGCTGGGACGACCTCGCCTGGCTGCGCGAGCAGTGGGAGGGGCCGTTCATGCTCAAGGGCGTCATGCGGGTCGCCGACGCCCGCCGGGCCGTGGACGCCGGCTACTCCGCCATCAGCGTCTCGAACCACGGCGGCAACAACCTCGACACCACGCCGGCCCCCATCCGGGCGCTCCCCC
The DNA here is from genome assembly GCA_046565885.1 of Acidimicrobiia bacterium. GTDB lineage: Bacteria > Actinomycetota > Acidimicrobiia > Acidimicrobiales > Salinilacustritrichaceae > Salinilacustrithrix. Next base: position 2,141 of record JBKHXT010000202.1, read on the forward strand.
TCATCGCCGAGGCGGTGGGCGACCAGATCGAGGTCGTCATGGACGGCGGCATCCGCCGCGGCAGCGACGTGGTGAAGGCCGTGGCCCTCGGCGCCAAGGCGGTCATGATCGGCCGGGCGTCGCTGTGGTCGCTGGCCGTGGGCGGCCAGGCCGGCGTCGAGAACGTGCTCGACGTCCTGCGGGGCGGCATCGACTCGGCCATGCTCGGCCTCGGCAAGCGGAACCTCGGCGAGCTGTCGCCCGTCGACGTCGTCGTGCCCGACGGCTTCAGCGACGCCATCATCCAGGCCGAGCGCCAGTAGCGCCGGCGGCGGGGCGCTACCCCCGCCGGCGGGTGAGGGCCACGCCCACGGTGCCGGGCCGGCTGTGGTCCTGGCTGGGGCGAGGCACGAGCACGTCACCCGCGGCCACGGCGGCGAGGGCCTCGTCGGCGTGGCCGTGGATGCAGTCGGGATCCGGGCCGTCGAGGGGCAGTCCGGTGAAGAACTTCGTGGCCATGCAGCCGCCCTGGCAGGCGTCGTAGGAGCCGCACGACGCGCAGGCGCCGGCGCTCGTGGGCTCGCGCAGCTCGGTGAACAGGGCCGACTCGCGCCACACCCGGGCGAACCCGCCGGCGTCGCGGACGTTGCCGGCGAGGAACTCGTCGTGGATCACGAAGGGGCAGGCGTAGACGTCGCCGATCGGGTCGATCAGGCACACGACCCGCCCGGCGCCGCACAGGTTCAGGCCCGGCAGGTTCGGCCCGCCGACCTCGGTGGTGAGCGCGTTCAGGTGGAAGAACGAGTCGCCGGTGAGGACGTCGGGGTGGTCGAGGATCCAGTGGAAGACCTGGCGCTGCTGCGCGTTGGTGAGGCGCAGGTCGTGGTAGCTGTCGACGCCCCGGCCGGACGGGCGCAGCCGGGTGATGCGCAGCTGGGCGCCGTGGTCGTCGGCGAGCGCCTTGAACTCGTCGAGCTGTCCGACGTTGTGCCGGGTGCAGACGATGGAGATCTTGAAGTCCTCGAAGCCGACGTCGCGCAGGTGGCCCATGGCCTCGAGCGCCTTGGCGTGGCTGCCCTCGCCCCGGACGGCGTCGTTCACGTCGGGGGTCATGCCGTCGAGGCTGATCTGGACGTCGAGGTAGGGCAGCTCGACGAGGCGCTCGGCGGCGGCGCGGTCGAGGTAGGTGCCGTTGGTCGAGAACTTCACGCCGACGCCGTTGGTGACCGCGTGCTCGACGATCGGGAAGAAGTCCTTGCGCAGCATCGGCTCGCCGCCGCCGATGTTGACGTAGAAGACCTGCAGGGCGGCGAGCTGGTCGATCAGATCGGTGCACTCGGCGGTGCTCAGCTCGCGCGGGTCGCGGCGACCGGAGCTGGACAGGCAGTGGACGCACGCCAGGTTGCAGGCGTAGGTCAGCTCCCAGGTGAGGCAGATGGGGGCGTCGAGGCCGCCCTTGAGCTGCTCGACCAGCGGCGGGGTCTTCGTGGTCATGCCGTCTCCCGGAGGGTGGCGTGGAGGGGTTCGACGACGCCGGACTCGGCCAGCGAGGCGAGGGCGGTGAGGAAGGCCGGGCGGCGGGCCGGCTCGTCGACGAGGGCGTCGACGGCGGCACGGGCGCTGGGGTGCTGCTCGAGGGCGCGCACCAGCTCGACGAGCGCGACCGCCTTCAGGAACACGAGGCGGCGGGTGTCGTAGTGGTAGGCGAGCGCCCCGAACGGCTCGGGCCGGAGCCCGACCCGGGGGCTCAGGCGGTGCGGGGCATCGGGGTCGAAGGCCACCGGCGTCCTAGTAGACGCCGCACATCCCGTCGATGGAGATCTCCTCGACGAGGACCTCTTCGACGACGACCTCGTCGGCGACCACGTCAGCCGCGGCCTCCGGCGCCTCGACCTCGGCGGGGGCTTCGGTGGTGGGCTCGGTGACGGTCATCGGGCACCTCTGCGGGACGGGGGATGCGGGCTACCCTCCGCGGCCCGCCGCTCGAGGAGCACCGTGGCCGAGAGGTTCCCCGAACATATCGCGCTCGCCCCGGACCCGAGCACCCGCCGCGGCGCCGACGGGCGGACCTTCCTCGGCGGCTCGCCGCTGCGGCTCCTGCGCTTCACGGAGGCGGGCGCGGCGGCGGCCGACCGGGTCCTCGCCGGCGGTCCCGTCCCCGCCGGCGGTGCCGAGGCGCTCGTGGCCCGGCGCCTGCTCGACGCCGGGCTCGCCCACCCCCGCCCGCTCGCCGCGCCCGAGCTGGCGGTGTCGGTGGTGGTCCCCGTGCGCGACGACGTCGCCGGCGTGGCCGCCCTCCTCGACCGCCTCCCTCCCCGGCTCGGCGAGGTGGTGGTGGTCGACGACGGGTCGGCGGATCCGGAGGCGCTGGCGGCCGCCGTGGGCGCCCGGGCGACCGTGCGCCGGCACGAGCGGTCGCTCGGACCCGGGGCCGCTCGCGACACCGGGTGGCGGACGACGTCGGGGGACGTCGTGGTGTTCGTGGACGCCGACGTGACGCCGGGCGACGGCTGGCTCGAGCCGCTCCTCGCCCACCTGCTCGACCCGGCGGTGGGCGTGGTGGCGCCCCGGGTGCGGAGCCGCCCCGGCTCCACCCTCCTCGAGCGGTACGAGCGCCACCGGTCGCCGCTCGACCTCGGCCCGACCGAGGCCCGGGTCGTGCCCCGCTCGCGGGTCGCCTACGTCCCCACGGCTGCGCTGGTGTGCCGGCGGGCGGTGCTGGAGGCGCTCGGCGGGTTCGACGCGTCGATGCGGCTGGGCGAGGACGTCGACCTGGTGTGGCGGGCGGTGGAGGCGGGCTGGACGGTGCGGTACGAGCCCCGCAGCGAGGTGGTCCACCGGCCTCGCCCGACGTGGGCGGCGTGGGCCCGGCAGCGGCGCGGCTACGGCTCGGCGGCGGCGGCGCTCGACCGGCGCCACCCGGGCGCGGTCGCCCCGGTCGAGCTGAACGCCTGGAGCCTGGCGGCGTGGGCGCTGGCCGCGCTCGGCGGGCGCCGGGGTGCGGCCGCCGGCACCGCGGTGGCGGTCGGCTCGTCGCTGGCCCTGGCGCCGAAGCTGCGGGGGCGGGTCGACGACCCCGTGCCGACCGCGCTGCGCCTCGGCGGCCTCGGCACCCTGCACGCCGGCACGTGGCTGGCGCGGGCGGTGTGGCGGGCGTGGCTCCCGGTCGCGCTGGTCGCCGGCCTGCGCAGCCGGCGGGTCCGGGCGGCGGCGGCGGTGGCCGCCGTCGTGCCCGCCGTGCTCGACCGGCGCGACGCCGCCCGCACCGGTCCCGTCGGCGTCGACCCCGTTCGCTGGGTGCTGGTGCACGCCGCGGACCAGGCGGCGTACGCCGCCGGCGTGTGGCGCGGCGTGCTCGCCGAGCGGTCCGCCCGGTGCCTGCTCCCCCGGCTGTCGGGCATCCCCGGCCTGGTCGGGAAGTCGGGGTCCCCCCGGGATGGCGGCTAGCGTCGTGCGGCGCCGCGGGTGTAGCTCAATGGCAGAGCCCCAGCCTTCCAAGCTGGTCATGCGGGTTCGATTCCCGTCACCCGCTCCACCCGCTCGCCGGCGACGCCACCGCAGCCTCCACGACCAGCCGGCACCGCGACACCCCTGGCCCCCAAGGACCACCCTGCCGTGAGACCCCTCCCCAAGCTCCTCCTCGCCGCGGCGCTGCTGCTGCTCGTCGCCGGGATCGGCCTGGTCGTGCTGCAGCCCGGCGACCTCGGCGGCGACGACACCGAGGCCGCCGGCCCCGGCGTGACCGAGCCGGACGACACGACGTCGACCACCGCCGGTGACGAGGGGCCCGCAGGTGAAGACGGCGACGGCGACGACGGCACGACCTCCACCACCGAGGTCGACGACACGACGACGAGC